>JBBRLA010000071.1:0-19964 GCA_038231615.1 Polyangia bacterium | reverse complement strand
GGGGCCGGGGCGGCCGGGGTGCCGCTGTTACCGCCCGCTGCGTACAGATACCACTTCGTGCTGTCCGCCGGGTCCTGCACCGCGGCCACGCCGGCGCCGATGCGCGCCATGCCGAGCGGCGCGATGCTGCGCCAGGTCCCGGTCGAGCCCAGGGGCAGCGGCACTGCGCCCATGGGGGCGGTGTCGCCCTTGTCCACGTAGATGAGGGGCATCGCCGCCGCGTCCACCGTGGCCAGCAGCAGCTCGCTGCCGGCCGGGTCCCCGGCCTTGACCGTGCGGTAGATGTTGTAGCGCACGGCGTTTTGCACCTGGGTCCAGGTCAGCGTCAACTGCAGCTTGCCGGCGGCCAGAGTCGGGAGCTGGACCGGGAAGAAGTCCCCGCTCAGGGTCTCGCCGTTCGGGTTGTTCGGGTCGGTGCCATTCAGCACCGCGGAGATGCGGTAGACGTAGAGGCCGGTGCCCAGTCCCTTGTAGTCGTCGTAGATGATATCCACGTCGGAGACCTGCGGGGCGGCGAGCGGGTTCAGGATCTCCGCCCGGTACACCTCCTTGGCCGCCTTGGTGCCGTCAAAGCCGCCGGCCGCGTACAGGAAGCGGCCGACGTTGGCCACGCCAATGAAGCTGCGCGCGGCCGGCAACTTCTGCGAGGTCACGAACCAGATGCGCAAGGTGCCGTCGAGACCCGTGGGCGCGGTCTCCACGGAGGCCAGCGGCGCGGCGTCGCTGCCGTTGTCGCCGCCAATGGCGTAGACGAAGCGTGCGACCACGGTGGGCCGGCCGGCGCTGGCGCCGAGGCCCCGCCGGGGGGTGGTCATGACCGTGCCCGAAGTGAACCCGTTCAGGTTCAACGAGGCGTTGGTCACCCCGATGGCCGAGTAGTCGAAGTAGGTACCATCGGAGTTGGTGACCCGGACGATGCACAGCACGCCCAGCGCTGTGACGCTGACGCTGATGCTGGTGCCGGTCGAGGCGGTGACCGTGGCGCTGGCGCCGGCCACGGGGGCACCGGCGGAGTCCTGGCAGGTCAAAAGGATGGTGGGGCTGCGGAAGCCGCTGCCGAAGATCGTCGCCGGGGTCGCCGAGCCGGTGACGAAGGAGGAAGGCGCGATGCTCGTGACCACCGGGGGCGGCGCGTTCGCCGCGGTCTCGATGTAGGCCTTGGTGGCGATGCCGAACTTCCCGTCGGGGTTGACGACCAGCACGTCGTAGGCGCCTGCGGGCAGCCCGCTACGCACGACGCCGGTGAGCGAGGTCTTGGTCTGGAAGGTGACCGCGCCCAAGCCGGTGGCCTGCGACCCCGGCGGGTTGCCGGTGGGGTTCAGGTACACCCGCGGGGTCGAGACGAATCCGGCGCCCGTGAGCTGGACCGCGGTGTTCAGCGCGGTGCTGCCGAAGCCCGGCACCACGGTCGACACGGTCAGCGTGGGCTTGTCGGAGACCTTGAGGGCGCCCGGCAGGAACGCCGGGCAGGTGCCGGCGGCGCTGTCGGTCAGGCGCATGTCGTAGTTGCCCGCGGCCAGGCCGGCGGGGATGAGCGCGAGCACCCGGTTCGGGTGGTTGGGGTCGGTGGTGAACTTCAGCGAGGTGTAGGCCATGCCCCCGGCGGGGGTGATCTCGACCAGCTTCACCGGTGGGGTGATGCCGCTGCCGTAGACCGTGACCTGGGCCGAGATGCTGCTCGGCAAGGTCGGCGGATCGACGAAGAGGATCGAGGGGCCCGGGGTGACGGTGATCTGGGCCTTCAGCGTGGCCAGGCAGCTATCGGCGTTCTTGATCGTGATGTCGTAGGGGCCGCCGGGCTTGACCACGCCGCCGAAGAGCGCCACCGCGGAGGTCCCGTCGACGGAGACCACCACCTTGGCGGCGGGCACGCCGTTGAGCAGCACGGTGGCGCCGCTGAGGAAGCCGGTGCCGGTCAGGGTCAGCATGCCGCCACCAGCGCACAGCTTGGTGGGATCCACCTTGCTGAGGGTCGGCGGGGGCACGACCTGGATCGGCAGCGAGGCCTGGATGCTGCACGCTGCGGGCGCCGGGTTCAGCACCCCGAGGGCGAAGGTGGCGCCCGCGGTGAGCGAACCCTTGGGGATGGTGACCTTCAGGGTGGAGCAGAGCTGCGCGGTCGGGGCGTCCATGACCGGGCCGCAGTCCGCCGCGGTGCTGGCGAAGGGCTGGCCGTTGATGGTCACCTGCGGACCTCTGGTGCCCGCGTTGTCGGTGATGACCAGGAAGTTGGTCCCGGTGAGCACGAGGACGGAGTCGCCCTGCGCGGTGCACACCTCCAGCGAGTTGGCCATGTTGGTGATGGTCGGGGGCGGGACGATCACCACCCGGTGGTCCTCCGGCGTCACGCAGCCGGTGTCCTTGGGGTTCTTCACGAAGACCTGGTAGCTGCCCGCGGGTAGACTGCCCATCGTCACCTTGACCGTCAGGCCGGTGCACGAGGAGAGGGTCGCGCCGTTGGGGTCGGGGACCTGGGCGCAGCCGGTGGCCGTCGCCGCCAGGAGGGTCGTCGCCGGCATCGCGGCGCCGGGCGAGGTGAACAGGACGGTGGGGAGTTCCCCGTTCAACTGGAGAAAGCCCGTACCAGTCAGGGTGAAGCTGACATCTCCCTGGGCATCGCACACGGGGCTCGGGGTCGCCGAGGCCAGCGAGGGCGGCGGCACCACGTTCACGCGCACGTCCTCCTGGGTGGTGCAGCCGGTCTCCTTGGGGTTCTGCACGCCCAGGCGGTAGATGCCCGGGGCGAGCCCCGAGCGGGCCACCTTGACGGTGAGGATCTTGCAGCTGATGAGGGTCACGCCGCTCGGCGTGGGGGGCGTGACGCAGTCCGATACCGCCGTGGCGGGCAGCTCCAGCGCGGGCATCTGGGCGTCCGGCACGGTGAAGCGCACCAGGGGGAGCTCTCCGTTGAGCTGGATGAAGCCGGTGCCGGTCAGGGTAAAGCGGACATCGCTCTGCGCATCGCAGAGCGGGGTGGGCACGGCGCTGGCCAGGGTCGGCGGCGGCACGATCGCCAGGCTGCCCTTCGCCACCGCGCGGCGGCCGTCGGCGTTGGCGACCGAGATATCATAGAGGCCCGGAGTGAGATCGGCGCCGCCTGGGGACAGGGAGGCCGCACCCGGAAAGACGTCGAAGCTCATTTGTTCCGGCGCGCTCCAGGTCACATGGTTCCCCGGCGGCTGCGTGTCATCGGGGATGGGGATGTCCGTACCGGGCCCCGGGGTCCCATCTGCGAGCGTCTGGAGCTGCAGAGTCACCTTGGGCAGTTGGATGCTCGGGTTGCCGGTCAGGGTCCCCACCGGCAGCGGGGTGAAGCCCGTCCCGGTCAGAATCACCGGCGTGACCATCTGGGCATTGCAGATGGCCTGCGGCGCGACCGAATCCAGCGTCGAGTCGGGTGATGTAATCTGGCTGGGACAGCCGGACAGGAGGATCACCACCAGCGCGGATGCGAGTCCAAGGGGTAGAGGGAACGAATGGGTCAGTCCGGACAATCTGGTTCGCATGCAAGCCGATAGTGCAAATCCAGGGCCAGAGAATTCCGGTGCATCCGGCGAGGGCTCTCCCGTCGAAAGAGCGATCTGCGATCGGAGATTCGAGGAGTTGGGGAAGTACCGCAAGGGGCAGGAGGTGTACGGTTTGGTACAGGAAGGCCCGGCTTGTTGCGCGGGTGCGGAAGATCAGTCAGCGCAGCAGAGCGCGCCGCCGGTCGGATTGCTGTTGGCCGCATCGGAGATGCCGTTGGTGCAGCTCCATCCGGTCACCGTGTTGTTGCAGGGGAGCTGGACCTTCAGGTTATGACAGGCGGCCGGGAGCCGGGGGGTAGGATAGTTACCGCAGCCGAGCAGCGCCTGGGTGCTGCCCGTGGTGGCGTCGCAATACTCATTCATGATGTTGCCGTTACCCGGGTTGATGTTGAGGCTCAAGGTGGCCCCGGTGACGAAGAAGTCGGCCTTGCACGCGTCCATCGGGTTCTTCGCGGAAGACCATCCGGTACACAGGTGATAGCCGGGATTGCACAGCGTCGCCGCCTGTCCCGCGGCGAAGGTACCCGAACAGGCATAGAGCCCCGTGTCCAGCATCGCCGCGCCGCCCTTGCAAGGGCCGACCGGCGTCATGTCTGGGGGGGCGCTCAGGTCGGCGGGCGGCTTCAGGTCCGATCCCGACAGGTCGCCTGACGACATCAAATCGGTCCCTGGGGGCAGGGACAGATCGACACGGGAAGCTTCCATGTCGGGCGAATCGGCGGGGTCACCCGGCGTGCGGCACAGGCCGTCCGCGGCGCACGTCAGGCCATCGGGACAGGACGAGTCCGCGCCGCAGCGGAAGGACCCGGACGGCAGGCTCGGGTGGTAGCACGACGTCAGAAAGAGCAACGACACGAGCAACTTCTTGTGCATCAGAATGTCCCTCCAAGGGCCATGCCCAGGCCCAGGGGCATCAGCACGACCGTGTCTTTCTTGTGCGCCTGTTTATAGTAGGTATATCCGGCCCAGGCGCCGCCCGCGCCGATGGCGAGGACGCCCAGGACATCCAGCGCCGCGCCCGCGGCGGCCAGGGACTTCCCGTGTTGTTGGGTCGCCAACAGGTCGGCGCTAAAGGGGGCCGGGTTGCTGCTGCTCGACTGGCTCTCCACCGAGTGGCCGGCAGCGACTGCCGCACCCCCCAGACCCACTCCGACGATCAGCAGCGCCACGCCACCACCGGCGATCCCGAACGCCGCCCAGGGCACCGACGCCTTGTCGACGGCTTTCGTGGTGCCGGTGGCGTCGAGGGCCCCAGCGGGGTGCTGTACGGAATCGGGAGGCGATGTCGGGGGTGGTACCGGTTCCGGTGTGGCAGTGGGCTCCGTTGTCGATAGAGGCGGAGGCAGGATCTCGGTCAGGGACTGCTCGCGCAGGCGCTGGATTCGTGCCGCCAGCTTCTTTCGCCCCGGATCGTTCGGCTTCTCCTTCAGATAGGATTCCAGGTAGTCTGCGGCATCGGCCGACTTCTTCATCTTCTCGCACACGCCCGCCAGGTTGAAGAGCAGGTCGGGAAGATGGGAGAGCTGATAGGACTCCTCGAACTCGGCGCGTGCCTCCGGGTATTCCGCGGCATCGTAATGCTTGACGGCTGTCAGATAATGCTCCTTGGCTTGGTCCCGTTGCAGTTTGGAAGGAGGCCCTGCGTCAGCCCTTGATGGGATCGCAGGCATTCCGAGACACAGGAACGCGCACAGGAGGGCACCGGCCTTTCGGCCCCGGGCGGGTTTGCGTGATTGCAGTTCGGTTTGGGGCAACAAGCTTGATCGGCTCATGGTGGATTTGAATATAGCAAGGCATGTGCCGCGATGCTGCCCAAGCCACCTCCCCGAGTGAACACGAGGAATCGCCTATCCCCCTGTCCCATCCGGTACACCTGCCGGCCGTTTTGGTGCATGTCTGCCGGGGAACGATGGCAAAACCGCGCGGATTTCGCGGCCCCCCGGCAGCACGAGCTTGGTCCAAACCTTGCTTCATCCTGGAGCATGAGATACTGCATCACACCCCTTGTTCTGGTGTTCTTTCTGGCTGCCTGCAACGCCGAGCTCACCGGTGGTGGAGATGGAGGTGGAGGTGGAGATGGCGGCGGAAATGGAGATGCCGCTGTCACGATCGACGGTAGCGGCACGGGAGATCAGGGTAGCGGCGGACCGGAAGATCTGTCGGTCCCCGATGGGGGCATCTTGGTGCATACCGGAGATGGCGGTACCCGGGTCTGCTACATCACCCCCTGCGGTCTCCATGTCTACCAGTGCGGCGACTGCATGGACAACGACGGCGATGGATTGATCGACTCGGACGATCCCGACTGCCTGAACGCCTGTCACAACACCGAGGTCGGCCTGGATCCTATGATTCCCGGCGACAACAACGCGCCATGCAAGAAGACCTGCTACTTCGGCCAGTCCTCCGGCGGCGGCAACAACGGCTGCTACTGGGACCATCGCTGCGATCCTCACGAAAAGGCGCCAAACTACTATCCGGAAGGCGCGGCGTGTCCCTACGACCCCAAAGTCAAGATCCCCGGGACCTCGATGAGTTGCGCGCAGCTCGAAGTGTCGCAGTCGGCGATGTGCCACAGCGTCTGCGATCCGCTGACGCCCAACGGTTGCGATTGCTTCGGCTGCTGCGCCCTGGGGAACCAGACCAACCTGAATGCCTCTCCTCCACAGGGGATCTACCTGGGGTCCACCAATGGCACCGGCAACCCGAGTTGCATCCTGGACAAGATCAACGACCCGGCGGCCTGCCATCCGTGCGAGATCGTGACCGGGTGCTACAAAGCTTGCGGCAGGTGCGAGCTTTGCATCGGCAAGACCACCCTGCCGCCGGATTGCCTGACCGGCGGTGGCGGCGGGGATGGCGGCACCGGGGTCGGGGACGGCGGCAGGACGGGCGATGGCGGCGGGACCGGGGGTGATGGTGGCGGTGGCGGCGGCGGCTCCTGCCCGGCGAGCCTTTGCCCCGGTGGGATCGCCTGCGCTCCCTCGACCAGTGGGTTGAGTTGCCCGGTCTGCCCTCCTACCTGGTACTGCGTTACCGGATGCTGCGTGCCGCCGATCGGCTAGACGTTGAGCTACCTATGCACGTAGAATTACTCGAATCGAAAAGGGACGATCGATGCAACCGATTCGCTCTCGTCATTCCCATCCCATCATCGCCGGACAGGCCTGCCTGGTGCTCTACCATGGTGGCTCCCTGGATAATACCGGGGTGGGACAGCGCTTCGAGCTTTGCGGGGATGACATGATCCTTGGGCGCGGCGCGGACGCGGACCTGATCATCGACCGCGACGCGGTTTCCCGCCGCCATGCCCGGCTGTACCGCAAGGAGGGGGTCTGGCATCTCTGCGACCTTCAATCCACCAACGGCACCTATGTCAATGACTCGCTGGTCCAGGACCAGCCGTTGCGCCACGGCGAGCATCTGAAGATCGGCACGGCCGTCTTCCGCTTCATTACCGGGGACGCCCTGGAGGTGGCCTACTTCGAGGACGTTCACCGCCTGGCCATCACCGATGGACTGACCCTGGTACACAACCGACGCTCCCTGATGGAACACCTGGAGCGGGAACTCGGCCGCTGTGGGCACTTCGGCCGGCCGGTCTCGTTACTCGTGCTTCGGGTCGATCACCTGAAGACGCTGTGTGACAATCACGGCCAGCTCATCGGCGACTACATCTTGAAGGAGCTGGCGCGACGGCTCCAGGGCCATGTGCGCAAGGAGCAGGTCCTGGCCCGGTATGCAGGTGATGCGTTCGCGGTGATCCTGCCGGAGGTAGACGCTGCCGGCGCGACAGATCTGTGCGAGCGGTTTCGGGGAGCCGTGGAGGGTCAAAGTTTCGATTTTGATTCCGAGCGCATCCCGGTGACCGCGGTGGTGGGCGCGGCGACTACCGACAAGGAGATGGACGCCGCCGCACTCCTCAAGACGGCCGAGCAGCGGGGCAAGCGCCCGTGAGACACCTGACCCCGACTGCTGCGCCGCGCAGGGTTTTTTAGAGAGGGCGCCGGAATCAGTTGGTGTACGGACCGTCCGTCGGGCCCTTCTGGGCACAACCAGAGATCTTGTTGGACCAGTTCATCTGGACCAGCCAGCTCGAGCCACCCCAGTTCTGGTTCACCTTGGCGCCGTTGCCGCCGAGGGTCGTGGGCCCGTACTTGTAGGCACACTTGTCGGCATTCTCGTTCCCCGACCTGTCGAACCAGGCAGAGCCCAGGGCGTCCGACTGGGTCTCTTCCGCTTCGTGAGCGAGGATGCTCACCCCCTCATCGGCCTCGACGTTGCCGTTGGGTGAAGTGGAGTCGCCGCTGAACGCGCCGCATGAGGTCGGGCAGGCTGCCGCCGAGGGAATGGTGGAGTAGAGCACGTTGCCAAAGGACGCATCGTTGTAGTTGGTGTGGTAGCCGCAGAACTGCGTGCAGGAACAGGAACTGCCGCTGCAGACCTTCACGTTGCTCGGCGTGATCACGAAGTAGAGGCCGTTGGCGTCGTAAGGAAGGCTGCCGCCGCTGATGACCTTGTGGACCTCGGATTGGAGGTTGGCATCCGTGACCGTGGACGGCGGCGCACTCGTGTCGCTGAAGCTGCCGGCATAGGAGGCGCTGTTGGCGGCGCCGCGCAGATACTGCGTGTTGATCGTCCAGTAGCCGCTCGATCCGAGCCCCTGGAGGAAGGAGGTATAGAGCGACTGTGTCGTGCTCTCGAAGCCCGTTCCCCAGTAGATAGCATATGTATGAAAGGTGGGGACGACACGGCCTCCGTGATCGGTCAGATTGCTGGTGCGTACACGAGCCGCGCCCGAAGCGGACTCCCGGACCGCATGAACGTGGGCCGCGCTCTCGGCGTCGACTTCCAGCGTGCTGCGTTCGCCGGTGACAGGGAAATCTTCAGTCCCGCAGGCAAAGAGAAAGAGCGCGCTGACCGCGGTGCCGAGCAGCGCCGCATCGCGGGCTCGTGTTGACAGGAACATACTCATGGTGGGCCTCCAAGAAAATGTATGGGTGATTGTTGCTGCGATGACAACCAACCGGGCGTACCGGTTGGTGCAGTTCAGTTCTCCTTGTGAATCGAGGGAGCATCGAATTACCAGACCGTCTGTTCCGTAGTCGCCTGTGCGGTGTTGAGGCCGGCGTTGGCGCCGCCCAGCTGGTAGATGAACGCGCTCTCCAAGGCGGTCCCCTGGAGGGCCCGGGGCATCAGAAGCACGCCGCCGCCCAGGTTGTTGAAGTTCCCCAGGGCGGTCGGTGAGGACAGCCCCCCGTTGTCCGAATTGGTCGAGGCGCTGCCAGCCTTGAAGCCGCCGAATGCCTCGACCAGGCCGTTCACGATGATTCCGCCGTAGGCGGTCCGGCCGATGCCTACCGATCCGGAGTCGGCGAAGGTGCCGAGCGCGCCGCCGGCAATGACTTGGGCCACGTACAGCGGCTTGTTCAGCGTGGTGATGCTGCCGGTCGAGCCGGCGCCGATGTACAGGTAGGCGCTGCCTGTCGGGATCACGCTGTTGTTCCCCGGGGTCGCCGGCATGGCCGGGGCCAGCCAGACGGCGGTGGGCAGGGTTTTGGCGGAGGTCTGCCAGGCGCCGAAGGTCTGGCTGCCATCGGAGGCGATGCTTATCGCCAGGGACTCGATGCTGTTGAGCGGCGTCGGAGCGGCCATGGTAGCGCTGTTGCCGGCGGCGGCGTACAGGTACCACTTGGTGCCGGTGGTGTCGCCGGGGTCCTGGACCGCAGTCACGCCGGCCCCGATGCGGGCCGTGATCAGCGAGGGCAGGACGCGCCAGGCGCCGATGGAGCCCAGCGGCAGCGGGGCGGAGGCTGCCGGGGTCACGGAACCGTTGTCGGTGTAGGTCATCTGCATCGCCATGGCCGGCACCGTGGCCAAGAGCAGCTCCTTGCCAGCTGCGTCACCAGGCTTGGGAGAGCGGAAGATCTTGTACTGGGTCGCGTTTGGCACGGGGGTCCAGGTCAGGACCAACTGAAGCTTGCCGGCAATCGGCGGCAGCTGGATGGGGAAGAAATCTCCCGCCAGGGTCTCGCCGCTGGGGTTGCTCGGGTCGGTGCTGTTCAGCGCCGCGGAGATGCGGTAGATGTACTGGCCGGCCCCAAGGCCCATGTTCTTGTCGAAGAGCACGTCGACATCGGAGATCTGCGGCACCGCGGTCGGGTCCAAAAGCTGGGCGCGATAGACGTCGGACGCGGCCTTGCTGCCGTCAAACCCGCCCACGGCGTACAGGAAGCGGCTGATGTTGACCACGCCGAGGAAGCTCCTGGCCTTGGGCAGGGACTGCGACAGAGCGAAGAAGCTCCCCAGTTTGCCACTCAGGCTGGTCGGCGCGGCCTCGACCGTGGCCAGCGGCGCCGCGTCGGTGCCATTGTCACCGCCGATGGCATATACGAAGCGGTTCACGAAGGTGGGGCGGCCGGCGCTGGCGCCCAGGGCCCTGCGCGCCGTGGTCAGGTTGGTGGCAACCGTGAAGCCGGTCAGTTTGTTGGAGGCGTTGGTGACCCCGATGGCCGAGTAGTCGAAGAAGGTGCCATCCTGGTTGGTCACGCGCACAATGCACAGGATGCCGGTGCCGGTGATCTGCGCCGTGATGCTGGTGGCATTGATGGTGGTCACACTGGCGGTGCCGCCGCCCACGGCGTTACCGTTGCCGTCCTGGCAGGACAGGGCGACGGTCACCCCTGCGCGGAAGCCGCTGCCGGCGATGGTGGCGGTGGTCGCCACGCCGGTGACGACGGCCGAGGGCACGATGCTGGTCACGATGGGCGGAGGCGCGGCGGCAGAGGTGACCGTGTATCCCTTTGTCAGGATGCCGAAGTTGCCATCCGGGTTGATCACCAGCACGTCGTAGGCGCCCGGCGAGAGACCCTGAAGGACGACGCCGCTCAGCTGGGTGGCGCTCTGGAAGGTCACGGCGGACAGGGCCTGCGCCCGGGAGTCCGGCGGGTTGCCGGTGGGGTTCAGGTACACTCGCGGGGTGGAGACGAAGGCGGTACCATTCACCAGCACTGCGGTGTTCATGGCCGTGGTGCCGGCGCCGGGGACCACGGTGCTCACCGTCAAGGTCGGGGTCGCGACGACCGTCAGCGCGCCGGGCAGGATGGCGGGGCAGGCGGTGGCGTCGTTGATCTGCAGGTCATACTTGCCCGCGGCGAGACCGGCGGGCACGATGGCCAGGGCGCGGTTGATGTGGGTGGGGACCGGACTGAAGATGAGTTTCGTGAAGTTTACCGTTCCCGTCGGCGCGATGGCCACGGACTGGATGGCCCCGCCGACGCCGCTGGCGTAGACCGTGACCTGGGTCGAGACGGTGCCCGGTACGGCAGGCGGATCGACGAAGAGCACCGAGGGGCCGGGGGTTACCGTCTCCACCTTCATCAGTGTGGCCTGGCAGCTGTCGGGGTTCTGGATGGTGACATCGTAGGGGCCGCCCACCGCGAACGGTCCGCCGAAGGCGGCGGTCGCCATCGTCTGGTCGCCGGACACGGTCACGGTGACGGACGGAACGCTGTTGATGGTGACCACTGCGCCAGTGCGGAAGAATGTGCCGGTGAGAGTCAGGGTCCCGCCACCGGCGCAGATGGCCGTCGGCTTGACGCTCTGCAAGGTCGGCGGCGGTACATCGGTGATGGAGAGCATCATGTCGGTCTGGCAGTCCGCCGGCGCGGGGTTCTTCACGACCAGGGGATACATCCCCGGCATCAGCGCGCCCTTGGGCACGGTCACCTTCAGCGTGGTGCACGTCTGGGCGTTCGGGGCGTCGGGCACAGGAGTGCAGTCATCGGTGGTGCTGGCGAAGGACGCGCCATTGATGGTCACCTGGGGGCCCCGCGTACCGCTGGTGTCGGTGATGACCAGGAACCCGGTGCCGCTGAGGACCACGGTGGAGTCCGACTGGGCCGTGCAGATCATGGCGGACATGATCTGGGTGACGGCGGGAGGGGGGACCACCACCACGCGCACGTCCTCGATTGTGGTGCAGCCGGTGTCCTTGGGATTGGTCACGGCGACGCGGTAGCTCCCCGGCATCAGGGTTCCCTTGGCGACCGTGACGGTGAGGCCGGTGCAGGACGAGAGCATCAGGCCGGCGGGAGAAGGCAGGATGGTACAGCCGGAGGCGGCGGTGGCGAGCTGCGCCGCGGCCTGCGTCCCGCTCGGCGCCGTGAAGCTGACCATGGGCTGCTCGCCGTTCAGCGGGATGAAGCCGGTGCCCGTGAGCGTAAAGCTGACGTTGCCCTGCGCATCACAAACGGGGACCGGAACGGCGGCCTTCAAAGTGGGAGCGGGTACCACCGCCAAGCTGCCCTGATCCGTGGCGGCACGACCGTCGGGATTGGTCACGGACACGTCGTACAGGCCGGGCGCCAGGTTAGGGCCGTCGGGCAGGGCGCCGCCCAGGCCGGGATAGACGTCGAAGTCCATCTTCTCGGCCGCGTTCCAGCGTACGTGGTTGTTGGGCGGCGCGGTATCGTCCGGCACCGTGAGATCCGGGTCGGTACCAGCGCTGCCATCGGGCCGCATATTCTGATGTAGGCTGATCTTGGGTAACTGGATCTGTGGGAATGCGGTCAGGGTACCTACCGGCAGGGGCGTGAACCCCGTGCCTGTCAGCCCCACCACCGTGGTCCGCTGGTCGCCGCAGACCGCCTGGGGTGAAACCGCGGACAGGGAGGAATCCGGTGAGGTGATCTTTGCGCTGCACCTGGACAGGCTGCAAAGCAGCAAGATGTTCATGGCGATTGGTGAGAAGCAGTTAAGACGCCTGGTTGCTTGCATGCGGAAAGGCTTATGCAAGGCCGATGCCTGGCACCGCAAGCCGCGGATGATCCCTCCGCGCCGCCGGAACGCCCCTGATGCGCCTCCGCGGGGGTGAACCATTTGGTTCACCCCCCGTACAAAGCGGTTCATCGTTGTAAAGTGTGGCAGCCGCCGGCAGACGGACCTGGGACAGGGCGGGCGCTGGCATAGCCCGTGCGTAGTGCCAGCCGAGATAGGACGCAGCCATGATACGAACGGCTCAGACCCAGCTTCTGCCCCGCCTGAAGAGCACCCCGCCGGAAGGGGACAGGTCCCCTGATCCGGAACGGCATCGGAGTACGGAGCTGATTGAGACGATCCCGAACGGCCCTGACGTGCCATCCCGACCGGGGAGACCGGCCCTCCTGCTTGTCCTCTCTCTGTCGTTCACCGGGCTCCTGCTGGTGTGTGTCATAAAGTACCGTCCGAACGTAGCGGCGACTCCGCCTTCTTCGGCGCGAATCCGGCAGATGGTCAGTGCCACCAAGAGGGCCGAATTGCGCGATCGGGCTCGGTACGACAGTTTTCGTACCGCTGTGGGGCGTAGCAACTATGAGGCGGCCTTCGCACTCTTCGCCGAACTGCCCACCGACTCGATCTACTACGGAAAAGCCCATGACGAGGCGCAGCGAGCCCGCGATCTCTATTTGTTCGCCAAGCTGTCAGAAGCCAGGACGGCCCGTCGTCTGGGTATGTGTCAGCAAGTCAGCCGCCTGGTGACGACCATCCTGGCCATCGATGCGACCGATGAGGAAGCACGAATTCTGGACGCGAAATGCTCGGCCGCCGCCGATGGCAAGGTCGCACGAAAAAAGAAATCCACGGCGACGACTGGCGAGAGCGACGCCGACAAGCGCGACAATGCCGCGGGGTCGGGCGGGGATTCCCTGCGAAATCCCTTCTGATCTAGGGCCCGAACGGGTTCTTCAAGTCGCTCTCCGCTTCCGTCGATCCCGACGAAGCCTTGCCACTCCTGGCCGACCTCCTGTGTTTCGTCAGGGGGACCGGGGCGGAGGGTAGATCGGTGGCGATCCGAAGAGGTGGCACGGATAAGGGCGATGCTTGCGAGGCCTGATGCGCAGTCGCGCTCTCCGGTTCCTTCTCCTGCTGGAGCGCGGGAGGGGCCGGCTCCGGCGGTTCCTGCGGGACCACCGGAGGGCCCCGCGTCTGCTCCTGTTGGGAAGCCTGGACGGCCTCTGGTTTCTTCCCATTCATGTCGCTTCGGTGCACCAAGATCAGCACGGCCGTCATGGCGCTCAGGGCGACGGCAGCAGACACGTGAGTCATCCAGTGCAGCCACACCGTCCGCGGGGGGGCGGCAACCGCCGGCCGAACAGGTCCCGGCTGAACAGGTCCCGGCTGGGAGGTGACTGGCGGAACCGAGACTGGCACGGGCCGAGCCCGAACGACCGTCGCCTCTCCCGACAGATAGCCCGGATCCTCCTGCGTTTCACCCGCCATGGAGGCCGCTTCCAGCGCCAATAGCAGCTCCTGCATTGACTGGAAGCGCCGCTCCGGCGCCTTCTCCAGCGCGATCAGGCACACGCTCTCAAGTCCCATCGGGATCGGGACGCTGGTCTGCTGGCTCGGCGGCTTCGGCGCTTCCAGCATCTGCCTGGTCAGCACCTTCATGAACGAGTCTCCGACAAAGGGCGGCGTGCCCGTCAACAGCTCGTACAGGATGCAGCCCAGGGCGTAAATGTCGGCCCGATGATCCGGCGCGTCCCCGCTGGCCTGCTCCGGCGCCATGTACTCCGGCGTGCCGAAAATCATCCCCGCGCGTGTCAGGCGCTCGCCCGTGTTGCCGTCGTCGGTGATCTTGGCAATGCCGAAGTCAAGGACCTTGACGAAGTCGTCGCGCTCATCTTTCTCGATCAGGAAAATATTCTCGGGCTTCAGATCGCGGTGGATGATTCCCTTGCCATGAGCAGCGCCCAGCGCTCGGCAGATCTGCACCATGATGCGGCACAGACGCCCCAACGGCAGCGGGGCGGCTTCGCGGATCACCTGGGCCAGGTCTTTCCCCTCCAGGTACTCCATCGCGAAGTAGACCGAGTCCTCGGTCTCGCCGAAGTCGAAGACCTCGACGATATTCTCCTGACCGATGCGGGCGGCCGCGCGGGCCTCCTGAAGGAATCGCTGCATCGACTCCGTCTTGCTGGCGAAGTCCCCGGACAGGATCTTGATGGCGACGAGCTTTTCGATGATGGCATGCTGGGCCAGATAGACCGTCCCCATGCCTCCCTGACCCAGCTTGCGGACGATTACGTAGCGGTCATCCAGGATGGTGCCAACGGATATATCTGCTGTAGCGGACATCTCGCTGGTCATGTTACCCAGGGCAGCAAGAAGCAGACCAGGAAGACAGCGAGTCGCGCGGCCCTCGCCATGACGGGCAGTGGCGAGGCCGATAGACTTGTCCGACTGGGTTGTTTGGTACACTGGGTGTCCCATCTGGTACGCCATGAAAGCCGATAGGCCTTGCCCCTAACCGTGAATCCTGCCGGCATGCTTCTTGCTTTTCTACATAGGACATGGCTCAGAGCAGAGCGAGCAATCCCTATGTCGCCGGCCGGCCTATTGCTCACGAACAGGAATTTTTCGGCCGACAGGAGCTCCTGTGTACGGTGGAGAACGAGCTGAGGTCACCCGAGCGCAGCACCGTGGTGATCTTCGGATCGAGGCGCATCGGCAAGACCTCCCTGCTATTGCAGCTACAAAGGACCCTGCCGTCACCTTCCTTCTTGCCGGTGTACTTCGATCTGATCGGTTGTGGGCGCAAGCCCCTGTCCAGGGTGCTCTTCGAAATGGCCTCTGCCATCGCCCATTTGGTGGGCACAAACGCACCCAGTCCACAGAACTTCGACGAAGAGGGCGTCTTTTTCCGGCAGGTATTCCTTTCTGAACTGTACGGCCAGTTGGGGGAGGAATGCCGCCCAGTCCTGTTGCTCGACCAGTTCGACGAGCTCGACATGGGTAGTGAGAACCAGGACGACCCCGCGGTCGGGTCCGTGCCGCTCTTGTCCTATCTTCGGCTGATCCTTGAGAGCGAAGTGCGGCTGGGGTTCGTGATCGTGGTCGGCCATGCCAGCGCGGAGGGACTGTCCGTCGAGGCCAAGGGGATCTTCAAAGGCGCGCGCTATGAGCGCATCTCGGTGCTCGAACCAAAAAGCGCGGCCGGGCTCGTGCTGCTTGCGGAGGCCCAGGGCAGCCTGTCATTCCACGGCGCCGCGGTGGACCGGATCCTCGATCTGACCGCGGGGCACCCATTCTTCATCCAGCTCCTCTGTCAAATCCTGTGGAGACGCGCCCACGGCGAAGGGCCACAGGGCGTTCCCGAGGTGGACGTGGGCTCGGTCGAGTACGCTGCTGCCCGATTGATCGAGGTGGGTGAAAGTGGCCTGTCCTGGATCTGGGAAGGGTTGCCTGCGTCGGAGCGGCTGGTGTTGGCGGCCATGGCCCCAATAAGTGGCGATAGCGGCGATGGGACAGACGTCAGTCCGGGGCAGATGGCGGAGATCCTTCAGCGCCACGGCAGCTCGCCGCCCCTCGCGAACGGGGAGATGCTGAGGAAGAGCAACGACGGCTACAGGGTCGAAGTGGAGCTGATGCGCCGTTGGATTGCCGCCCGTCGGCCGCTCTCTGTGGTGCGGGAAGAGCTGGAGCGCATGAATCCGCTGGCGGTCATGCTCTATGAAAGCGGCAAGAGCCTGTTTCGGCAAGGCGACTCCGCCTCCGCCGTGGACCTCTTGCGCCATGCGTTGCGCATCGAGCCCGGTCACCTGAAAGCCCGCCTGCTGCTGTGCGCGGTGCTGCTCCAACTGGGCCAGTTCGCCGAGGCGGTGCAGATGGCGGAGGTGGCGTACCGCTACGATCGAGATCTCGCCCTCGACACCCTGGTGCAACTGCTTCTTTTGCGGGCCGACGAGCTGCATCGAGGTGGCGACTTGTCCCAGGCCCTCGAGACCCTTCGACGGGTACTCGAGGTCGCGCCACAGAATGCCGTGGCGCATGAAGCTGTCGGCCTGCGCGCGAAGCGCGAGCGGGAGAAGATAGCCGCCGAGGCACAGAAGCACGTCTGGGAGGAGGCATGGGTACAGGCGGTGGCGCTGTACCAGCGCCTCGTCGATGAGGACGGGGAGGAATCGCGCTGGCAAAAGGGTCTGATGCGCGCCAGGGCGGAGCTGGATCTGTGCGAGAAATATGCTGAGGGCAAGCATGCCCTGGAGGAGGGCCAGGGGCAGCAGGCGGTGTGCCTCCTGGCGAGCGTGGTCTCCGCACGGCAGGACTACAAGGACGCGGCGCGGCTCCTGACTGAGGCGCTCCTCATGGACAAAAACGCCGCCGCCTCGCCAGTGAAGCCGCCCCTGCCGACAGGGCGCCGGCTCGCCTGGCCGCTGATCTTGGCAGGCGCCCTGTGCTTTGGCGGGCTGTCCGTACTGGCCGCGAAGAGGGGGGCTAAGGCGGGCTAAGGCAGGATCGCCGCCATCAGCCGCTTCGATGTATCGCCTGGGACCGGACGACGAGCTGGTCCGCGGTCTGGCCCTCGTGGAGGCGGCGATGGTGGAGCGGCGCTGGAACGACGCCATCAGGCAGTGCGACCGGTTGCTCAAGCTAAACGGCGCCGCTCCCGTGTTGCAGGACATCGTGGCGACCAGAAGGACGCAGGCCGAACTGGAGCGCTCCGGGCAGCCGGCCTATGAGCGATTCGTGAGCAGCGCTGCGGACAGCACGGACTACGACGAGCTGCTGCGACTGTATCGAGACATTCCCGCCCAGTCCGGCTACAGCAAGCTGGCCGCCGAGACCTATTCCAACGTCTTTTCCTTGTTCGCCGCGGCGTACCTCAGACGCGCCGAGGCGGCGCGGGTCGCCAATCGCTGCTCCGCGTTCCGGGACATCGTGCGGCTGGTTCTGGCCATCGAGCCGCACGATGAGACGGCCCTGCTGGCGCAGAGCAGGCCCTGCCGCGACCAGCGCAGACAGACCGTGGCGACCGCCACCAGTGCCTCCCCTGAGGCGCAGCCGCCACAGGAGTAAATGTGAACTACCCAACATACCGGCTGCCAGCCAACGTGTAATACTAAGATAAGGACAGGTCTTTATTACCGTGCAGCCTCAATCTACACCCACCTGGCTTCTGGGCGCTGACGTCCCTCCAGCATCGCGCATCGGCACGCTGCTGATCGGCACTTATCGGCTCGATGCGTTCCTGGGCGAGGGAATGACGGGGGTCACCTACAACGCCTGGCATCTGCGGCAGAAGTCTCCGCATGCCATCAAGCTGCTTCGCCGGGAGCTGGAGCACACGCACGAGCGAGCGCTGCGGCTGCGCCAGGATTTGCGTACGCTCGGCACGCTGTCGGGCCGGGGCTTTATTCCGGTGGAACTGAGCTTCACCCCGGAGGGCGCGCCTTTCCTGGCCAGCGAACTGCTGGTCGGCGAGACCCTGCGGCAGCGGCTCTCCCGCGGCCCATTGGCCGCCGTGGAGGTGGGCACCCTCACGCACGCGGTGGCGCTCGCCCTACATCGGGCGCACGAACTGGGAGTGGCCCACGGAGATCTGCGCCCGGAGAACATTTTCCTGACCAGCCGGCCGAGCGGCGAGACCGGGCAGCCGGTTCTGCTGGACGTCGCCCTGCACCACCTGCGCAAGGGCGGCATGGCCCTGGACGAACTGATGCCGCTGCCCAAGCTGGCCTACCTGGCGCCCGAGCAGGCCGGTGGCGCAGTGGAGACCGCGGACGCTGCCGGGGACGTGTTCGCGCTGGGGGCGATCTTGTACGAGTGTTTCCTCGGGCGTCCGGCCTTCCTCGCCAGCGAGTTGGAGGTGGTGCTGGAGAAGCTGGGGCAGGGACCCGCCAAACTGGTGATGCCGCCAGCATCCGGGATGCCGCCGGAGCTGCTCGCCGCGCTCGACCGAGTCATTGCGCAGGCCTGCGCCCGCGATCCCGAGACGCGCCTGGGTTCCGCGGCGGACTTGGCCGGCGCCCTGGCCCTGGCCTATGAGGGCTGCGGCCTGCGACTGTCCACCGAGCAAGCGCCGGACCCGCAGCCCACCCGTGGGGCGCGTCGCAGCACCATCGCCCACAAGCGGCTGGTGTTGGCCGAGCTGCCGCCGGAGATGACGGCCAGACCCGCGGAGGTCGCACTCCAGCCTGTCCCCGACGAGACCCCGATCAAGAAGCGGCCCCGCAAGGCCGCGGCCACCGTCAGCGTGCGTGACGTCGCCAAACTGATGGAGGACGTGAAGGCCGGACGAATCGACATTGCGCAGGCCTTGCAGAAGAGCGCGGAGGAAGAGGAGCTGGAACAAGGCGACGGCGCAGCCCCGGCCGCCCAGGAGCTGACCGAGGCAGAGCGAATCGCCAACGAGGGGCGGGCGGCGGTGTTGGCCAGGGCGGCTGCCGCCCGCGCTGGCAGGGAGACGCAGGACCGCGAGCGCGCGGAGCGGGACGCGGCGGCGGCGAAGGATGCCAAGCGGCGGGTGCTGGAGGCGGCGCGGAACGAGGTTCTTTCCAAGATGCGAGGCGAGCTGGATCAGCGCGACCGCGAGCGGGCGGTCCGGCGCGAGGAGGCCAAACGCGAGGCGGAGCGGCTGAAGGCGGAGCGTGCCGAGGCAGAGCGCCGCGAGAAGGAGCAGGCCGAGATCGCACGTCTGGAGGCGGAGCGCGCCGAGGTCGCCAGGCTGGAGGCGGAGCGTGCCGAGGCGGCCAGGTTGGAGGCGGAGCGCCTGGAGGCGGAGCGTGCCGAGGAGGCGCGCCTGGAGGCGGAGCGTGCCGAGGCGGCCAGGCTGGAGGTGGAGCATGCCGAGGCGGCCAGGCTGGAGGCGGAGCAGCTGGAGGTGGAGCGTGCCAGGACGGCGAGGCTGGAAGCGGAGCGCGCCGAGGTCGCCCGCCGTGAAGCCGAGGAGATCGAGCGACAACTGAAGGAGGCGACCCGAGCCGCGGAAAAGATCGGCGAGACGGCGGCGGCGGCGGCACGGCAGGTCTCCGAGGCGACAGATACGGAGGGTCGCGCGGAAGCGACGGTCCGGGCCGAGGAGGCCGCGCGGCAGGCAGCGGCGGCCCGGGCGGAGGAGGAGCGGAGGTCGCAGGAGGCCGAACTGGCGAGAAGGGCAGCGGAAGAAGCGCAGGCCCGCGCCCGGGAGGCGGAGTTCGAAGCGGAGCTGGCTCGCGTCGAGGAAGCGCGACGGGCTCGCGAGGTGCAACGGGCCCAGGGCGTGGCGCAGGAAGCGGAGGTCGCCAAGGTCAAGCGGAAGACGCAGCACATGGAGGCGATCCAGCTTGCCGACGCGGCGAGGGCCTACCAGGAAGAGAGGCGGCAGCAGGCGCAGCAGGCCGGAGAGATAGCGAAGGCGGCGGAAGCAGAGCGGGCGACGCACGCCTCGCACGTGCACCGGGCCACCCAGGCGTTGTGCATCGTGGACCTGGAGGCGTTGGAGGAACCATCGCCCCCGCCACCCCCGACCGGCGGGCGGAGCGCGGCGCCGCCTCCGGCGGCGGGCAGGGTGTCTCCGCCGAGCAGTCAGATGGCGACCGTCATGATGCCCCAGTTGAACCGGGCTTCCTTGCAGGCGGAAGGGGTCGCGCCGCGTCCGCCGGCCCTCTCTCAGCCCGGCCCATCAGGGCCGCTGCC
>JBBRLA010000070.1:0-20012 GCA_038231615.1 Polyangia bacterium | reverse complement strand
GTGGCCTGGACCGGATGTCGGTACGAATGAACGAGGTAATCCAGGGGGACAGCGTGCCTCCACGCACTCGCACGGAGCCCTACGAGCGTGCCCCTCCACCGCCAAGCGAGCATCACTATGGACAAGCTCGCGGACCGCGTCGCCGCTGACGTCGCCTGGATCGTACATACGCACCCTGGGGTGCCAGTGCATTGCGTCCAGGACGCGGGGCCCGAGCTGCGAGCGTTGCCCCAAGCGCTCGCGCGCGTCCTGCCCGCCGAAACGGTGCCAGTCGTGCTCGTCGATTTTGAGCACCTGATGGGCTACCTCGACGAGGTCGTCGAGGCATGCGAGCCCGACGGCGACCCGCGCGACATGAAGGGCTGGTACATGCGTCAGCGAGCCGAAGCGATCGGGGGAATCGGGCTGATACTTGGCGGTTTTAAAGTGGCTCTAGGGCGTGGAGAGGGAGGCGCTGTCTAAGAGAAACGACTGTGCCGCGCCGGTGTTGCTGATGGCGCGGAAGTCGATGCTGGCCACCGGGTGGGTGGGGGTATAGGTGAGCTTGTTCAGGAACCAGTTCCCCGGTGTCCAGGCGGGAAGGGTCTGGTTGATGTAGACGGCAGCGGTGCCGTCGGCGAAGCTGACCACGAGCTGGATCAGGGGAACGGCGGTGTCTCCCGAGACATAAAGGAAGTAGGCCTGGGCGGTGATGGCGGTGCCGGCCGCTACCGGAGTGGCGAAGGAGACAAGCTGGTTGGTCCCCTGCGCCCAGCTGGAGGAGGTCACCTTGGCGGAGTAGCTGCCGCTCTGAGGGGTGGCGCTGTAGGCGAGGGTGCCGGTGCCGGCCTTGGACCAGCTTACGGGCAGCCCGGCGGACCAGGTCTCGAAGGAGGGATTCAGCAGCAGGTTCCCTCCGGGCGGTGGGGGCGGGGGCGGTGCCGGGGCGGGCGCCGGTGCCGGTGCCGGTGCCGGTGCTGGCGCTGGTGCTGGTGCTGGCGCTGGCGCTGGCGCTGGCGCTGGCGCCGGCGGGGGCGCTGGCGCCGGCGGGGGTGGCGGCGGCGGTCCACCAGCGAAGGAGGGGCCGGAGATCGCGCCGGCCCTGGTGACCGAGAAGCTCAGCGTGCCGGCCGACGTCAGCGCGAAGGGGCCGCCCTGGGTCACATGGATGGTGATCTGGCTTCCCGAAACAGTGGCGCTGACCGCGTAGCCGGTGCCCGAGGGGGTCATGTCGAAGAGCATGTGGTCCGCGTCGGCGGTCTGCCCGACCCCGTAGCGTACCGCCGCGGTGGTGGCCGCGCCCAGGTGATCGTTGCTCAGAAGCACCACCTGGTTGCGCGCGCCCTGGATCAACACCCCGGACATTTGCCCGATGGTGACGTTGCCATCCCCCGGGGTCAGTCGGACCTGCTCCGGCACCGTGCCGCTGGCGGTGATCACCGTCAGCCAGTCCTGCGCCGCGGCCCGCACCGGGGCGTGGTCCTCCAGACGAAAGACCGTGGGCAGGGGCAGGGAGACCACCTGGCTGCCGACGCTTCTGGGCAAGAGCGACCGGATGCTGCCGACGGTCGCCCCCGCCACCTGGATGTCGTAGCGCCGCTGCGTCCCATCGGCGGTGGCCACCGACTGAGGCGCCGTCGGCGCGTGGAACGAGAGCCACTGGTCGTTGCCGGCGCCGGACACGGTGGTGCGATCGTAGAGGAGGAAGACATCCGGGCGCAGGTACACCACGTCCCGCATGTACTGGGTGATCGGCCGGGTGGCCACGTAGGAGACGTACATGTCCTCCAGCTTGGCGGCCCGGGCCCGCACATAGCCCAGGCCTTCCTCGTATCGCTCGACGTGGGTGGTCGCATCCTGCGGCGTCACCGCGGCTTGCCCCGGGTTGTAGGTGTTGTTCGCGTCGTTGACGAAGAAGGTGTTGTAAAGTTCCCGGGTCTTGACCCCGTAGTTCTCCAGGTAGACGTAGTCGTCCCCGGGGTTGCCCGACGCCTGGGGCAACCAGCCGGTGGCGTTCGCCACGATCGGCTGATCGCCGTGGACCACGCTGACGCTGCCCTGGTTGAAGAGCTGCTCGCCCGACACCGGGGCATTGATGTAGGCCCCGCCGGCCAGCGTGCCCCACACCGCGCCGGTCTGCCACGAAGAACGCATTGCCACGTGGCCCGGCCCGGCGGCCAGGTACGAGAGCGGCTGCCCGGCGTAGGATGACCTCGCGAGGCTGCCATCCGAGTACAGGAAGTTTTGCCACAGGTCCAGGGTCTGCCCGGTGGCGGCGATCACGTCGGCGCAGAAGCCGCGGGCCACCGGAGCGTAGCTGTCGCCGTTGTATTCCAGGATCATCGCCATCGCGGCCATGGCCAGGAGCGGCGGGTAAAGCTGCGTCCCGGAGTGCACCGTCCCCTGGTCGTCCATGTGCAAGAGCGAGGGCCAGGCGAAATAATTGAGGTACGTGGCCTGGTCTCGAACATAGGAGGTGGGGAGAAGCGCCGCCCAGTCCAGGGACTTGGCGGTCTTGACTGCCCAGAAAAACTGGGCCATTTCGTGGACCGACTTGGGGCCATAGCGCCAGCCCTCGGGCCAGCCGCCGCCGCCCATGCCCTTCTTGTAGGCGGGCAGCACGAGCTGCGTCCACAGGCGGTTCTGCACGTCGGCGAAATAGGTCGCCGCGCTGGGGTTTTCGCCTTCGGTGGCCAGGGCCCCGGTGGTCTTGGCCAGCAGGTACCCGATAAAGTAATTTCCGATGGGGTCATTGCGCGAGAAACCGCTCGTATCATACCAGTCGATCCAGGCGTTGAGGGTGCCAATCACCTGCTGTCGGGTGGCGGCCGAGAGCGCCGGATAGAACCAGTCGAAGCCGGTGGCCATGCCGACGCCGTAGTTGCGGATGCCGTAGCCGCCATCGGTGCTGGGGGTCTGTCCGCCGGAGGCCGGGGGGGTGGAGATGGCGACCATCAGCCGGTCCCCGGCGGTGCCGTAGCGCGCCTCGGCGGCGGTGTCCACGCCGCGCACCACCCGGTAGCACAGCCCCAGGCCCATGAGCGCCGTCATGTAGTCCTCGCCCATGTAGCCCGACGAGACATTGGGGTAGCTGGCCGGCGCCGCCCCGGGTGGGTACATGGTGCCGCCCGCCCAGCCTTCGCAGCGCGTCCTCAGCGCGGTCCACGCCGGGTCGCCGGCCTGGGCCCGCGTCTGAAGCCGCGAAAGGACGGAGGCGGACAGGTAAAGGCGCGCCGGGTGAGTGTCCAGCGCGGAAAGGCGAATGCCGAGGTTCTCGGAAAGGTCGCGTCCGTCGCAGCTGGCGAGCACGAGGGCACAGAGAAAGACAGTGTGTCTCATGTTCCTCCTGGAAGGCCTGCACCTTCCTGGGTTGGAATGTGGACCGTGGTCAGACCACTTGGGGCCTGCAAGCCGCGGTTGGATGAAATAGACAGTCGATTCCAGGCCCGGATAGGGTGATCTCTACCTTTTCGGGCTTGTAGACCCCTGTCTGCAGTCCTCAATTCACAGAAACTTAATTACCCTAGAAAGCGATCATTGGGAACCGTAAAAAGAGGCCGGTCGCGAATAAAAAGTTAACTGATTGGAATAATTAGAAAGAAACTGGCGGACCTGGAACCGGCTGACTTCCAGTCCTTGGGTAGGGTCTACAGACCCCAAATACGTGGACCGCCAGCTCGCCCGACGCAACTGGGCCCCCTTTCCGGTTGAACCGATGGCCACCCTGGTTCTGGAGGTTGCCGGGTTCTATGCCGGCCCAAACGAGGATATGATCGGGCCCATGACCTCCCGTACCCTGCATGTGGCCCGATCCGCCGGGCTGGTTCTTCTGCTTTTGTCGGGATGTACCCTGCATCATGTGCGGGACGAACGCCCGGTCTCCATCTCCATCGCCGGCGAGCCCGCGACCCTTTCGGTCGAGACCGCCGACTCCGCTCGCGGCGGCGAACGCATCCTGGTCACCGTCGAACATCGGAAGAACATCGACTTCGAGGGCAGCATCGGCGGCCAGGCCGAACTCGCCACCCCCAAGGGCGACCCCATCGACCCGTGCCGCCGCCAGAGCCTTACCCGGGTCGACCTGGAAAGCAGCGATGTGACCACCCACCGGGTGCGCAGCCAGGCCCTCTTTTCGTGCCGCTGGCCGCTGACCCAACCCGTCTCCGTGGCCATCGGCGAGAGCCTGGTGCCGGTGCTGGAACCAAGCGGCCTGTCGGTGATGGGCGAACGCCCATGGCTCATGTCGGGCTGGGTCAAGGCCGAGCTGGGCGCTCGCGTCACCGGCCAGCCCTTCACCCAGGGGCGCGACTTCGGCGTCAACGTCGGCGCCCGCGGCCTGCTCCTCTCGCATATCGGGTTCGGCGGACGCAGCGACATCCTCATCGACAGCCAGCACGGCGGCGGCGAGTTCCTCATCGGCCCCGAGTTCGCCTTCGTCCACTCCATGTGGCCCTGTTCGCGCTGCTCCCTGGACGCGTCCCTCTCATACGAGGTGGGCTACACCCGCGGCTTCGCCCACGGCCCCGAGGCGGACCTGCGCTTCGGCTTCCGCATGGCCCGCACCGCCGAGAGCTGGCACGGCGCCGAGGTCGGCATCGGCTACCGCCACCTCATCGGCCCCGACTCGGGCGGGTCGGTCATCTTCACGCTGAGCTACACCTTACAAAAGGCCCTGCGCGCCGGCCTCCCGGCGGCCCTGCGCGCACAGCCCCGCACCCTGCTCCCGGAAGACCCGGTAACCCCGCGGCTTGACGATGATCTGAAGGAGGGCGAGGAGCCCCCCTCGGTAAGCCTCGACGAAAGCAACGGCAGCGGCAGCACGAGGCAATTGCAACCCCGACGAAGCTGAGGTACGTTGTGCTGCCGTGTATCTAGCCCGTCGCATGCAGCCCTCGCCACCTGGCCCGACCCGACCCGTGCGAACGCGCACGCAGCGGCTGGCGTTCCTGGCGTTGCTGGTGATCGTCCCGGGCCTCCCGGGTTGCACCAATCCGCCGCAGAACGTGGAGGCCCGAAGGCAAAAGGACGCCCAGGTGGTCCTGTACCCGGCCTCCGGGGCGCAAAAGAGCGTGGTGCAGGTCGAACTGGCCCGCGTCCCCGAGGAGCACGCCCGGGGCCTGATGTACCGACGCGAGCTTTCGCCGTCCTCGGGGATGCTCTTTCTCTTCGACGGCCTGGAAGTCCGCCGCTTCTGGATGAGGAACACGCTGATCCCGCTGGACATGCTCTTCCTTGACGCCAACCGCAAGGTCGTCGGCATCGAGGAACAGACGGTCCCTCACGATGAGACCGGCAGGGGCCCGGATGCGCCCGCCCAATACGTGCTGGAGGTGCCGGGCGGTTACTGCCGTCGCCACGGCATCGGCGTCGGCTCCCACGCCGAGTTCGTCCATGTCAACTGAGCTGCCCGACAAGAGGCCCTGCATGCGCGTCTGGATGATGATCGGCACGTTCTCGTGCCTTGTTTGCCTGGTGTCCACCCCCGCCTGGGCCGTGGACCCGGGTCCGCCAAAGCCGGCGGCCGTGCCCATCGTGGCCCCCGACACCGGCCCCTTCACGATGGAGCAGGCCACCGCGGGACTCAAAGGCAAGGGGGGCCTTGTGGCCACGCTGGAAATCGTCCAGAAGAACAAGCCGCTGGCCACTTTGCATTGCGAACTGTTCGCCGACAAGGCGCCCCTTTCGGTGGCCAACTTCGTCGGGCTGGCCCGGGGGGTGCGGGCCTTCAAGGAGCCCAAGGGCGGGCAGTGGGTCAAGCGTCCGCTCTACGACGGCATGACCATCCACCGGGTGGTCCCCGAATACATCATCCAGGCGGGGGACCCGCAGTGCCAGAACGACCCGAACTGCGGCAACCGGGCCGGCTACGGGGACCCTGGCTACGCCTTTCCCGACGAACTGGAAAACGGCCTGCGTCCGACGCAGGGAGGGGTGCTGGCGATGGCCAACCGCGGCCCCAACACCAACGGCTCGCAGTTCTTCATCACCGAGCGCGAGGCCCTCTTCCTTCTGGGTCAGCAGACCATCTTCGGCCAGTGCGCCGAGGTCGCCGAGATCAAGAAGATCACCGCCGTCCCACGCGGCCCGCGCGATATGCCTAACGACGCGGTCATCATCAAGAAGGTCACCATCAGCCACAAGGCCCGCTAAAGGCCGAACCGACGCCCAGACTTGCAGAAGGAGAGCGGAAGCTTCAGGACCCATGGGAAATTCCAGCACGACCCCCGAAAGTTTTATAGTACACAGCGCGGCGGAGCGCCGTCCATCTATAGCGTGCAGCGCAGCAGAGCGCCGTCCATGCTGAACCACGAAGAGCTGCACCTCGGCATCCCCGGCTTCGCCTACGCCGACCTGTTTTCGCCCCACGCCCTGCGCCAGCTCCATGACCTGTGGGAGCACGAGATGCTGTCCGGCGATCCCGATCTGCACGCCCGCTACGCTGCCTACCGCGGCGGGCAGGTGCCGGGGCCGGTGGCGCTCTCGGACCTTTTGTGCGACGTGGCCCCGTGGGTGTCACGCTTCGTGGTGCGCCTCTTCGGCGACGAGGTGGCCGCCCGCGCCGCCGCCCTGCGCGCCACCACCGAGGGAGATCTCTTCCTCTTCCGCTTCAAGGACGAGTTCGTCAAGCGCCGCACCGGCAAGCGCACCGTGCCGACGGAGCGCGCCGCCGAGGCCCGCGCCCGAGGAGCGGAGCTTTTGGCAGAGCTGGGGATCGCCACCGCTCAAGACCAGGAACAGGAGCGGCCGGTCGCACAGGCCGTGTGCGCGCTGCTGGATCGCGAGACGGAACTGAAGAAGGGCAGCGAGAAGGACCCGGCGCTGCTTTCCGTGCGCGAAAAGATCGAGGCGCTGGCGGACTGGCTGGTGGTGCGCCGGGAGGATCTTTCGCGGCACCACTGGCTCTCGCTGCACACGCCGCACCATCTGGACTACCAGCACCTGGTAAAGATCCGCCGCCCCGACGAGAAGCTGCCGGAGCTTTTGCTGGGCCCGAAGGAGAAGCGCCGCGAGCGCGACGGCTTCAAGCTGACCGACCGGCGCATGACCCCCACCGAGGTGCTGGCCGAGGTGGATTATTGCATGTATTGCCATGATCGGGACAAGGACTCGTGCAGCAAGGGGATGCACGACAAGACGGGCGCGCTGAAGCCCAACCCATTGGGCATCCCGCTGCTCGGCTGCCCGCTGGATGAGAAGATTTCCGAGATGCACGTCCTGCGGCGCAAGGGCGACCCCATCGGGGCGCTGGCGCTGGTGTGCCTGGACAACCCGATGTGCCCGGGGACGGGGCACCGCATCTGCAACGACTGCATGAAGGCGTGCATCTACCAAAAACAGGAACCGGTCAACATTCCGCAGATCGAGACCGGCGTGCTCACCGACGTTTTGGCCATGCCCTGGGGGTTCGAGATCTATGGGTTTCTGACGCGGTGGAACCCGCTTAACGTGGCGCGGCCGTACTCGCTGCCTTACAACGGGCGCAACGTGCTGGTGGTGGGGCTGGGGCCGGCGGGCTACACCCTTTCGCATCACCTGTCCCGGGAGGGCTTCGGGGTCGTCGGGGTCGACGGGTTGAAGCTGGAGCCGCCGCCCAAGGGGCCCACCGGGGACCTGCGCCGGGGGATCGCGCCCCAGGCGGTGCGGGACTACCAGACGCTGGCCGGGGAACTGGACGAGCGGATTTTATCGGGCTTTGGCGGGGTGTCGGAATACGGCATTACCGTGCGTTGGGACAAGAACTTCCTGACCCTGCTCTACGTGACGCTGGCGCGGTCCAAGGGGGTGCGCTTCTTCGGCGGGGTGCGCTTTGGCGGGACGCTGACGCTGGACGATGCGTGGGACCTGGGCTTCGATCACGTGGCCATCGCCGCCGGGGCGGGCAAGCCGACCTTCGTGGACATGGAAAACAACATGTGCCGGGGCGTGCGCAAGGCCTCGGACTTCCTGATGGCGCTGCAATTGACCGGGGCCTACAAGCGCACGTCGCTGGCCAATTTGCAGGTGCGGTTGCCGGCGGTGGTCATCGGCGGAGGGCTGACGGCCATCGACACGGCCACGGAGCTTCTGGCGTACTACGTGGTGCAGGTGGAGAAGGTGCTGGCCCGGTGGGAGCAGATGCTGGACGAGGGGCGCCATCAGGATGGGCTCTCGCGCCTGGCCCGGGAGGCGCAATCGCTGCGGGTGTTCGACGAGGAAGAGCGCGAGATCCTGCTGGAGCAGATCGGGCACGGCAAGGCGGTGCGGGACGAACGGGAGCGGGCCAAGCTGGAAGGTCGGGAACCGAAGTTCTCGGAGCTGCTGGACGAATGGGGCGGGGTGTCGCTGGTATACCGGAAGAACATCGTGGACTCGCCGGCCTACCGGCTGAACCACGAGGAGGTGGACAAAAGCCTGGAGGAAGGGGTGCGCTACATCGAGCGGATGTCCCCCAAGGCGGCGCTTTCGGACAAGTACGGGGCGCTGCGGGCGGTGGTGTTCGAGCGGCAGATCTGCACCGATGGAAAGTGGTCGGCGAGCGGCGAGACGATCGAGCTGCCGGCGCGGACCATGTGCATTGCCGCGGGGACCAGCCCGAACACGATCTACGAGAAGGAGCACCCGGGGACGTTCGGGCTCTCGAAGCGGGGGTTCTTCGCGCCGCACCGGGTGGAGGGCGGGGAGGAGGCCCCGGGCGAGGCCGGCAAAAATCTTTCGCTGCGGGTGGTGCCCGACGAGAAGGGGTTTTTTACCTCGTACCTGAAGGACGGGCACGTGGTCAGCTATTATGGGGACAACAACCCACAATATGCCGGGTCGGTGGTGAAGGCGATGGCGTCGGCGAAGCATGGCTACCGCAAGGTGGTCGAGCTTTATGCGCGGGACATCGCGCGGGCGGTGCAAGAGGCGGGGTCGGCGGCGCCGAGCGCGGCGCAGACGGAGCGGGAGGGGCGTTTTGGCGGGCTCTGCGAGAAACTGGACGACGACATGCTGGCCACGGTGGTGCAGGTGAAGCGGCTGACGCCGACGATTGTGGACGTGGTGGTGCGGGCGCCGCTGCAGGCGCGGAAGTTCCGGCCGGGGCAGTTCTACCGGTTGCAGAACCTGGAGTCCGGGAGCCCGCTGATCGCCAGCACGAAGTTGGTGATGGAGGGGCTGGCGCTGACCGGGGCGTGGACCGACCCGGAGCGGGGGCTGCTTTCGCTGATCGTGCTGGAGATGGGCGGGTCGTCGCGGCTGTGCGCGGCGCTTTTACCCGGGGAGCCGGTGGTGGTGATGGGGCCGACGGGGACGCCGACGGAGATCCCTCAGGGGGAGACGGTGTGCCTGGTGGGCGGGGGGCTGGGAAACGCGGTGCTCTTTTCGATCGCGCGGGCGCTGCACGACAATGGGTGCAAGGTGCTCTACTTCGCGGGGTACAAGAAGCCGGAGGACATATTCAAGCAGGAGGAGATCGAGGCGGCGACGGACCAGGTGATCTGGTCGAGCGACGTGGCCCCGACAGGGCCGGACACGGCGATCCGGGCGCGGCGGCCGCAGGACCGGGTGTTCGAGGGGAACATCGTGCAGGCGATGGTGGCGTATGCCCGGGGGGAGTTTGGCGGGGAGCTTTTCAAGATGAACGACGTGAACCGCATCATCGCGATCGGGTCGGATCGAATGATGTCGGCGGTGAAGCAGGCGCGGCACAAGGCGCTGCTGCCGTACCTGGACCCGGCGCATGTGGGCATCGGGAGCATCAACTCGCCGATGCAGTGCATGATGAAGGAGGTGTGCGCGCAGTGCCTGCAAAAGCACATCGACCCGAAGACCGGGAAAGAGACGATCGTGTTCTCCTGCTTCAACCAGGATCAGGAACTCGACCGGGTGGACTTCGACAACCTGGCGGCACGGCTGCGGCAGAACACGACGATGGAGAAGCTGACCGGGATGTGGCTGGAGCACCTCCTCCTCCAAGATCCCCTCCCTCGCGTCTAGGAAAGAAGCACCTGGACCGGGCAGATTTTGGCGTACCTCCTCGCTTCCTCGGTCACGTACAGTAGTACGCTCCCTCGGTCGCTGCGGGGGTGCGCCAAAATCTGCTCCGGCCAGGTGCTTCTTTCTAAGATGACTTTTCGTCATTTGACGCGACGCGGTATAAATAGCGCCATACGCTGGCATTGGGCTGGGTCTTTCCCTCCCCCCACAGCTTCGCATGCACTTGGCTGCGTCTTTCGCTCCTGCCACAGCTTCGCTTGCACTTGGCCGGGAGAGGTGGGGGGAAGATTTGGGTTTTTCGTTTATTCGCCGTCTAGCATCACCATGCCGCGTAGCTTCTTGCCCGCCAGTTGGGCCGCCGCAATCGACAGATCGGTGGCCGCGGTCACTCCGCCCCGCGCCACCAGCAGTACTCCGTCCGCCACCTCTTCCACTAGATTCATGTCCGCGATCCCCAGTACTTCCGGCCCATCAATCACGATGTGCCGGTACCCCGCCCGCCGCATGGCTTCGATGCCCGCCCCGAAGGCTGGCCCGTCTACTAAAGGTTGCCGCGGGGTACTTTCTCGTACCGCCAGTACGTGCAGGCTGGGCGACAGTTCGGCCACGCGCCAGGGCTCCAGCGGCCGGTCCCGGTCGATCTGCAATCGCTCCCCCAGGCAGGCCGGCGGCTTGAACCCGAAAAGCGCCGCCAGCGCCGGCCGCCGCAGGTTCCCCTCGACCAGGCACACCCGCGCCCGGTTGCATTCAGAGAGGGCCAGCGCCAGGTTCGCCGCCGCCGTGGTCGCCCCCTGCCCCGCCCGCGGCGCACACACGGCCAGCACCACCGCGGGCTGCCCCTCCTGCTCCGCCTGCTCGATCCGGTAGCGCAATACCCGGTACGCCGCCGCCCGCGGAGAATCCGGCTCCCGCAGCATCACCAGCCTCGGGTCCGCCGCCTCACTGAAGGCCAACGGATACGCTCGCACCGGGCTGGTGCCCCGGCCCATCGCCGGCTCCGCCACTACCATCTCCCGTCCGGCAAGCGCTGGCAGTACCCCCCTCGGCGGCGACGTGATCACAACCCCCGGACGCGCGGAGGAAAGCGGCTCCGCCCCGCCCCGGGGTACGCCCGCAGGCGACGGCACCGCCGACACCCGCGGCGAAGCATTCAGCGCCGGCCGCCCCTTCATCACCGGCCCCGTCGAGCCCGGCTCTGCGGGCAGCACCACCCGTCCCGAAAATCCCCCCGTCCCCATCGGTTGCGGCACCGCCTCATAGTCCAGCGGCACCTCTACCGCCCGGGGCGGGCGCACCCGCTGGATCGGCTCCGCCACCGGCTTCATCTCCTGCTGGGTCTGCGCCGCCCGCAGGTCCTTTTGCGTCCGCTCCATCTGCGCCATCGCCTCCAGCACCTCCAGCGACTGTAGCTCCTGCACCGTCGGCCGCCCGCGATCCAGATCGTCCGGCACCCCGGGCCTCCCCAGGGCCGCGAACGGCTGGACCCCTCGCAGCGGCGTGCTTCGCCTATTGGCCATGTCCCACCTTGTCCTTCGGTCCCGAGATCATCTGCGCCTTGTTGCCGGCCAACTGGTTCTTCCACGCCCGTTCCAGGTCCCGCGCGGTCTTCTTGTCAGGCCGCGGCACCACCGATAACAGCGGCATGAGCCCCAGCCGCTCCACGTCATCCCGCGTGTACACCCGATCATCCAGCAGCGCCCGCAGCAGCATCAGCATCGCCGCCAGTGCCAGCGAAATCCCACCCCCCAACAATGCCGCCTGCGCCCGCCCCCCACGCACCGGGCGAGTGGGCTTGTACGCGGCGTCAATCACCTGCATGTTCGATCCCCGCTCGCTCTGCATGCGGTCGCGAATGTCCGCGGTGAAGCGCTTGGCCTCGACCTCGCGGCGCTGCTCCTGCGCCTCGGTGACTTCTCGGGAGAATTGGACCCAGGTGGTCTCCAGCTTGACAATGTTGTCGGCCTCGCTGGACGCGGTCTCCTTCTCGGGCTCCGGCGCCTTGCCGCTCTCGGCCTTGCGCACCGCCGCCTTGTAATGCGCCAGGTCCAGCTGCACCCGCACCAGGTCCGCCTGCAGCCGCTGCTTCTCATCGATGGTCGGCGGCGGCAACGACGGCGCCGTGCGACCCTGCAACCGGGCCATGTCGCGCATGCTGTTGAGCTGCACCTCGTCCAAAAGCCGCATCGCCGAGTCGAGCCGCCCCTTGGCCTGCTTCACGTCGGGGTGCTCATCGGTGAACGTCTGCCGCTTGTCCGCCAGGTCGCGCTGCGCCGCCTCCAGCGCCCGCTGCGCCTCGGCCTTGCGCCGGGACCACTCCTCGGCCACCTCCTTGGCCTCGGGCGAGGCCGACGGCGGCACGGGCATGGACACCGGCTGCAAGCGGGCCTGGATGCGCTCGGCCTCGCGGTCCAGCGCATCGATGCGCGGGTCGCTCGATCGCCGGCGGGGCGCCGAAAGCGCCGACTTTTTTGCTTCGCTGGTCACCCCGGCGATGCTCCCGGTGGCGCGGGCCTGCTCGGTGGCGAAGGCCGGGTGCTCGGACAGGAATTTGGCCAGCCGCGACTCGCGCTTCTTCAGTTCCTCCTCGATGCGCGCTGCCTCGGCGTCCAGGAATTCCTTGGTGCCGGCGGCCACCTCCACCGCCGAACGCTTGTTCTCCGCCACCAGGGCCTCGGTCAGCTTGGCGGTGATCTTCTGCACCAGCCCGGCCTCTTCCCCTTCGAAGGACAGCGCGTAGGTGTCGCCCTCCCGGGCCTTGAAGCCGATCTTGCCGCGCATCAGGTCCACCGCCTCGGCCATTCCGCGCTCGTCGACCACCTGTGGGTACAGATCGAACTCCTTGATGAGCTGCTCCAGCCTGGTGCGCGAAAGCACCAGCTCGCGCAGCCGCAGGCCGATGCGCCGCCCGGTCTCGCTGCTCTCCTCGCGGCCCAGGGCGCTGGCGGCGATGCGCTCCTGGTACAGGATCAGCGCCTCGGAGCGGTAGATGCGCGGCCGGGTCACCGCCACCGCCAGCGCGGCGACGCAGCCCAGACCCAGCAAGAGGAGCCCCGTGCCCCAGAAGCGGAACGCGTGACGAAGGAGGGCCAGCAGGCGATCAGCCTGCTGCCTGACGGTCTGTTGGCGGTTCATCGGGCGGTCATCCTAACACGGCTCTTCATGCTGCCGACGCCGTCGCCGGGGTAGGTGGGGAGGACGCCGCAGACCGGATAGCCCAGGCGGCGCAGGTCGTCGGCGTCATAGATGCGGCGGTCAAAGGCCTTGATGGTCACGCCGCCCAAAAGCATCCCGCACAGGAAGCCAATCAGCGCGCCCAGCACGCTCCAGCGCAACTTGTAGGGGCGTACGCGAGGCTGCACAGTATCAATGATGTCCGATTTCAGCCCCAGGTCCAGCCGCTCCGCCGCAATCCGCAGCTCGGCCTCTTCTTTCTGCCGGGTCAGCTCTGAGATGCGCCGCTCCCAGAACTCGATCTCGTCGGAGTCCTTGAATGCACCCGGGGTATTCATCAACAAGAGCGGCGGGCTGTCGATGGACAGCACTGCGCTGCGCTGCGTGTTATCGGAGGACGGCACTGCGCTGCGCTGCGTGCTATCGGAGGACGGCTTCTTCAGGCGCAACCGGTGGATCTCCTCCCGGGCCGCCTCCACCGCTGGGGACAGGCCCAGGGCCAGGTACTCCGCCTGTGCCCGCCGCATGCGCCGCTGTTCGTCCACGGTGGCTTCCGCCAGGGCCGAGACCACGCCGAAGGCCACGTCGGGATCGGGATGCCGGAAGCTCAGCGCCACCCGGGCCGCCCGCCCGATGAGGCCCGACTCCTCGTTGTCGAGGAACTCGTTGCGCCACACCTCCACCGTCAGGTCGTCTCGCAACGCCTCCACCGCCTGATCCAGCCCCCGGGCGCGCATCTGCGGATACATCTGGAAGCGATCCAATATTTTGCTCAGTCGCCCATCCGATAATGCGACATCGGCGACCCACTCCCTCAGCTCGGCCACCGGGCGCGGCGCGGCGCCGGCCACCACGTCGTTCTCCGTCAGGCGCAGGGCGATGCGCGCCTCGTAGCTCGGCTGCCGGGTGTAGCCGCGCCACAGGCCGAAGAGGGTCGTGCACAGGACGATGGCCAAAAGGGGCAGCGGATGGCGGCGGTTGCGCCGGAAAAGGCGCCGCACCTCGATGACGAACTCCTGCCACCCGGGCTCGTTGCCGGTCCACTCCGCCGTATTCTTGCGCGGGGGCGGGGCTATGGGCTTGCTTTTTCGCACCGACCGGCTCCGGGGACGCTAGCGCGGGCGCCGCTTCAGCATGTCACCCACGGTCGAAAGGGTGAAGCCGCGCTGGCGCAGGGACTCGACGATGAGCGGCAGGGCGGATAAGGTCCATTCCTGCCCCTCGTGCAGAAGGATGATCTCCCCGCCCGACACCGGCTGCGAGGAGATCTGCGCCGCCACCCCGCGCCCATCGCGCAGCTTGTAGTCCATCGAGTTCAGGGACCACATCACCGTGCTGAAGCCAAAGAAGGCGCACGACGCCACGCTACGCGCCGAGACCGCCCCGTGGGGTGGCCGCACGAGCTGCATGCCGACGGCCGGGGGTAAAAGGGCGGAGGTGCGGCGCAACTCGTCGCGCAGTTCAGCGGAGGACAGGGTGGGAAACTTGCGGTGGCTGTGGCCGTGGGAGGCGACCTCGTGGCCGCGGCACAGGTACTCGTTGATCATGCGGGGGTCCGGCTCGATCTGCTTGCCGATCAGGAAAAAGGTGGCGCGCACGGCGAGCCGGTCGAGAAGGTCCAGGTAGCGCCCGGTCAGCCGGTCGGGGCCATCGTCGAAGGTCAGGGCAACCTGGTTGTCCCGGGCGGACCCGCGCAGCACGACCAGCCGCTGCGGCACCAGCGCAGGCAGCAGGGTGGATTTGATCAGTTTCTTGAAATATTGCAAGGTCCCTGACGGTTCATTATGCCCGTGATCGGGGTGACTGTCGATGGCGCGCAGCGCAGGGGAGCGCCGTTCGTTCATGGACCGCGGCGCCCGCGGCCCGGCGGGGTGAGGTGCGCCCTCGTCGCCGCTCTCCCTGTGACCTGGGCCTGAGCTGGAGCTTGGGCCGCGAGCGGGCTCACCAGCATGGAAGTCCCGGGTGCTTCCGATCTGCGAGGGATTAGACATCTGGTTCCTCTCTCATGGCATGCCGCAAGGATGCAAGTAGTTTCCCCGCACTGTAGTGCCAGGTCCCCACGGCGACGGCGTGGAGGGCGGCGATGCGGTGCGGGTCTGAGGGGCTGTGCAGGGCCAGCAGCAGGGCCGCAGCCAGCGCCCGTGGCTGCCGGGGCGGGCACAGGGCCCCCAGCACGGGTTCGGTGATCACCTCGCCGACGCCGCCAACGTCGGTGGAGACGACCTTGCGCCCGCAGGCGTGGGCCTCCAGTACGGTGTTGGGCAGGCCCTCGGCAAAGCTTGGCATGACCACCACGTCCGCCGCCGCCAGGTAGCACGGCACCTTTGACAGGGGCACCGCCCCGGCCAGATGCACCGCCCCGCGCAGGTCGTCCCGCGCCGCCCGATCGGCGCAGGCCCCCGCGGCCTCGCCCCCGCCCACCAGACAAAGGCGCGCCTCGGGGCGAGAGGCACGCAAAAGCGCGAACGCCTCCAGTAGATCGAGCACGCCCTTGTCTCGCTGAAGGCGGCTGATGCAGACCACCGTGGGCGCATGGGGAGCTAAAAGACCCAGCTCGCGCCGCGCCGCGCCCTGCTCCCGCGGGTAAAAGAGGGTCCCGTCCACGCCGTTTCGTACCACGTCGATGCGGTCCCGGGGAACCCCCAGCCCGACCACCCGATCGGCCAGGGCTTGGCTCACCGATACGATGCGCGCCGCCCGGGGCAAAAGCGCCTGCATGGCCAGCCGGGGCCCGAGGCGCTCAGACAGGACGTTGATGTCGCTGCCGTGGAGCTTGACCACCACCTTCACCCCCAGAAGCCGCGAAAGCGCCACCGCGGCGCACCCGTCGGGGTAGGCCCACGCCGCCAGCATCACGTCCACCCGCCCGCGGTAGCACAGAAGGTGCGGCAGCAGGGAGGCGGCATGAAGCACCCCGGACAGGCCGTGGTCGATGCGCGGCAGGTACAGGGTCCGCGGGTGGCGCACCGGCAGGCCATCGATGCACTCGGTGGCGGGAACGGCGGTCAGGCCCGCCGCCAGCGATCGCGCGCCCAGAAGGCCGACGCCGGGGAAGTACGGCAGGGTGGCCAGCACATCCACCACCTTCACCCCCGGAAGCCGCGAGAGCGCGGCGAACTGCTGACGGTTGAAGGGGGCCCACCCGGGCGCGGCCTGGTTGGGGAAGATCTTGGTGGCGATGAGCACCCGCAGGGGCGCCTCTTTCGCGGCGTTCGCCATCGCTACCGCACGACCGAGGGATAGGTGAAGGCGACGCCGACGATCGCCAGGTGCCGATCGAAGCTGGCGAGCTGCAACGTGCCGGGGGCGCCGACGTCTGCCGGGGGGACGTACTGGTAAAGATAGCTGTAGCGGACGGAGAAGATCATCCAGTCCTTGGCGGCAAAGGTCACCGCCGCGTCGCCCTGGAACAGGTGATACTCGCTGTTGCCGGCGCTGGAAAGGCCGCCGAACCCGCCGCTTTGGGCCAGGTTCGAGTGACGGTAGCCACCGGAGGCCGCTAGCAGCACGCGCCTTGGCAGGGGTATGAAGCCTCGCAGGGTCGCCGCATCGCTGACGGTCAGGCCGCCCAGGAACACCTCGCCGGTGGCCGAGTGGAGGTAGGAAAGCCCGAGCCCGGCCTCGATGGCACCGGGGAACTGATAGCGCAACTCGGCGCCGCCGATGGGGCTGACCAGGGTGGCGGACAGAACCGTGGGCATGTCGCCCGGCAGGTTCGGCGGGATTGGCGGCAGGTCGCCTTGCAGGAAGTGGCTGGCCTGGGTGGCCACGAAGACGCCGGCATGGCCCTCCAGGTGCCAGCGGGGGGCCAGTTCGGCGGTGCCGCGCACAATGAGCTGGGCCGTCACCACCGATCGATCGGGGGCGGGGGCGCCGGTCGGATCGGGGGCGCCGCGCTGCGGCAGGAACCAGCCAATGAGGAGTTCACTGCCTAATGAGGTACGCGCCCACAGGCGGTCGATGCCCACCCCGGCGTCGAGGGTGTAGCTCTGGCTGCTCTGGGTGAACCCGGCCTGTCCGTTGGGGGTGGAATCGTCCTGCCCGTAGGGGATGAAAGTGCGGAAGTGGATCGGCTGGGTGACCTTGATCCGTGCCGAAGGCTCCCACAGCATCAGCGACGAGGCGCCGACGGAAATGAAGTCGGTGACGGTCTGGTTGATCCCCTGGATGGCCTCGGTGGAGGGGTTCTGGGTCTGGGCAAAGCTGTTGATCTTCCCCTGGGTCGCCTGCACCCCGAGGGTAAAGGTCAGCCGCGCGGTCAGGTCCAGGCGGGTCTGCGAATCGAAGAAGTTCTGGTACGAGAACGCCGGATCGGCGGGCCCGGTCACCGGGAAAATGCCGTCGAGGTAGAGCTGATAGCGGATTAGCTCGGAGATGCGGCCGGTCTCGGTGCCCAGCACCAGCCACGGGCTGACCGAGAGCGTCAGCGCAGAAAACGAGGGGCCGTCTTTCAGCGGCTGGAACACCTGGCTGTTGTAGCCTGCGGAGACGCCCAGGCCGATCTGCCAGAGGTTCCGCGCGCGGGCCGGCAGCGGCTCGACGAGAGCGAGCGTGGAGAACAAAATGAAGAGCGCCCACACGGGGTGGCGCAAACCAGGTCTTGGGTCCTTGAGGCACAGACGCACGGGAAGCAGGGTAGCACCGAATGACGAAGGTGCCAGCGGACTCGGTGCGGCAGCGCAGGAAATGTTTGCACAGCGGTCAGCAAGAGGGGGCGCGGCGGCCGATGTAAAGGGGCCGCGGCGGCACCGGGGGTGTGGCCAGGCAGAGCTGCTCGACGGTGGCGGCGATCCAGGCGAGGCGCTCGACGATGCCGGGGGCCTGTGGGGCGCCTGGATTTTCGTGGGCATTGGGGGCCTGGCCCAAATCGGGATAGATCACCGCGACCAGCCCCCGGCGGGAGAGCAGCTCGGCGGCCAGGGCGCGCAGCCCCGCATGAAGGCCGCTGGGCGACACCCGCGGCGGCTGTGAGAGACTGCCGAAGTCCCCCGCGGTCTCCGGCGAGGTGGCCACGCAGATCACTCGCACCCCTTCCGCCAGGCGATCGAGGATGGCATACGCCACCCGCAGCAACGCCAGGATCTCGAAGGACAGGGGTGGACCGCGCCGGGCGGTTTTCGTCAGGTCGAGGCGATCGAGACCGACGATCTGCCGGACGTTGGCCAGGTTGATGAACAGATCGATTGAAAGATCGGAGCTGCGCAGGCGTTGCGAAAGAAGCAGAAGGCTCGTGTCCGAGGCCACGTCCAGCGAGAGAGAGAACGGCCCCGGCCCAAGGTAGGTAAGCCCCACTCCCATCGAACCGGCGGAAGGCACCGTCGAACGGACGGCGGAACCCGCCGATAAGGCGGAGGCCCCCGTCGATAGGGCGGAGGGGCTGGCCGGGAGCCGGGTCGCGGTGAGCACCTGTGCCCCCTGCCCCGCGAAGTGCCGCGCAAGGCCCTGCCCCAGCCCACTGCCGGCGCCAGTGATCAGCACCGTGGTGGGGGGACGGGGCATGCCTGCCTTTCATGATAAACCAGATCCAGTTTCAGATCTGGGTTTCGCCTCTCTGGCTTGGACTTCTTCTAATACACCTCGGCCAGGGCCTCGGCGTCTGAATCCAGGTCCCGGCCTGCACGGGACAGGTCCTCGATCACCGCGCGCAGCTCCTCGCCCATTCGGGTGGCGTCCGCCGACCGGAGGCGCACTGCCGCCAGGCGCAGGCGCTCCAGCGTCGCCACCTGGTGGTGCAGCCGGGCCACGGCGCGCTCCCGGCCATCGGCGATTTCAGTCAGATACGAGAGCTGCGCCGCGAGCGCCATCCGCGCCCATTCGTATTCGGCTTGTGCCTGCTCATCGGAGGTCGACTCCTGCCGGCGGCGCAGGTCCTCCATGCGGGCGGACAGCTCCGCCGGATCGCTCTTGTTCGCCTGCGCCTCGATCTCGCGCCAGCGCTTGCCGAAGCGCACGATCCGCTTGACCAGGTCCTCCGCCGCCGCCGGCGCCGCCGGGTGCTCGGAAAGGGCCTCGGCCGCCTCCTTGTAGGTCGCCACTGACTGCCGCAAGAGGCGCGCGATTTCATCGTCGGGTCGATCCGCGGTGGCCGGTGCCGGCAGCAGCGCCAGCAGCTCACGCTCGCTAAGCGCCAAGCGCCGCGGTGATTGCCCGACCGCCTCGACCTGTACCCGCAATCGCCGCACCACCGCCGCGCTGCCGACGATGAGCCCCATGCCCATCCCACCCAGCAGCACCGCCACCTGCCCCGGCAACGCCTGCAACCCATCCTGCCCGGCCAGCGCCTGGGGCAGCCGGCTCCCTCCCAGGCAGAGCAGGAAGCCGGATACCCCCGTCAGCGCCTTCTGCCAGCGCGGCCCGTCGCTGGTATGCGCCAGGCCCAGGCCCAGGCACAAGGAGAAGGCGACGCTGGACAGGATCGGGGCCTGCGCCCCCATCGCCGTCGCTCCCCCGGCCAGCAGGGCGCAGAGCAGCACCCAGGCCCCCTGCCTGAAGGTCCGCGGCGGCGCGATCGCCGGGCACAGGAGCAGCACGGCGAAAAGCCCGCGCCCCCACTCAGGCACGGCGAAGAGCGAACCCAGGAGCGCCAGCGCCCCCCCGGCCAGCACCGCCCGCCCCACCGCCAGATGAAAACCCCGATGATCATCCATGACGAGAATTCGTCTCATGAACGAATCAACGCACGCCCCGGCCTTTCGATCCATACCCCCTCACACCCCCATGCTGCAACAGGACGAATGGTCCGACCCAAACACACCTCGAATCAGCCAGGCCCTCATGTATACTGTCATGCGCAATGGACCTGAATCTGCGCATACGAGGGGGCCCTGTTCCTCTGCTGTGGGATGGCGGTGTCGGCACCGCGCTCATCGAACAGGGGCTGGACCTTTCGGTGGAGTCGCCGGAGTCCT
>JBBRLA010000069.1:0-20020 GCA_038231615.1 Polyangia bacterium | reverse complement strand
TGAAGATCATCCCCAAAGCCAATGGGAACTTCGCCGGTGTGACGATTCACCACACCCAGGGGCTGCGCGATGGGCAGTTCATCATGTGGGCCGAGGACGTGTACCTCGACAACCTGGACCCGGGGAGCGCCCCGCCGCTGAATCTGGTGGACCTGCGCTCCCAACTCGGTCACCACGGCGGCGCGACCCTGCGCGCAGTGAGATAACCCCGCGCCAAGGCGATAAACGTCGTGGCACGCCATATAATGGCGTGTCACGACGGTCTCGTGCCGTGCCAAGACGATAAACACAGTGCCAAGGCGATTTTCGTCATGCCCACAATGTTTTCCGTCATAGCCAAGGCGATTTCCGTCATGGCCAAGGCGATTTCCGTCATGGCCAAGGCGATTTTCGTCATAACCACGGCGATAAACGCAGTGCGACAGCGATTTTCGTCATAGCCAAGGCGATTTCCGTGCGCCGCCTCGATCCAGGGGCGCGTGGCGACGGGGCCCAAGGAGGGGTGGCGGGTGCGTATCGGTACAGCTTCACCTGTCCAGCAGCACCAAGCCAGCGTCGACGCGCAGATCCTGGCCGCGATGGACCAAGAACGCGGCCTGCCGGTAACCGCGATCGAGATCTTCGCCAGGATGTGGCCAAATCTGGATTTCCGAGCCCTGTGGGTGGATCGGGAGTGGCCGGAACTGGCCACGGCTCTGTCTTACGTAGCCTGGCGTTGCAGGATACTCAGTTCACGGGGCCTGATTCGGCAGGTGCCACGAAGGGAGACCGACCGATTCAGTACCATCCATGAACCGGGGCTGTGTTATCGCTGAGAATGAACCAAGAGCCACCAGCAACACTGGCCCAGTGGTCGGATCTATTGGGCTGTGTCATGAGCAGACCACCATATACCAGACCACATCGTCACCATGGACCGGTGCGCATACTTATGCCATGCTGCCTGCTACCAGGGCGGCGAGGTGCTTGCGTATGGTCCCGCCATCAGTCCGGGGCCGCGTGGCGATTGATCGACGGCAGTACGGGCGACGGTCGGCTAATCAACCAGCCCGCCGACCGTTGATGTGGCGCGGATTCTTCGCGTCACGATACTTCCGCGTCTCTTGCAGCAGGCGTTTGAGCACGACGACTCGAATCTGATGACTGAGCTTGCTATCCGGCTTTGGAGCGAGAGTGCTGTACGTGACCGCGCCGGTTGTGGACTCTGTGAGGGTGAAGGTCTGGTCGGCGGCATCGGTTACTGGAAACCCAGGCTTGATGTAAGTCTCCCAGCAGATGATCGCGTGGAGGTTGTCGAACGCATGGTTGATGTTTGATCGCAATTCGTACTTGAGCTCAACGTATGCGACCTTGTCCCTTTCGAGAAGGTCCGACGGATCGTGTCCACGCCTCACCAGGAGGTCGATTCCCTGATGGTCGTCATAGTCCAGAATATCGAGATCGAGAAGCGTTGGATCCTTGACTTGCAACTGGGCAATCAACCCGAAGAGCGTGATCTCGCGTTGGGGCTCGAAGAAACGGAACTCGCTGCCATCGGGAAGTGCGATTGTGCAGTGCTTCTTCCGATTATACCGGTCGAGACGCCTGAGGAACGCCTTGCGATCCTTGTCTCGTACCCGGCGCAGGCGTTCTTCTTCGTACTCTTCCCGAAATCGAGCGAGGTCATCGTCGTCTTCCAGTCCAGAGAGAAACTCGATCACGCCATCGCGCACGGCCTGCAAAAGCGTCGCCTGGGAGTTGCCGACCGAGCCGCGGTTGGCCGTCAGGAAGAAGTCGTTGCAGTTGACAAGAACCAAAGCGCGCCGTGGCTCCAAAAACTCGAAGACGGGAAGCTCAGTGTCCTGAAGCCAATCCGTCTTCAACTCGATGGGTATGTGGTCCCGACAAAGCCAAAGACCGTAGCGGTCTTCTTCAAAATACAATCCTCCTGTCTTCTGCCTACGGATGAGCGGATCGCGATCGAGTCTTCCTTGCTTGCCCTCGAATGCAACCGCGATATCGATGCGATAGCCACCTGAGATGACTAGGTCAACTTTGCGGAAGCTCTTGCAGAAATAGTTGTACGGTCGCCGCGGGTCCAGCTCGCGAAGCGCCTTGAGATCGGTGCGGTCAGCAACTGGCCAGGGGTGGCCATATAGAACCTGCTTGGTAGTAGAGTCATCAGTAGCTTGGAGCCGGACGTCCATCGGTGGCTTGGGAGATGTTGCTCGAACGACGTGCTCGAAAGAACCATACACCGTGAACCAACGTAGATAGTTCTCAACCGCGCTGCGTTTGAAGTCGTCGATCAGGCGTCCACTATCGGGCGTGTAGTCAATGAGGCGAAGGGTCGTCCCACTCGGTGAAGGAATCGTCAGTCGTCGGTTCTGAGCGTACTCCTCGGCCTCCTTTCCACGTAGGAAAAGAACTTCCGGCAGCCGTCCCTGAAGGACGTGCTCCCGCGCTTTGTCCGCCCACGCGACAATCAGATCGCTACCCTCTCGCCGGGTAACGACCCATAGTTCCTGCGCCGAGTAGTAGATTTTCGTTCCGTGCCCCTTGAACCCCAAGGGGGTGCGCCCTGGGATCTTGGGCTTCTCCGAGAGACCGAGCCCGAAGAACGCCTCGATCGCCGGCTGATCCATTCCGACTCCATCGTCGGTGCTTTCGAGGGTCAAGATTCGCCTGCCACTGATGTCCTTGTCGGGAGTGGCGCGAAGCGTCAGGACTTGCGCGCCCGCATCGTACGCGTTGGCCGTCGCTTCTCGCAGAATCTCAATCGGGTTGAGGAAGTCCAAGGAGATTTCGCGGATCTCCTTCGCCGCATCAACCCGCACTTCGATGCGTTCTGGGGTGTTCGGCGCTTGAGACATGCGTCAGATGCTAGGCTACGTGGAGTGTTGCGCGCAAGACGTTTACTGGATCGATGACCGTGGGCCGTGCGGGTCCGGCCAGCACGTGGGGATGGGGCCGTGCTCCAAGTGGACAGGCCAAACAAACTACATCTTGGCGGCCAAGTCCGAGCCAGCCCAATCAATTGCATATGTGACATAATACCCGATATCAGCGATATTTCCCTACATCGGCATTCCGCGCTTCATCGCCGCCGATCGTGTACACGCTGACCTGCGACCCGGATCGAACCAGGAAGCCCACTTCTGATCAATCCCCCATATGCAGACGCAGCCTCGAAATCTTGCATCGCCGGTAGTTCCATGCAAACGTATATCATAACTACCGGACGTACTACCGGAATAAATTACCTGAAACTACCGGAACAGATGAAAGCAGGACACCGTTTCAACTTGGGACACTGCCCCCTGATCGTGTGTCCCGTACAGGACAGCACCCGCAGCCCGGCCCGGTGAAGCGACCAATACGGGGTTCAAACGCTCGTCGCCGCGAGGTGACTGATGTACGCTCGGCTCCATGAGCCCTTCCACCGTTGCCGAATACCTCGCCTCCCTCCCTGCGGACCGTCGGGACGCGCTCAGCGCCGTTCGCAAGGAGATCAACCGCTGCCTTCCCTCCGGTTACGAGGAGGGCATCCAATTCGGGATGATCAGTTGGTACGTCCCGCTCGCCGCCTACCCCAAAGGCTACGGTGGCAACCCGAAGGTCCCGCTTGCCTTCGTCGGACTGGGCTCAAAGAAGAACTACATGGCACTCTACATGACGTGCTTCTACGCCCACCCAACGCTGTCCGATTGGTTCACCAGCGAATATCAGAAGAGCGGCAAGAAGCTGGACATGGGCCTGGGATGCGTCCGATTCAAGACACTGGATCACCTCGCGGTTGACGTCGTCTGCCGGACCCTGGCGCGCGTCACCCCTGCTGAATACTCAGCCAGCTATCAGGCTGCGCGAGATGCGCTCGCCGAAGGCAGAGCAAAGAAGCCCGCGACGACGAAGCCCGCGGCAAAGAAGGCCAAGCCCAAGAAGTGACCGTCAGCGTCGGAGACGGGCCAGGCTCATACCTGAGTGCGCCTCGATGGAGTGGGCCTCGGAGTCATGGGGCCTCGTAAAGTGGGCCTGCGCATTCTCTCTGGTGGCAACGGCCCCTGCCGCGGTCCCGCGCTCGTCCGTGTACATCGAGGCAGAGAAGCCTCCCGCCCCTACCAATACCCGGTGCTGTCCCACGTGTACCGCCCTGTTGTTAGTGGCGGCATGGACCTGAGCCTAGCACGATTTGGCGTAGAGGCCAGCCTCGGCGGCTGAGCCAGAGGTCTGAGCCGGGTCAAACTCCGGGCGAAACTTCGGCCATGCTCTCGGCTGGTTTCTGCTCGCCGACGATGGCAGGCCGCGTGCTATTTGTGACGCTTGGCCGCGCTGCCGACGTGATGGGTGCTCGCCGGATGGGCGGGGGCGGCAGGGATGTGGGGCTCGGTCGTGGGCAGCGTGCCGGCGACGGTGCCCACGGTCGGGTCGTTGAGCAGGGCATTGAGCTGCTGGATGGCGTCGGTCCGTCCCTGCTGCTGCCCCTTCACGTAGATCGAATGGGGCACCTGTGCGGTCAGGGTCTTTTTCAGGTGCGTGCCCTTGGCGCGGCTGGTGGCGGCCTGCTTCGCCGGCCCGAACTGGTAGTGCTCCATATCGGCCAGCGACTCGCCGAACTTGTGCTCGGCGAGGGCCTTGTCGCGCACCTTGCCATAACCCGTGGCCAGCATGTCGGCGGCGGATCGCTCATAAACCGTCAGGTCATTGAGGATGAGGCTCTGGAACGCGGTCACCTCTTTCTCGACTTCGCGGCGGCCATTGATGAGGTCCTGCAGCTTGATGACGGTGACCGAATGGAGGTTGGCGTTGTACATCTCCGCCGGGAACTCCTTGTTGGTGGCGATGATGGCGGTGAGGGCCTCCGACAGGCCGTCGGCCTTGGGGCGAGTGGGCACCTTGGCGCTGGGCAGCTCGGCGATGGACTCCGTGCTGGCGATGCCTTCAAAGACCATGCCCAGCGCCTGGCCCACCTCGGCGAAGGCCATTTTGCCTTCGAAGTAGTTGCTCAGGCGGAGAAGCCCGATCTTGGCGTTGCCCACGGCGTCGCCCTGCTGGGTGATGATCAGGTTGCCGGCCGCCTCCTCGGAGGCCAGCGCCGCCTTGATCTGGTCCGCGGGTACATTCAATAGTTTCGCAAGCTCGTCGTATAGGTCTGTCATGGGCCAAGCTGTAGCGCGTCCAGAGATGGATTCCTAGCGGAAAATGCCGATGGTGGCGCGCATAGATTGCACGGCCCTGCGCGCAAGATTTTTACGGTCTGGTGTCCTTTAGCGCATGCCCCCGGCCCGGCGTAGTGGACTATGCTGTGTTCTATGAGCACCCGGGCAGGCTGCCGGGCCGTTTGAAAATGCCAAAATGCCTTGTCAGGACCGTCGGGATGGGTTAACGAAAGGAAAGCCATGCAGGAAGCGACCGCGAATGTGACCGCCGCTCTGACCGAGGACGACCTGCCCTACGACGATGGAGAGCCCGTGGAATCCCACAAACACCGCCTGCAGCAGGCGCTGAGCACGGACCCGCTGGAGCGGCGCTGGGCCGGCCGCGACGATTACTTCATCGGCGCCAATCAGGCCCTGTACTACAGCGCCCTGCAGGAGAAGCGGAATGACTTCCGGGCGCCGGACGTCATGATCATGCTGGATGTGCCCCACCGGTCGCGCAAGTCGTGGGTCATCTGGCAAGAGGACGGCAAGGGGCCGGACCTGGTCCTCGAACTGCTCTCGCCCACCACCGAGGCGGTGGACCGCGGGGACAAGATGCGGATCTACGCCACCCTGCTCAAGGTGCCGGAATACTTCCTCTATGACCCGGATAGCGCCGTACTGGAGGGCTACCGGCTGGCCACCAAGAAGGGCCGGCTGGCCTATACGCGGCAAAAGCCCGGCCCCAAAGGGCGTCTGGTGTCCGAGTGCCTGGGCCTGCATCTGGGCGTGTGGAACGGGATCTACCAGGGCTACCAGGGGCCCTGGCTGCGCTGGTATACTCCCGAGGGCGAATTGCTCCTGACCCCACAGGAGGCCGAGGCCGAGGCCGGAGTGCACAACCAGGAGTTGCGGGAACGTCTGGCGGCCTACGAGCGGGAGTTCGGTCCGCTGCCGCGACGGGATTCCTGAGCCATCTGGATTCGGCCGGCCTGGGTCCGCGAGCCGAAGCGGCCAGGCTCAAAGAGACTCTGGTGGGTGACATGCGCCGAGGCCGGTAGTGGACTATGCTTTGTTCCATGCGCATCGAACCCAGATCTCGCACCCCCGCCGCCCCGGCCGAGGCGGCGTCCGGCCATCGCGCCGCGCTGGTCATCGCCGCGGTGATGGTGGTGGTGCTCCAGCGTTTCGTGCCCTATGGGCAGTTCATCCTGTATCCCTTCACGCTTTTGGCCACCTGGGTCCACGAGATGGGCCACGGGGTCACCGCTCTTCTGTGTGGCGGGCGGTTCCAGCAGTTGCAGATCTATGGCGACGCCTCGGGCCTGGCGGTGACCGCGGTGGTCGCCGGTTATCGCGAGGCGGCCACTGCCGCGGGGGGGCTTTTGGCGCCGCCTTTCGTGGGGGCGCTGCTGCTGGCGCTGGCCAGGCGGTTCAGCCGGGCGCTCCTGTGGGGGCTGGTGGGGGCGCTGGTGCTCTCGCTGCTTCTGTATGTGCGGACGCAGGTGGGATGGCTGGCGATGGCGCCTCTGTGCGGCCTTTTGGCGCTGGTGGCGCGCTACGGGGGGGCGGACGGCAGGCTTTTCATGGCGCAGCTCATCGGGGTGCTGCTGGCGCTGGATACGGTGACGCGGATGGGCTACCTCTTCGTCTCAAGTGCCAGCGTGGGCGGGACGCAGCGGGCGTCGGACATCGCCGGGGTGGCCAAGATCCTGGGTGGGCCGTTTCAGCTCTGGGGCGGGCTTCTGGCGGGGATCTCGTTGCTGATGCTGGCGCTGGGGCTGCGGGCGGCATGGGGGAAGGGCCGCCAGAAAAGGCCGCTGCCCTGAGCGCGGCGCCGAAAGAGGACCGCTATCTGCTGGGCCTGCGGGTGCTGGTGACACGGCCGGCCGATCAGGCGGAGGAGACCGCGACGGAGATCGAGCGGGCAGGGGGCACGGCGCTGTGCTGCCCGTGCCTGGTGCTGGGTCCGTCTCCCTGCCCGGCGGAGCTTCAGGCGGCGCTGCGGGAGATCCGGAGAAATCGGGCGGTGGCGCTGGCCAGCGTCGCCGGGGCCGAGGCCCTGCTGGCCGGGTTTTTGGAAGCCGGGGAAGTGCCGGGCGAGGCCCTTTCGGGGGTGCTGGTCGCCGCAGTTGGGGGGCGCACCGCCGCGGCGCTGCGAGCAGCCGGGGTCAGGGTGGACGTGGTGGCGGGGGAGGGCGGTGCGGGGGGCCAGGCGACAGGGGAGGGCAGGGCAGCCACTGGCGGCCAGGGCGCGGGGGGCCAGGCGACAGGGGAGGACAGGGCAGCCACTGGCGGCCAGGGCTCGGGCCAGGCGACAGGAGACGGGCTGGCGGCGGCGCTGGTGGAACGGCTGGGGACGCTGGCGGGGGCCCGGGTGCTGCTGCCCCGGGCGAAGGAGGGCCGGGAGGCACTGCACGAGGCCCTGGTCCGGGCCGGCGCCGAGGTGCGGGCGGTGGCGGCCTACGAGATGATCGCGGCCCCCCCGGAGCGGCTGCTGCCGGCGGTCGCGGCCCTGCGCGCCGGGGAGATCGACCTGGTGCCCCTGGGAAGCCCGCGGACGGCGGCGATCCTGATGGCGGCCCTGGGGGCGGACGCGGCGTCCGTGCTGGCCCACACCCTGGTGGGTGCCATCGGGCCGACCACCGCCGAGGCCCTGCTCCAGGCGGGGATCGCCGTAGATGTCGTGGCGGACGCCAGCTTTCCCGCCCTTTTGCGGGGCCTGGCCTCATCTTTGGTAGCGCGCAGCGAAGCGGAGCGCCGTCCATGGGTAGCGCGCAGCGAAGCGGAGCGCCGGGGATCGAAGAAAGAGGGATGACGCGGGTGCGGGCCCTGTGCTAGGTTGCCCCCGTTCGCACCTGAGCCGAAGTGGCGGAATGGCAGACGCAGGGGACTCAAAATCCCTCGTCCTCACGGGCATGAGGGTTCGACTCCCTCCTTCGGCACCGCTTCAACGTAGGGTCACTTGCGGGTGATGTAGGCCAGGAGCAGCACGGCGGCTATCATCATCAGGATGCCGATGGCGCCCTTGACAATGTTCTGGATCGCCGAGGCCTCGGTTGCCCCATGGGTGGGGACGGGCAGGCTCAGCGCCAGGTGGACCAGGTGCGCGACGGCCTTCTTGGCCACCGGATCGTCGGGGCGCTCGCGCAGCACCGCGGAGTAGCGCTGGGTCAGCGCCGAAAGGATCGAGACATCGTGGGCCGCCGCGACGGACAGGGCGCCGTGCCGTTGGGGCTCGTCCCAGTCGCCCAGGGCTTCCTGCCAGAGGGGGTCGAGGATCGGGTGGGGCGGGATCTGTACGTTGAAAGTGGCAAAGCGCGACCGCAAGAGGCCGCAGCGGGCGCAGGCCACATCCGTGTCGCTGGCGGGACGAAAGCATTTGGGGCAGCTCGACATCAGGTCGCTCCACGCATGACGTAGGGCATGAACAGAAGGATCTGCAATACAAAAAGGCCGATACAAAGGACGCGCCGGCCGGGAGAAAGCCCGATCAGGCTGGGCTCGGCGGGCCCGAGATGAGGGCCGAAGTCCGGGCTGGACGTGAGGCTGCCACTACCTGTAGACCGAAGGGCCGGACGGGACATTCTTCCTCAATATAACACAGAAGGGTTTGCAACACGCCTCGACTGTGGGATGATGACAAGATGAGTGCTGACTCATCGGCGTCGTTGGACGCGCTTTGCGACCAACTGGCTCGCGCCACATCCGCCCGGAAGGTGTTGGTTTGCGGGGAAGATGGATCTATCCTGGCCCACGCTGGAGAGCGAGGGGTGTTCACCAACCAGGTCAGTTCTGACCTGGCCAATCTGGTCGCGCAGGTTTTGGTCGAGACCCAGGCCCAGCAAGACGATCCCGAGGTGACGATCCCGGTGGAGGACCGCTACACCCAGGTCGGGCGGCTGCACGTCTGCGCCGCGCCGCTGGCCGATCGGGCGCTCTTGCTGGTCCTTTTCGATGATTCGACGGAGATCGGCCAGGTGCGGGTGCGCGTCAGGCGGGCCCGGCCGTTGATGCTGCGCGTCCTAGCCAGCAGTCCCCAATCCCCCGCTTCCTAAGAAGAAGCACCTGGCCGGGCAGCTTTTGGCGTACCTCTCCCCCACGGCTTCGCATGCGCTCAGCCGCGGGAGGTGCCCCCACGCTCCTTCGGTCACGTACAGTAGTACGCTCCCTCGGTCGCTGTGGGGGTGCGCCAAAATCTGCTCCGGCCATGTGCTTCTTGCTTAAAATGGCTCTTCACTCATCAACATAACCCTGGTTAGATCGTGGCGCTCAACGCAAGTGGGTCACGATGTAACCAGAAACTGTTTGATCCAGGCTCAAACAGCATCTGGTTAGCCGTACACTTCCTTGAGCTTTTCTAGAAAGGCTTGCTGCTCCGGCTGATTGGACGGGGAGGTCTCGCGCGATAGCTCTTCCATGAGCTGCTGCTGCTTTTCGCTAAGACCCTTGGGCGTCTCGACGATTACCTTGATGTGGGCATCGCCCCGCTTGGTCGAGCCGAGGGCGCTGGGGAAGCCCTTGCCCCGCAGGCGGAAGAGCGCCCCCGAGGCGGTCCCCGCGGGGATCTTCATTTCGACTTTGCCGTCCAGGGTCGGCACGTCCACTGTGCAGCCAAGGGCCGCCTGGGCGAAGCTTAGCGGGACCTCGCAGACCACCACGTGCCCGTCTCGCCGCAGCAGCGGGTGCGGCTTGACCCGCACCGCCACGTGCAGGTCCCCTGGGGGCCCGCCAAGCTTCCCCGGCTCCCCCTGTGCTGGCACCCGGCGGATGCTGCCGTCCTCGGCGCCGGCGGGGATGGTCACCGCGAAATCGCGCAGGGATTCGATCTGCCCCTTGCCGGCGCACGTGTCGCAGGGGTCCACCACCACCTTGGCGGTCCCGTGGCACGTTGGGCAGACCTTGCTCAAGGAGAAAAACCCCTGCTGGCTTTTGATCTCGCCCTTGCCGGCGCAGTTGGCGCAGGTGCGCAGCCCCGCGGCCCCGCCCTTGCCACCGGTGCCGCCACAGGCGGAACAGTCGCCCTTGGCGGGGAACTGGATGGCCTTCTTGGTGCCCAGGGCGGCTTCCTCGAAGCTGATTTCCAGGGTGTAGCGCAGGTCGCGCCCGGCGGCGCGGCCCTTCTTGCGCCCCAGAAGGTCCCCGAAGAGCCCATCGAAAAGGTCCTTGAAGCTCTCGATGTCCACGGCGAAGGGCAGGTCCGCGACGTTGCCGGTGATGCCGGCGTGCCCCAACCGATCGTAGCGCAGGCGCTTCTCGGGCTCGGAGAGCACGGCGTAGGCCTCGGAGACTTCCTTGAACTTCTCCTCGGCGCCCTTGTCGTCCTGGTTCTGATCGGGGTGATAGCGCAGCGCCAGCGTGCGGTACGCCCGCTTCATCTCGGCGGCCTCGGCAGACCGAGACACGCCCAGCACTTCATAGTAGTCGCGTTTTTTCTGAGCCACGGTCCTGGTGCTTGTCCTATTCTTCCAGAACCATGGGCGGCGGGCCCCCGTCCGCATCGGGGTCCGGCGCCGCGGCGCTGGAGTAGATCACGTCGCCGATGCGCTGTGCCGATCGTTCGAGCTGGTCGGCGGCGATGCGCAGGCGGTCCACGTCGTCGATCTCCAGCTCGCTGCGGGCGCTGCGCACCTCGTCCGAAAGGGCGTCGCGCTCGACCACCGAGAGCACGTGCCCGTACTCACGCAGGGACGAATCGGTGACATAGATGAGCCCCTCGATCTTGAGCTTCAGGTCGGCGACTTCGCGCTTCAGGGAGTCCACGTCGCGCTGGGACTCGGCCTCGGTGATCAGGCGGTCGATCTCGTTCTCGGTCAGGCCCGAGGTGGATACCACCCGGACGGTCTGGGCCTTGCCGGTCCCCAGGTCGCGGGCGGCGACGCTGACGATGCCGTTGGCGTCGATGTCGAAGTTGATCTGGAGCTGCGGCACGCCGCGGGGCGCGGGGGGAATGCCGACCAGTTGGAAGCGCGCCAGGGACTTGTTGTCCTGGGCCATCTCGCGCTCGCCTTGCAGGACGTGGACCTCGACGAAGTTCTGGTTGTCCTGGGCGGTGGAAAAGGTCTGCGACTTGCCGGTGGGGATGGTGGTGTTGCGCGGGATGATGCGGGTGAACTTGCCCCCGGCGGTCTCCAGGCCCAGCGACAGCGGCGTCACGTCCAGCAGCAGCACCTCGGTGACGTCGCCGCTGATGATGCCGGCCTCGATGGCCGCGCCTACCGCCACGACCTCGTCGGGGTTGACCCGGCGGTTGGGCTTTTTGTGGAAGAACTGCTCGACTACTTCCTGCACCCGCGGCATGCGCGTCTGTCCGCCGACCAGGATCACCTGATCCAGCTGCTCGGGCTTGATCCGCGCCGACGACATGGCCAGTTCACAAGGTTTCAGGGACCGCTGCACCAGATCTTCGACCAGGGACTCCAGCTTCCCCCGGGTCAGGCTGGTGATCAGGTGCTTCGGGCCGCTTGGGTCGCTGGTGATGAAGGGCAGGTTGATCGCCGTCTCCAGAGACGAGGACAGCTCGTGCTTGGCCCGCTCCGAGGCCTCCTTCAGCCGTTGCAGGGACATTTTGTCTTTGCGCAAGTCGATCTTGTGTTCGTCGAGGAAGGCATCGGCCATCCAGTCGATGATGCGCCGGTCGAAGTCCTCGCCCCCCAGGTAGCTGTCGCCGTTGGTGGCCAGCACCTGGAACACGCCCTGGTGCAGTTCCAGGATCGAGACGTCGAACGTGCCGCCGCCCAGGTCGTAGACCGCGATGACCCCCTGCTGGGAGATTTCCTGCCCATAGGCCAGTGCCGCCGCCGTCGGCTCGTTCAGGATGCGCAGGACCTCCAGCCCGGCGATGCGCCCGGCGTCCTTGGTCGCCTGGCGCTGGGCATCGTCGAAGTAGGCCGGGACGGTGATCACCGCCCGGTCCACGGTCTCGCCCAGGTAGTCCTCGGCGGTCTCCTTCATGCGCAAAAGGACCATCGCCGAGATCTCGGCCGGCGAGAAGTCCTTGCCGCGCACCCGCACCGCCGAGTCGCCATTGGTGGCGGAGACGATGTTGTAGGTGCAGGACGCAATGTGCAGCGCGATGTCCGGGTCGTTGCGCTTGCGCCCGATGAGGCGCTTGATGGCGTGGACCGTATTTTCCGGGTTGGTCAGCGCCTGACGCTTGGCGATCTGCCCGACCAGGCGCTCGCCGCCCTCGGCGAAAGCGACAATGGAGGGCGTGGTGCGGCTGCCCTCCTGGTTGGGAATGACCACGGGCTTGTCCTGTTCCAGGAATGCCACGCAGCTATTGGTGGTCCCCAGGTCAATCCCAACTACGCGCCCCATCTTGATCAGCCCTACGCTTCGCTGCCGTTATAGTGGGTGTCGCCGGTCCCATTGGACCCGGGTTCCTCGACATGGTCGATGATCGTCGTCTGGGGACGGCCCCGGACCACCGCGACCATGGCCGGGCGCAGGAGCCGCGACCCGGCCATGTAGCCCCGCTGGAACACCGTGGACACGGTGCCCGCAGGCAGGGTGTCGCTTTCGATCTGCTGCACTGCTTCGTGGTACTGCGGATCGAAGGCCTTGCCCTGCGACTCGAAGGTTTTTACCTGGAAGCGCTCCAGGGTCGCCAGGAACTGCTTCTGCACCAGGCGCACGCCTTCCAGCAAGGCTACGGCCATGGGGCCGATTGCCGCTTCGCTGCTCTCGCTTTTCAGCGACGCGGCGGTCACCGCCCGGTCCAGGTTGTCGAAGACCGGGAGGATTTCCTTGAGCAGCGACTCCAGCCCCCGCGTCCCCGCCTCGTCCATCTCCTTGCGGGTGCGGCGCTTGAAGTTCTCGAAGTCCGCGGCGATGCGCAGCATCCGGTCGTTGATCTCGCGCTTCTCCTCGGTAAGTTGGGCGATTTGCTCGTCTGGCGATGGTTCCACGGGTTCCTCCTTGACCTCAGCCTCCGTGCCGTCGATGGACTGCGGCGCCTGCGGCGCTTCGTCGATGATTGCTTCCTGCTCTGCTGTCTCTGCCATGGGGTGTCTCTCTCTTGGGTTGCCCGGGAATCTGGTAAAGGGTGTCCTGCCACTTAAAACAATATGGGGCCTCATGGCAGAACCTCGCATACGCCTTATCGCAAACCGCAAAAAGATGCCATGGTTAACGCTTGCTGATCACACTGGAGAGCAGTTGAGCAGTGAAATCGACCAGGCCAATCACCCGGGAGTAGTTCATCCGCGTGGGGCCGATGACCCCCAGGACGCCCACGGCCATGTCGCCTGAAGTGTAGGGCATGGTGACCAGGGTGTAATCAGCCAGCTCGGGGATGGTCGTCTCGCCCCCGATGAAGACGCGGATGCCGCTGGCGGACTCGGTCTGCTCCAAAAGCCGCAAGAGCACCTTGCGGTCCTCCAGGGTGCGGAACAGCGCCTTCAGGCGTTCCGGGTCGGGGGCCTGGTTCTCGTCCAAAATGTGCGCGAGCAGGTGGGCCTGTCCCTCGACGAAGAGCACGTTGGTGCGGCTTTTGCTGTGGGCCGGGTCCGGGGGCATGGCCTGGGACTGTAGCGTCAGCGCCCGCTGGGCCAGGGCATCGTAGCGGGTGCGTTCATTGGACAGCTCCTGCGCCACCAGCGCCCGGATCTCCGCCAGGGTCTTGCCGTCGAGGCGCTCGTTCAGGTAGTTGTGGATGCGGTCCAGTTCGTCGCCGCCCAGGGAGCCGTCGTCGGGGATGATCTTGTTGGTGATGCGGCCGCTCTTGTTGACCAAAACCGCCAGGAGGCCCTTGCCCGGCAGGCGGACGAACTCGACGTGGGACAGGACGTCCAGCTCCGGGCTGGGGGCCAGCACCACCACGGTGTGCGACGAAAGGTCGGAGAGCACCTTGCCGGCCTCGCGCAGAGCGGTGTCGACTTCGCTGGAGGAAAAGGAATAGTGCTGCTGTAGTTCGTCGCGCTCTTTTTCGGAAAGCTGCCTTACCTTAAGGAGCGAGTCGACGAAGAAACGCAGGCCCAGTTCGGTGGGCACCCTGCCGGCGGAGGTGTGGGGCTGGCGGATGAGGCCCAGCTCTTCCAGGTCGCTCATGACGTTGCGCACGGTGGCCGGCGAGAGATCGACGCCGTAGCGACGGGTGACGCGACGCGATCCGACGGCTTCCCCGGTGGCCAGGTACTCCTGGGTGATGGCGGAAAGGATCTTCCGTGCTCGGTTGTTCAGGTCAGGCATCGTCGCTTTTCGTGAGACTGGAAGAGTATACACGACTTGTTCGGCTGACGCAGGTAGGCCACATTACCGCCAGCCGGGTATAGTTGCGGCGATGTCCAAGGAAAAGCGCCGCGGCGCCAAGGCGGCCAGGGAATCTGAAGAAGCGGAGAAGGCCAAGACCGCGCAGCCGGTGAGCCCGGCGAACAACCCTTTTCTGGCGCACAAGAGCCAGTTGCAAGGGCTGGTGAAGCCATCGCCGAAACCGCAGGTCAAGGCACCCGAGGTCAAGGGGAAGGAGGCCAAGGCCAGGGAAGCCAGGGCGGCCTGGGGAAAGGCAGTGGCGCTAAAGGCCGAGGCAAAGGCGCCCCAGGTCAGCGACGAGGACATCTTCATGAAGGAGATGTGGGGGGTGCAGCGCATCGCCGATCCGGCGCCGCGGATCACCGAGGTCCCTATCGCGCCCAAGGTGCGGGTGCGCCTGTCGGAGGAGGCCGAGGTGTACGCCGAGCTGGCCGATCTGGTCGATGGCAGTGGCCCGTGGGACATCGCCGACACCGACGAGTACATCGAGGGCATCGCCCCGGGGCTCGACCGGCGGTTGCTCCAGCGCCTGCGCAAGGGGGAGTACTCGGTGCAGGCCCACGTGGACCTGCATGGGATGACCCAGGAACAGGCCCACCAGCGAGTCGATCGCTTCATCTTGGAGTCGCGCACGGCGGGGCAGCGCTGCGTGCTCATCGTGCATGGACGGGGGCTAAACTCCAAGGACCAGATCCCGGTGCTCAAGGAACGGGTGCGGGTGTGGCTGACCCGGGGGCGCATCGCGCGCAGCGTGCTGTGCTTCGCCACCGCCAGGCCGTCGGACGGCGGGGCGGGGGCGGTGTACGTGCTTTTGCGGAAGTAGGTCGGGCGCGGCGTGTGGTTCTGTTCCTGGCCGGGTCTATTCTATTCATCCCCGGGCGTTGCGGACAGGCGTTGCAGGACGCTGAAGTCTTCCAGGGTGGTCACGTCGCCGGTGACCTGCCCGCTGGCAGCGATCTCCCGCAGCAGGCGCCGCATGATCTTCCCCGAGCGGGTCTTGGGCAGCGAGTCGGTGAAGCGGATCTCTTCGGGCCGGGCGATGGCGCCGATCTCCTTGACCACGTGAAAAAGCAGGGCCTTGGCTTGCTCCGGGGTGCCCTCCTTGCCGCCGCGCAGGGTCACGAAGGCCACGATGGCCTGTCCCTTCAGCTCGTCCGGCCGCCCCACCACCGCCGCCTCGGCCACGTCGGGGTGGGACACCAGGGCGCTTTCCACCTCGGCGGTGCCGATGCGATGCCCGGCCACGTTGAGCACGTCGTCCACCCGCCCCATCACCCACAGATAGCCCTCTGGGTCCCGGCGGGCCCCGTCGCCGGTGAAGTAGACCGGGCGGCCGTCAATCTGGATCTCGCTGAAGTAGTTTTTCACGTAGCGGTCGGGGTCGCCCCACACGGTGCGAAGCTGCCCCGGCCAGGGCTTGGTGATGACCAGGTAGCCGCCCTCGTTGGCCGCGGCGGGTTTGCCGTCGCGCTGCACCACCTCCACCGAGAAGCCCGGCAGCGGTTTGGTGCACGAGCCCGGCTTGGCCGCCGTGGCCCCCGGCAGCGGCGCCACCATGATGCCCCCGGTCTCGGTTTGCCACCAGGTGTCGACGATGGGGCAGCGGCTCTTGCCGATGACCTCGCGGTACCACATCCAGGCCGCCGGGTTGATGGGCTCGCCCACCGTCCCGAGCAGCCGCAGGGTCGAAAGGCTGTGCTTCTCGGGCCACTCGTTGCCCCAGCGCATGAAGGCGCGGATGGCGGTGGGCGCGGTGTAGAAGATGGTCACCCCCCAGCGGTCGATGAGGTTCCACAGGCGGTCGCGCTGCGGCGTCTCAGGGGCGCCCTCGTACATCACCGAGGTGGCGCCATTCATCAGCGGCCCGTAGACTAGATACGAGTGCCCGGTGACCCAGCCCACGTCGGCGGTGCAGAAGTAGGTGTCCTCGTCCTTGAGGTCGAAGACCACTTTGGTGGTGTAGGCCACCTGCACGCCGTAGCCGCCGGTGGAGTGGACCACCCCCTTGGGCTTGCCGGTGGTGCCGCTGGTGTAAAGGATGAACAGGGGGTGCTCTGCGGGCAGGGCCACCGCCTTGAGGCAGGGGCTTTGCCAGGGGACCACGTCGCTCCACCACAGGTCGCGGCCCGCTTTCATGGTCACCGGGGCGCCTTCCTGCCCGATGCGGCGCACGCAAAGGACCTTGCGCACGTCGGGGCAGTGGACCAGGGCCTCGTCGACGTTTTGCTTGAGCGGGATGACCTTGCCCCGGCGCCAGCCGCCGTCGGCGGTGATGATGAAGGTGGCGCCGGCGTCGGTGACGCGGTCGCGGATGGCCTCGGCGGAGAAGCCGCCGAAGATCACCGAGTGGGTGGCGCCGATGCGGGCGCAGGCCAAAAGGGACATGACCAGCTCGGGGATCATCGGCATGTAGATGACCACGCGGTCGCCGGTGTGCACGCCCAGTTCGAGCAGGGCGTTGGCGACGCGGCACACCTCGCGGTGCAGCTCGTGGTAGGTGAGCACCCGGCTGTCGCCCGGCTCGCCCTCCCAGATAAGGGCCGCCTTGTTGCGGCGCCAGGTGGAAAGGTGGCGGTCCAGGCAGCTTTCGGTCAGGTTTAATTCCCCGTCGGCGAACCAGCGGACGAAAGGGTGGTTGCCGGTGTCCAGTACCTGGGTGAAGGGCTTGCTCCACTTTAGGGCCGCGGCCTGCTCTCGCCAGAAGCGTTCCGGGTCGGCGTCGGCGGACGTACGCAGGCGCTCGGCTTCTTCCTCGCTTTTGACCTGCGCGGTGGCGGCGAAGCCGGGAGGTGGAGGGAAGCGGCGGTTCTCGACGAGGAGGGACTCGATGTCGGTGCGGGTATCGCCCATGGGGGAAATATAGCAAGCGCGGGAGGATTGGAACACCCCGAGGGAGAAAAGGGGTTCACGATGACAGGGCCGGGTCCGGGACGGCGCCCGCCGCCGACTCCTTGACCGATGTTCAGGCGGGGGCTACGTTGCCCTCATGCGACCGATTTTCGCGGACCCCAAGAGGGACCTGGTCTTCAAGCGCATTTTTGGCAACCAGGCCCATCGGCAGCTTTTGATCCAACTGCTCAACGATCTTCTGGACCTGCCGGAGGACCGACGGATCGTGGACGTTGAATACTTGAACCCGGAGCAGGTGCCCCAGAGCGTGCGGCTCAAGAGCTCCATCGTGGATGTCAAGTGCACCGACCAGCGCGATACCCAGTACGTGGTGGAGATGCAAGTCCTGAACGTGGAAGGCTTCGAAAAGCGCCTGGTGTTTAACGGGTCCAAGGCGTTTACCGGCCCGCTCTCGCGGGGCGAATTGTATCCGCAGCTGGATGACGTGGTCCTGGTGGCGATCTGCGACTTCCATCTGTGGTACGAAGAAGAGAAGCAGCCCGGAGCGACGATCGTGCCGATGGTGAGCCGGTGGAGGATGACGGAGGAGCAGACCGGCGTGCGCCGGCTCTCGCAGGTGCGCTACGCGGTGATGGAACTGCCCAAGTACGCGGCGGGGAAGCAGCCTCGGACGATGGTGGACAAGTGGGCGTATTTCTTTCGCGAGACCAAGAAGCTGAGAGAAATCCCGAAGGAGTTGCCCGAGCAGGTCTTCCGAGAGGCGCTGGAGGTGGCGCGCATGGCGGGGTTCACGGAGGAGGAGTGGGAGGAGTACGACCGCGAGGGGATAGCCGTGCAGGATGCGCGCGGGGCGCTGAGTCTGGCGGTGAGACTGGGCAAGGCGGAGGGCTACGATGCCGGCCGCAAGGACGGCCAGAAGGACGGCCGCACAGAGGAGCGAAGGCAGGCCCTGGTTGATCTATGTGAGGTGCTGGGTATCGAGCTGACCGAGGAACGGCGCGGGCACCTGTCCGGGCTGGACATGGACGGGCTGGCCGGCTTTCGCGATCAGCTCAAGCGAGCCCGCGCCTGGCCGACCGCTTGACGTCCCGGATGGCCCTCTGGCGCTTCCGTATGGCCTATCGGTAGTGCCGCTGCCGCGCCAGGTGCGAGAGCCGCGTCTTCAGGCCGGTGGCCTCGCAGGCGTCGGCGTAGAGCAGGGCCAGCCCCACCGCCGCTCCCTGCCCCTGCAAGGTGAAGAGCAGCCCCAGCCCGATCCCCACCCCATGAGAAAGCAGGAGCAGCCCCTTGGGCAGAAGCAAAAGCCAGCAGCTCGCCGAACACAGAAGGAGCGGCGCCACAAACCCCGCCCACAGAAGCCCGAAGGCCACCAGATCCAGCAGCCGCCCTCGGGCCAGCACCGCCGACCGCCGCAGCGCCCCCACGCCTGCTTCATCCACCGCCGCCGCGGTCAGCGCCAGCGAGAACCGCAGGCCCAGCAGCGAGAACACCGGCAGGCAGATGAGCAGCGCCAAAAGGCACCACAGCCCGCCCGGTCCAGATCCCTCCAGCAGCCGGCCCACCGACAAGAGCGGCGGAAGGAGGGTGGCCAAAAGCAGCGCCAAAAGGAGCACCTGGGTCCGCAGCACCTCCGCCATCCGCGAGAGCCCCACCTGGAACACGTCGATGGTGTGCGCCTGCCCCGCGGCACCTCGTGGCTCCACCGGCCCGGTCAGCGTCCCGATCACCGCCGCGGTGACGAACGCCGCCCCGGCCAGCGAGAGCGCCAGTGCTCCCAGCGACAGGGCCACCCGGTCCCTCGCCGGCAACGGCAAGAGCAGCGCCAGGAGCCGCAGCGCCTCTCCCGGCGCCCAGCCGAGCAGCGCCACGGGCAGCATGGATCGCCGGTGCACCACCCACAGCCGCAATCCTTCGATCAGCGCCTCGCCCGCCGATCGGGGCGCCGGGCTGCCCCCAGGGCGCCTTCCAGAGTGCCAGCGGTCGCCATGTGCGCCATGTGCGCCGCTGTGAGGCCCGCTCAGCGAGGATTCGAGGACTGATTCAGAGGATATGGGACGGGGGACGTTCATGCTGACTCCACAATCTCCCGGGAGTTTCAGCGTATTAGAAATGACAGAATTTCACAAGATTGATTCCGAAGCGGTCGGAAGGTCCGACTGCATGAAGGCGGCTTTTCTGGCTACCAGGGTTGTTGCGGAGGGCTTTTGTGGCCACCGGGGTTGTTGCGGAGCGCTTTTCTGGCCACCAGGGTTGCTGCGGATGCCGGGGACGCACTTCGCTTTCCATACTCCTGGAAGCCAAGTACGTCCCCAATCGGCTTCTTCCGGCTACCTCTTTTGACCTACGACCACCGCCGCCGCCGCAGGAGCAGGCCTCCCAGCAGCACCAGCACCAGGCCCGGCGCCGTGCCACCCGCAGCGGCCCCGTGGCCCACCGCGCAGCCGCCGCCCGTGTCCGGCGGAATGTCCACCTTGCTGATCGCCTGCCCATCCAGCGACACTGTCGCCGCCAGCATCTGCGTGCCCTTCAGGTTGACGTTGATGGTCTCGCTCTTCGAGCCCGTCGACTGCGGCGCGAAGATCACCGGGAACCGGGTGCTGTCCCCCGGCATCATCTGCAGGTTCGCCTGCGACGTGTCCACCGTGAAGTCCTGGCTTTGTAGCGCCGGGATCTCCAGGTCCAGTTCGCCCGAGCCGTTGTTCACCAGCGTCACGAACTGCGGCGACGACATGCTGCCCACCATGGTGTTGTCGAAGTGCAGGCTGTCCGGGTTCACCGCCACCATCGCCGAGAGCGACGAC
>JBBRLA010000068.1:0-20057 GCA_038231615.1 Polyangia bacterium | reverse complement strand
TCTGGCCCCGATGAGTGCTCCGCGCTTTACCCATGCGCTTCAAGCTCTCTGTCGGGGCCTCAACGAGCTGAATCCCCGCTTCCCGGAGACCTCCTACCGCTTGCGCTACGAGGTGGCGGATATGGTCGCCCCTTCTCCATGCCTGCTCATGATGCTCGCTCAAGTGCTTCGCAGCCGCTTCTTGACCAATCGTCCCTGCCTGTCGAAGACCTCCGGTCGCAGGCTCTTGGCCAAGGCCTTCGAGTTGGCGAGCATAATTTGATCCGCCGCCGCACCAAGGCGCTTCAGGTGCACCCGTTCCGCGGGGGTCAGCTCTCCCTCATTGTTCTTCTCCAGCAACACCCCGAGCCGCTCCTGCTTCTCGGCGGAAAGCTGATGGAGCAACACGATCTTCTCCCTGACAGCACCACCGGCCAGCAAACGAAGGGCGAGCTGCCGCCGCAGCTTCGGAGAGAGCTGCTCTGCCGCTTTCAGGGCTTGATTCGTCTGACTCATGGATAAACAGGATACTGTCGAACGCTCGGAGTAGCAAAGCAGCGCCTGCGTATGCACCACGGCCGCCGATTTTCGCGCAAGAGCTGACACCCGCGCAATGCATGTGCATCATTCCCCCGCTCACCCTGTGAGCGCCTTAGCTTCCGTATGTCCCTGCGCCCCACCTGCCCCTGGAGGTGGCCATCATGTCGATTTTGAGCAACATCCTGCGCGATAGCAGCAACCCCCTGCGCTGGTTTTTCCTACACGAGATGGCCAAGCAGGGGCGGTCAAATTGATGACTCGGCAGGCACCAATCGAATCGCTTTTTTGTCAGACACCGTCGGTTGCTCCATGGAGCGCAAATGCTCCAGGGTCGCGGCAGTGCCGGCGATCCGATCACGTACCAGCGAACCGAGCGTCGCCAGGGTCGCCCTGTCGATGGCGATCTTGTCCGTTTCCCAACGAGAAATGGTGGCCACGTCCACCCCGATCAACCTGGCCAGGTCCAAGGCCCGAAGCCCGGCTGCCTTGCGCATGAATTTGAACGCCCTACCCGAGCGAGTCCCGAGGTCCGCGAGTTTGGCGGCGACAAGAAGCTCAAAGCGCCCAAGCGAGGGGCCGTCCAGATAGCTCAGGTGTCAATGCCACCAGGTCCACTGCCGGCGCATCCCCCAGCAGCCGCTGATGATGGCGATCCTCATCGAACCTCAGGACCTGCCAGCCGTCGGGGAACTCGAACTCCTGGCGTTCGACACGGTGGGTGCTAGTGGGCGGCGTACTCGGCGACTACCGGGTTGTGTGCCAGATCGCTGAGGGCGGCCCCGCTCTCCACTGTGACCGGCTCTCCCGGCTGCTCCAGGTTCAGGCAGAAGAAGCGCACGCCCTTTTCTGCTTCAGCAAAGGCGTGACAAAGACACCGGTATCAAGATAGTGCACTGGCATTGAGCTACCGGTCGTAGGGCTCTTCCAGCAGGTCGCGGTAGGAACGAACGTCTGAGGCAGCCGGGAAGGATTTGCAGAAATCGAACCATGCCTGCCAGGACGGCTCGGTCGCGGTCCCCGCGCGCGCCGCTATCGAGGCAGTTGCCTCCGCCAGAGAGGCCGACTCAGGTAATGACTCGACGACGTGGGCGATCTGCTGCTTGGCCGACATGAATGCAAGCTACTGCACATCCGAACCGGGAGCAAGCTTGAAGGCGTCATGCCTCAAGCTCCGGCTGCGGCCCTGGAACCAGTGGGCCGAGGCGGAGCCGACACGAAGCCGCGGGCCGAGGGGTTTGTGCGGCCGCTCAGGGCTGCTTGGGGACGCTGACTTTTCCCACCAGCTCCCCCGTGGCGTGGGCCTGGGTGGCCAGATTGATCTGCAGCAGCCCGCCGAGGAGGTCGTCCTTGGAGACCCCGCCGGCCCTGATGGCGCAGCTCCCTTGCGCCTTGTCCTTCCCATCGGAGAGCTGGCATTCGATTGTCGTTTCGACCCCGAGCATCTGCTTTACCAGGGCCGCCTTGGTGACATCTTGCAGGTCGTGGTTCAACCGGAAGGCCAGGGTGTTGCCATCCTGGCTCAGGAGGAAAGTGACCATGCCCGTGGCAGAAGTCGACACCAGGGGCGCCGCCTTGAGCTGCGTGGCGAAGGGCAAAGCGGTGCTGGTCAGGATCTGCCCGCGCAACGTCCCCTGCAAGAGCGACTGCACCTCCAGGTAGAGCGCGCCGGACTTGAGCTGCACCCGCTGCTCCGCGCTCAGCATCTGCTTGCCGCTGATCTGGGTCGCGAGCATGCCCGTGGTGCTCTGGGCCAGCGAGAAGACCACGGCGCCGCTGATGCCGACATTGCCCTGCTTGATGGCGACGGAGGTGGCGCCGGTCAGGCCATGGCTGATGTCGTAGCTCAGCGTCCCGGTCTTCTCGTCCAGAGTCAGGCTGGCCTTGCCGTCGGCGCTCAGTTCGACGGGCGGGATTTGCTGCAGGCCGCTCAGGTTGGCGGAGAGCTGGGTGGTGCCGGTCACCGCGATCTGGGTGCCATCCAGGGAAAAGAACTGCCCGCGGATCTCCCCCGCGGCGAACACCACGGAGGGGATGTCGAAGTACAGGGTGCCGGCCATCAAGGCGGCGGCCTGATCGGCGGTCACCTGCAAGGTGCCGCTGGACATGGCGTCCCCCTTGAGGGTGAAGAGCAACTCGCCCTGAGCGCCGGAAGCGCCGCGACGGATCTCTACTTGGGTAGCGGCCGTGACATTGTGCTGCACCTTGTAGGCAAGCTGGCCCTGGTCGGCGCTCAGGGTGAGGTTCACGCTGGCGCTGGCATCGGTGGCGGTGGGCGGCACGGCCTGGCTGCCGTTGCCCTGGCCCTCGAAGGTGAGGGCGGAGGACTGTGGCGTGCCGATGGTCTCGGTCCCGCCGCAGCCGGCTGCGCCCAGAAGCGAGACGGACAGGCCCAGGGAAAGGGTGGACGAGAGAAAAAAAGTACGCAATCTAAGCTGGCTCATTTTGTAACTCCTGTGTCGGTACCCATCGGACACGACGAAGAGAAGCAAACCCCCTGCCAACCCGCGGCGTTCGGTCAATTCCCTGAAATCACTGGCGCCGGGCGTCGATCCGGCGGGTGAAGAGGCGGGCCGCCCGCGGGCCGCCCGCGTGCGGGGCACGGGATGAAATGGGTCAAAGGTTCCCGTTCACCTGCAAAAGGTACGAGTTGTTGCTGGTGCGGATCGAGGCGCGGGCCTGGTTCGACAGCTTGCGGAAGCAGATCTTGCCGCCGAACTGATCATCGGGACCGGGGAGGCTGATCCTGGCGGGGCACTCCGTCAGGAGGGCGTTGCCCAGGAGCACCTGTGGGTCCAGCAGGTCGACGTTGAACCAGCGCTCCTTGCTCAGGCAGTAGGCGCCATCGGCGTTCCAGTGCCCCTCGAAGAGCATGCCGTCGGAAGGCACCTCGCGCTGTAGGCCCAGCACGTCGTATTCGTCGATGGGTGTGCCATCATGAGTGTGGGTGACGCCGTCGCCGCAGTAGTCGGCCCGCGCCATCCGCGTGCAGGTCTGGTGGACCTCGGCGAGCGGCTGGCCCATCACCGTCTTCCACGGCTTGTAGCCCCAGCGCACGCACTTGGCGATGACGCCGCTGGTGCAGGCCAGGGTGAAGAAATCCTGCGAGCCGGCGTGGGCCCCCGTCCCATCCCACACGCCCGAGACCGGGATCGCCTTGCGGGCCCCGTCGGGATCGGCGGCGCACGGGTTGATAATGGCCTGCGACTTTGGGTCTTGATAAAGGAGGGAGTAGAGCAGCACTTCTCCCTGGGGATCGGTCGGATCGTTCTCGATGTCGCTGATGAGCAGCGGCACAGGGTTGCCCCTGGCGTCGATCCCGGCGAGCCGGGCCCCGATGAGTTCTTTTCCGCTCACCGGTTGTTCCAGCGGGAACGCGCCGGCACTGGCGGCGGCGGAGATCGGCGAGGCAGTGTCGCTGCTCTGGCCGCCTTGCAGCACCGTGTACATCCCTCCCGGGGGGCAACGGAAGCTGAGCGCGGCGCACGAGGTGCCGCAGCCGCTTTCGCCCTCACCCAGGACGGCGGCGGTGCCGTGTTCGCAGGGCGTGCCTCCGGCACACACGCGAAGGACCGAGTCCGTGGCGCAGCTCCCCAGGCCGCAGGCCGCGGCGGTGGAAAGGGTGACCTGGCTGCCTTCGCCGCAGGTGCCGAGCCCGCCGAAGGACAGGCCGCAATCCCGCGCCGCCCCCCGGGCCGTCGTAGCGCAGGGGGACAGGCTGGGGGTCTGCCCTTTTGGGGGCGTCAGGCGCATCCCTCGCAGGGTGGTGCCGACCAAGGACATGCCGCGCAACGCGGTACCCTGGAGGCTGATGCCCTGAAGGCTGATGCCCTGAAGGCTGATGCCCTGAAGGCTGATGCCCTGAAGGCTGATCCCTTGCAGCTTGAGGCCCTGCGCCGGCATGCCGCCCCCGTCAGGCCCCCCGCCCCCCCCGTCTGGCAGCGAGGGCTGCGTGGACATCGCGTCGCACCCGGCCCCCATGCACAGTGCCCACAACGGCAAACGGAACACAAGTGAGGTGAGAGCGCATCTTGCCTTCATAGTCCAGTCTCCTTCCCGATTCATGTCTTATTCTACATGGCCATCGGGGCCCGGATCCGCTCCCCGATCTTGCGCGGGTGCCTGCCCCGGTGGGTAATCGGCGCACACCCGCAATCCGACGAGAATGTCCCGCAGGTTCGCCGCCTCGCCGACCTGTCGGTTGGCGCTTCTGCTGGTCATCTGATCATAGTACCATCCGCCCCCTCGCACCACCGCCTCGCCGATAACACGGACCGAGCGGGTCCACTCCAGGGCGTTGCCGGCCATGTCGTTCAGACCAAACGGGCTTTGCGAGACCGGGTGGGCCCCGACCTCGTCGGGACCGAAGGAAAGCGGCTGCCGGCCATAGGTCAGATCGAAGTTCGCATCGTCGGGCGCCAGGCGGTTGCCGTGGGGAAAAACTCGATCGTCGGCCCCGCGCGCCGCTCGCTCCCATTCGTATTCGTCGCAAAGCCGGGCCCCCGGGACGTGGCCGCTGCGATCCAGCCAGGACAGATAGGCCTGCACGTCCTCGAAAGACACGCCGGTGACGGGGAAGCGGAGCCAGTCTTGCTCTTGGCGGAGCCTGCGGCCGGGGTACCGGATCCGCTCCCCAGCCCTGGCACGATAGGCCTGCAGGGTGGGCTGGATCGAGAGATAAAACGCCCCTCCAGGGGACTCGGACAGTTCCAACATACCGCGCTGGTTGTGCATGCTGGGCCGGACCTGCGGCAAGCGATGGCGCCGCTCCGCCGCGGGAAGGTCGCGCAGAAAGTCGATCCAGTCGGCGAAGGTCACCTCTTCCCGGCCGATCAGGTAGCCGGCGGTGCGCATCGGATGCAGCGGCGGGGCGTCAAGGAAGCTCCGGCGCAGCGTCTCATCGTCGGCGCTGCCGAAGAGGAACCGGCCGGGAGGCACGTAGACGAAGCCGGGGGGTACGGCATCCGAAGAAGGCAGGGAAAGGGAAAAGACCAGCACTTCGCCCCGTGTGGTCAGCAGCGGGTAGCGCATCTCGGGCCTGCCCGGGGACGCAAATGTCAGCAGGTAGGAGCCGGGCAGGACCGGGACCCGGGAAAGTGGGGTCTGCCCCAGCATCACCGCGGGGCCCGCCTGCCGGTAGCCGTCCGGGTCGTCCTCGTAGCGTCGCAGGGACACCGTGGCGGGCGGCGCGGTCACCAGCGAAAGTAGGGCCGCGGTCTCCAGGCGGCGGCGGCGTTGGTCCCGCTCATCGTGGTTGGAGAGGCGATGCAAAAGTTCCTCCTGTTGCGCCGGGTGCCGGGCGCGCTCGACATGCAGAATCCGGCTGTAGGTGACGTCCGCCAGCAGGCGGCGCACTTCCTTGCTCTGCCCGTCCAGGGCCAGGGCCGACTCCAGGGCCTGGGTGGCGCCGACGTCCAGCAGATCGAGTTGCCGCTCCAGCCCCAGCACCCGCGACCATCGCCGCTCCGCCTCTTCCCGGCGCGCGGCGGGGTCCTCGGCGGCATCGCGTCGTCCCTGCGCCGGCCGGTCGAAAAGGGCGAACGCGTCCTTTCGCGACGCCTCGATGTCCCGGTCCAGCAGCCGGGCCTTTTCCCGGTCGCGCCGCGCCTGCTCCACATGGGTGGCGATGACCCGATCGAGGTCGTGGCGGAGCTTGAACTGGACGCCGCCGTAGACCAGCGCGCCGAGCAAGAGGGCCCCCCCCAGACCTCCGCCAAAGATCAGCCGGCGGCGACGGGCCGCGTCCCGGGATGCGGTCAGAAAGTCCCGCTCCCGCCCCTCCAGCGTCCGCGGCTCGATCTCGCGGACCTCATCGAGCTGGCGATCGCGCCACAGGGCCTCGCGGGCGCGACCGATCCGGTCCCATTCAGCAGCCGCCAGCTCGATGCGCCGGTGGATCATGCGGGGGCCCGCCGCCGAGTCGAGCCAGCCCCGCAGCGTGCCCCAGCCCCCGATGAGCGCCTCGTGGGCCAGCTCGTAGGTGGTGGCGCCCTCGGACTGGCTGGCGACCAGCAGCCGGCTGCGCACCAGGGCCTCGATGGCGGCCTCCGCAGGGTCCCGGGCACCCGGATCGTCGGTCACCAACTCGGAGCGGGGGCGGCGGGCGCGCAGGCCCTCGGCGGTCACCAGCTTGAGCAGCAGACGATGGGCGCGCGCGCGTTGCTCCGGACGCAGGGCGGCAAGCACCCCATCCGCATGACGGGCCAGGCACCCTTCGACCCCGCCGATGGCGGTCAGCGCCGATGCAGGAATGACCTGACGCACGGGATCGCGGGCTTCCCACAGTTCGGTCAAGGCAAACTGGAGCAAGGGCAGTCCACCTGCCGCCCCGGCGGAACTTTCGACCAGGGTGGAGACCAGGGCATCGGACTCGAAGGTGACCCCCTGGCTGCGGGCCGGTCCGACGATGGCCTGACGGATGCTGTCGGCTAAAAGCGGTCGCAGGAACCACAGGGCCCCCGAGAGTAGCTCGCCGATGCCGGGCAGGGCCGCCAGCCGGGTCAGAAAGTCGCCCCGGATGGTGAGCAACACGCGTACCCCGGAGGTCGAGACGATGAGGTCCCCAAGGACCTGGCCGATGATCGCCGCCTCGCGCGGATCGCTCAGGCTGAACAGCTCCTCCACCTGGTCGATGAAGAGCAGGGTCCCCGCACCCTCGCCGCGGTGGTCGTGAAGCCAGGCCGAGAAGGCCGCCGGGTCCCGTGCAAGGACGCGCAGCAGGTCGGCCTGGCGAGTGTCCGCCTCCGCCGCGGGCCCCGATCGGAGGGCGAGGGCGGCGGCCAGGGCCGCGACCGGGTGGCGCCCGGGGACCAGTTCGACGATGGTGAACATCCGGCCATCGGCCAGCGCACCCCGCTGCACCAGGGGCAGCACCCCGGCGCGGCAGAGCGAAGACTTGCCCACCCCGGAGTCCCCGGCCACCACCAGCAAGGGGCTGGTCCTGACCCGATCCAGGACGGCCCGGACCTCGGCCCCCCTGCCGAAAAAGAGGCTGCTGTGTTCCGCCTGGAACGCCGCCAGGCCCCGGTAGGGGTTGTCGCCTGCGAGGACAGTCCAGGCCTCCGGCGCCAGGGACTCGAACCGCTCCAGCCGCTCCAGGGCGTCGCGGAGGTCGTCGCCTGACGCAAACCGCAGGCCCGGGTCCTGACGCAGGCAGCGATCGACGATGGCGGCCAAACCCGGATCGATCCCCGGCACCGCGATCGAGATTGGCGGCGGATCCGGACGCACGTCGTCGCCGCCCCGGCCGGTGAGGTGGCTGTCTCCGCTGCCTTCCAGCCCCGGCGGCTGACCGGCGCAAAGTTCGTAAATCAGCATGCCCAGAGAATAGACATCGCTGCGCCGGGTCGCCGGTTCGCCCCGCAGGACCTCGGGGGCCATGTACAGCGGCGTGCCCATGATCGCGCCGACCCGGGTGATTGAGCCGCTTCTCGGGGTGACCGAGGTCTGCCCGAAGTCCGTGTCCCCGCCCTGGGGGTCATCGCCGGTCAAGGTCTCGGCCCATGCCGAGATGGGAGGCTTTTGACCCGAAGTGGCGGATCCGACGACGACGACGCCGGCGCCGCCGCCGACATTTTCCTCGCTGGCTGGCACATCGACCGGATCCGCGCCTTCCGGCGGGAGCACGTCGAGGATCTTCGCCAGCCCGAAATCCAGCAGCTTGACCTCGCCATCGGTCTGAAGGATGGCGTTGGCCGGCTTGATGTCACGGTGCAGGACGCCCAGTCGATGGGCGACGCCCAGCCCACGTGACAGACCCAGGCCGATCTGCAGCGCCCGTTCCCACGGCAGCGGTTTCTGGATCTGGTTCAGGCTCTGGCCGCGCACCAGCTCCGAGACCAGGAATGGGCGGCCCTCGATCGATCCAACGCGGTAGATGCTGACCACGTTGGGGTGGGTCAGGCGGGCGATGGCCCGCGCCTCGATGAGGAAGCGCATCTGGGCCTGGGCGTCGGGGCTCCTGGCAGAGATGAACTTGACCGCCACCGGCCGGTCGAGCAGCACGTCGTGGCCCAGGTAGACCACGCCCATGCCGCCGCGGCCGATGGGGCGCAGAATGCGGTACTCCTCGATCTGCTCGGGGGGCGCAAAGTCGATCGGACGGCGCTGGACCATGACGTCGTGCCTACGGGTCGCTCCCGGGCTTTCCCGGGTCACGGAATTCACCCACGTCCAGGCCATGCTGCAAGAGCCACCGGTAGACCTGCTTGCGCGACCGGCCGACCGCGCGGGCGACATCGGCGACGTTGCCCCGGTGCTGCCGCAAGAGGCCGATTAGCAGGTCGCGATCGGGAACCGGGCCGGCGCCCCGAGGCGCGTCCGCGGGCGGGGGGCTGGCCTCGGCGCGGCCCGCCTTTACGGGCCCCGGTGCCGCCTCAAGGGCCGCCTCAGGCGACTTTAGCCGATCGCCCACCAGCTCGAGTTCCAGGCGATCGGCGGCGGCGCCCTTGATGCGCAGCTCGGTGGCCACCTTGAGCAATTCGCGCACATTCCCCGGCCAGGGATGCAGGAGCAACGCTTCGATGAGGTCGGGGGACAGACGGGGCCGGGAAGGCAGGGCGGTCTGCAGAAGGACCAGGATGTCCTCGCGTCGATCGCGCAGGGGCGGCAGCAGCACGATGATCTCCGCCAGGCGCGTGTACAGGTCGCGGCGGAAGGTCCCCTGCCGCACGGCTTGGGACAGGTCGCCGTTGGTGGCGGCGATCAGCCTGACGTCGCAGGGTACGGGGGTGACGGCGCCGACCGGAAGGATGGCGCCCTCCTCCAGGGCGCGCAGCAGCTTGGGCTGTAGGGCGCGGGAGAGATCGCCGACTTCATCCAAAAAGAGCGTGCCGCGGTGGGCGGCGCGGAACAGGCCCGGATGGGCGCTAGCGCCGGTGAAGGCCCCGGCGACGTGGCCGAAAAGCTGGCTCTCGGCAAGGCTTTCGGGGATGGCGCTGCAATTGACCGCCAGAAGGGGCCCGTCCCGTCCGCTCTGCCGGTGGAGCGCGGCGGCGGCGACCTCCTTTCCCGTGCCGCTCTCGCCCAGGAGCAACACGGTGGCCATGGTGGGGCCGACCAGCCCGATGGTGGCACGCAGGGCCCGGATGCCCGCCGAGGACCCCAGAAGCCCCGCGATGGGCGGATCTGGCGCCGCGTCGGGCTTCTCGTGACGCAAAAGGAAGATCGTATCCCCCAGGCGCAGCACGTCGCCGTTCCCCAGAGCGCACTGGCCGACCCGCCTGCCGTTGACGAACGTGCCGTTCTTGCTGGCCTCATCGGTGAGGCGCAGGTCCAGGCCGTGAAGCTCCAGGGTGGCGTGCAGCCGGGAGGTGCGGTGGTCCGAGGTCAAGGGGATGCCGCCATCGGTGGGCACGGCGCGGCCGATGGGGGTCGACCCTTGCCCAAGGACCATGGAGGGGCCCTGTTCGATGCCGGCGCTGGAACCGAGTTTCCACAAGGTGGCAATGGGCGCGGGCGTTCGCCGCGTCACCCCAGCTTCTTCCGTTGTGTGCATCGGGTCCCCGGCCCCGAGGACCCAGGTCCGCATGTGCATGGTATCTTACAGAGTACATTACCCGGGCCCAGCCGCAAAGCGCCTCGTGGGATCTATCCCAAAAAGCCCCGAGGCCCGGAATCCGGGACCGGGACCTTCTATTGGCTGCGTGCTACGTTCTCGGCGCACGCCATGAACTCCGAAGATCTCAAGTTCGCCATCGTCGCCTTCTCGGCGGTGTTTTTCGTCGTCGACCCCATTGTCGCGGTGCCGATTTTCATCGCCATCAGCGGCAGCGACCCGCCGGAGAAGCAGCGCAAGAGCGCAGCCCGGGCCGCGCTGTGGAGCTGCGCCACGCTTTCCTTCTTCGCGCTGGCCGGGGCGGTCATCTTCAAGGTCTTCGGCATCACCCTGGGCGCCTTCAAGATCGCCGGGGGGCTGATGCTGCTGCTCATGTCGCTGGATATGATGCGGGCGCAGCCCTCGCGCACCCGATCGAGCGCGGAAGAGCAGCAAGAGTCGGTCGAGAAAGACGACGTGGCGGTAGTGCCGATGGCCATCCCGATGCTGGCCGGGCCGGGGGCCATCGCGACCGTGATCATGCTGATGAGCCGCGCCGCGTGGCGGCCGGTGGCGACAGCGGCGGTGTTCGCTTCGATCGGCCTGACCTGCCTCATCACCTGGCTGCTCTTGCGCTCGGCGGCGATGGCCCACCGCTTTCTGCGCAAGACCACCATCCATGTGCTGGAGCGCGTGATGGGGCTGCTCTTGGCGGCGGTTGCGGTAGAATTCATGGTCGGCGGGCTGCGAGATCTTTTGCCCAGCCTGCGTGCCGCGATCTAGGAGATTCAGCCGATGCTGGAAGGTGTGCCCGGGCTGGGAATCCAGGTTCCACTTCGGGGTCTCTTCCCCCAGGGCGTGGTCCCATGCGACCCGGCTGCCAGCCTTTCTGCCCGATCGCGTCATGTCCGTCAAAGCGCCCCTCCCGTCGGAAACAACGCTTCCGCTAAATTGGTGGATCGGCCCGACCAAAATCCATTTCTGATTTCAATGCCTTGCACGGATCTTGCTTGCTGACCTGCACGAACCTGAAACGCCGGCGATTCATTTTTCTTTTCCATGGATTCCGCGCGCTTTCTCACGAATCCAGGTCCACAGGAGGAATCCATGACAAGACAGACGCAACATTTGGGCAAAACCCACCCGGACCGCCGGCTGACCGCGGGACGCTGGCAAAGGCTGGCGGCCGTCTCCACCCTGGCCGCGCTCCTGGCTGGCTGCGGCGCCCCCGAACTCAGCGGCGACACGGCACCCGGTAACGAGAACCCGCAGACCGCCACCAGCATCGATCGCCCCGGTCATTCCCACAAACCGGTCCGCAGCACCGCAGGGGGCACCGTCCACTACTACGGTGGGCCGGTGATTCCGAACCCCAAGGTGTATGCGGTCTGGTGGGGCGATCCCTCCAGGTTGAACTCGGCCATCACCGCCGCGCACGGCGGCATCGCCGACTTCTTCGCCGGCGCCACCAACAGCAACTTCATGGACTGGCTCAACGAGTACAACACCACCATCACCGTGCAGGCCGGCACGCACACCGGCAGCCCGGGCACCAACCAGCGCATCGGCCGCGGCAACTACGTCGGCGCCATCACCCTCAGCAGCATCCCGCCCGGCAATGTCACCGATGCGCAGATCCAGGCAGCCCTCGGCAGCGGCATCGCGGCCCATGTCCTGCCGTCCCCCGACGATAACACCATTTATGCCATCTACTTCCCGTCCTCGGTGTCCATCACCCTGGACGGCTCCGTGAGCTGCCTGTCCTTCGGCGCCTACCACGAGGCGATTGTCGGGGCGCAGAACGCCTATTACCTGATCATGCCCGACTGCGGCGGCTCCTTCGGTGGCACCACCATCGTCACTTCGCACGAGCTGATAGAGGCGACCACCGACGGCGTGCCCACGCCGGGCAGCAGCCCCGACTACCCGCAGGCGTGGAACGACTCCGGCGGCAGCGAGACAGGCGACCTGTGCGAAGGCACGAGCGGCAACATCACCACCCCGACCGGCACCTTCCAGGTCCAGGGCATCTGGGACGAGCGATCGCAGGGCTGCAAGACGATCACCACCGCGGCGCAGGACTTCAACCTGGATCTGTCGCCCAACGCGGCCTCGCTGGCCGTCGGCGGCAGCGGGACCTTCACCGTGCAGACCGCAACCACCGCCGGCGCCGCCGAGACCCTGACTCTCTCGGTCACCGCGCCCGCCGGTGTCACCGCCAGCATCAGCCCGACCAGCATCGCCAGCGGCTCCACTGCCACCCTCACGGTGAACGCCGCCAGCGCCGCCGCCAACGTCCAGGTGATCGTCCGCGCCGACGGTGCCGCCGGCACCCACACCGCTTCGCTATTGCTCAACGTGACCGGCACTGGGGGCGGCAACGACTTCTCCATCAACATCACCGCACCGACCGGCAAGACGGCGACCTCGGGCAGCTCGGCGGTCACCGTGACTTTCCCCATCACCACCGCCGTGATCTCGGGCGCCGCCGAGAACGTGAACCTGTCCATCTCCGGCCTCGCCGGGGGCGTCACCGGCGCCTTCAACCCGACCTCGGTGACCGCGGGCAGCGGCAGCACGCTGACCTTGACCGTGCCCGCCAACGCCGCCGCCTCGACCTCCAACTTCACCGTCACCGGCACCAGCCCCTCGGCGACCCACGGCGCGGCCGGGTCGCTCGCCGTCGTCACCACCGTCACCGGCGGCATCACCAACGGCGACTTCGAGACCGGCAGCCTGAGCGGCTGGACCCCCACCGGGCCGTCCTCCAGCGTGGTCAACACCGGCGCGCATGGCGGGACCTATGCGGCGCGGCTGGGCAACACCACGGCGACCAACGGCAGCAGCTCCATCGCGCAGACCTTCACCATCCCGGCCGGCGCGACCCGGCTCTCGTTTTGGTACAAGATGACCTGCCCGGACACCGTGAGATATGACTGGGCCACTGCCACGCTCAAGGACAACATGACTGGCAAGACCACCACCGCGCTGCCCAAGACTTGCGCCACCGGTGGCTGGACGCAGGTCTCAACCGCCGTGGTTGCCGGCCACTCGGCGACGCTGACGCTCACCAGTCACGACGACAACTTCACCGGCGACCCGACCTACACCCTCTACGACGACGTCGTCCTGCAGTAGCCGTCATCCTTCCCCCGCCCTGACTCCGGGGGCGCCCGCGCCTTCAGTCATCGCCCCGACACATTCATGAAATCGCCGCCGCCCGCGCGCCCCATTCGGGTGTATACAGCCGAAAAGGCAAGTCGCGAAAAGACTCCAAAGTCAAAAAGGAAGAACTCATGGAATACCGCAACCTGGGACAGAGCGGCGTCAAGGTATCCAGCCTGTGTCTTGGCGCGATGACCTTCGGCGAGGCCGATGAGAAGTCCTTCATGCACAAGGTCGGTAGCGATGAGGCCACCAGCCACGCCCTGCTCGACCGCGCGCTTTCCGCCGGCATCAACTTCATCGACACCGCCGATGTCTATGGTCAGGACGGCCTGTCCGAGCGCGTCCTGGGCGCCTGGTTCTCTCAGGATGCCGGCAAGCGCGAGAAGGTGGTGCTGGCGACCAAGTTCCGTTTCGCGATGGGCGACACCGCCAACAAGAGCGGCGCGTCCCGCTACCGCATCGTGCGCTGCGTGGAGGACAGCCTGCGTCGCCTGCGCACCGACCGCATCGATTTGTACCAGATTCACATGCAGGACATCAGCACGCCGGAAGAGGAGACCGTGCGGGCCCTGGACGACCTGGTCAGCGCCGGCAAGGTGATCTACCTGGGGGCGTCGAACTACGCCGCCTATCGGCTCATGGACAGCCTGTGGATCGCGCGGCACGAGCACCGCGCCCGCTTCGTCAGCTTGCAGGCCAACTACAGCCTGGTCGTGCGCGACCTGGAGCGCGAACACGTACCGCTGTGCCGGGCCCACGGTCTCGGTATTCTGCCCTGGTCGCCGCTGGCCGGCGGCTTCCTCAGCGGCAAGTACCAGCGCGGTCAGGGCGGGCCGGCAGGCTCGCGCCTGGAGCAGACCAAGGGCCGCTTCGGCCGCTATGACAACGAACACAACTGGAAGGTCCTCGACGCGGTCAACGCGGTGGCCGCCGAGACGGGCGCGACGCATTCGCAGGTCGCGCTGTCCTGGCTGCTCGGGCGCGAGACCGTGTCGAGCGTGATCTTCGGCGCCCGCAGCGCGGCCCAGCTCGACGAGAATCTGGGCGCCGTCTCGCTCAAGCTGGATGACGCGCATCGGCGGCGGCTGGATGACGCCAGCGCCATCGACCTGGGCTATCCCTACCAGTTCATGTCCGATATCCAGGGCCGCTGGTAGACCAGACCCTCTACGCCACCGATTTTCTCGGTGGGCAGCCCCGAGCTTTCCTGGTAGGCTCTGCTCCCCCTTGTAAGGAGCCATCTGTCATGATCATTCGCACCTTCGCCTTCGCCGCCGTCGCCATGCTCGGTTTCGCTGCGCCGGCTTTCGCGAGCTGTCGCATCCACAACGAGACCGGCTTCTCGTTCACCGTCGAGTCGGGCAACACCAGCAACCAGTCAGTCGGGTCCCATACCACCACCTCCATCGCCGCCGGCAGGGTCGTCGGCAAGAGCAAGGAGGGCAAGTCCTTCGGAGGCATGTGCAAGGACGGCGAGGAGGTCAAGGTGATAGAGGACCGCGGCGTGGTGGTGATGATGCCGGCCCGCTGAGTCAGGCAATGGGCCTTGTCAGGTGACAATTGTCATCCGCGGCAAGGATCATCTCGCCGTCCGTGTTCGGCATGTCCTGGCCATCATGCTCGACCCGGACTCCCCAGAAGATATGGAGCTGCGCGAGTGGTTAGCCTCGGCTATTCCTCTTCGTCCCCGAACAGTACGCCCACCTGAAGATGAATCGCCGAAAATGGCTCCGGCTCCACACGTTCGCCCCGCTTGGCGCTCAGCACTTGGAGATACGCGTCTGGATGCCACCGATAAATCGACAGGGTCTCTCGTATCGGGTCCACGATCCAGTAGTGGGGCACGTGAAAACGATGGTAGGCGCGCAGCTTTTCGACAAGGTCATTGCTCGGATTGGAGGGGGAAAGCACCTCGCACGTCCAGTCAGGGCGGATCTGGACAGGCGTGCCCGTGGGCCGCTCTGGGACGCGATCATGGCGCCAGCCGACCACGTCGGGCCGGTATACCTCTGATTCCTCGAATTTGATCTCTACCTCAGTAGCAAACCACCAGCCGCCCGGCTTTCCTGGCTTTGGCTGTCCCTTGTAAGGCTTGAGCTGCGCGTAGATCTCCCCCTGGGCATCTCCATGCTCAAAGGTGGGATTGGCCTTGCGAATGAGCTGCCCTCCGATGATTTCGTGAAACCTCTCCCGTTCCGGGATGGCAAGCAGATCGGCGACCGTGGCCAAGCGGCCGTTGCTTTCGACGGTGCCGGTATCCATGAAAGGAAGCGTAGCAGACATGTTGAGAAAAATCGAATACGGGTTGACTGGTTTACCAGAATCCCCTCCTGACGGGCTGGCCCGGGTGTCGCCGTGCTGGTTGGCCTATGGAAATGGTGTCGGCATCGAGGCGGTCAAGGTGTAGGTCGGCTTGCTGGATACAAAGGCAAGCTGGCCAGCGAGGTCACGGCCGGGGATACGGTGAATCGCTCGCCATAAATGACTCAGGGCGGCCAGGTTTCGGGCTGTGTAAAAGCGGTCGATCCTGTCGATACCGTGCTTCACCGGCTGCCGAAGATTGACCCCATCACGGAGCGTTTATACCCAACCATCACAGGATGTACCGAGGTTCGCGAGAGACGGGACTTCTTCAATTCCATCCTACAATTTGGGCAGGGAAATTTACTGAGTATTTGCGGGTGTACCCGCTCATGCGGCTGCCTGCACCCTGCAAGGTGGGGTGGCAGATGAAGGGTAGAGAGTAAGCGTAGCAACCCGCTCATCGCGTCCGGCCCACGTCCGATAGGGCGGCAGTCCCGATCACCGGGCAAATCTTTCCTAGTTTCTTTCTCCTATCGAGCAGCTTCTGGGCTCGTCCTGATCGGGAAAGCCAGAAAGCCACCGCGCCATTGACAGGGGCGGGCTTCCCCTGAAAGAATGAGCGGATGGTGGGTGTATTCCTTGCACTCGGAGCCCTTCAGTTCGCCGCCAGCCTGGTGGCGGTCGAAGGGCGTCCCTGTCCGAGCGCGGAGGCGGTGACGCAGCGGCTTTCGGCCCTGCTCCCCACCGACTTCGACGGCGGCGGACGCCACGCCCGGCTGTCTCACGAGGAGGACGGGTTGCGGCTGCGAGTGGAACTGCGCGATCCCGCCGGTCAGCAGACGGCGGTGCGCCACCTGGATGCAGGCGGCGGCTGCGAGGGCTTGGCGGATGCGGTGGCGGTGGTGCTGGCGGCGGCCTGGACCGTTCCCGGGGATGGGCCCTTTCAGGGGTCCTCCACCGATGGGCCCCGGGTGCCCATGACCTGGGGCGAGTTCGCCGCCCGCAAGCCCCGAAGGCTGCCCCCTGTGCCCCCGATCCCGGTGGACGTCGCCATCTCCGCGCTGGTCTCCTTCGCCGGACTGGACGTCGCAGGCGGGGCCGCCCTGGAGGTCACCGCCGCCCCCCGGGGGTCGCGTCTGGGCGGGCGCCTGGGCTTCTTCGGCACCGGCCTGCGCGAGGAACCCCTGGGTCCCGGCCGGGCCGCCTATACCCGGCTGGCGTTCTCGCTGGGTCCACGCTATCGCCTGTCTCGCGGGCGTCTCTTCGCCGACCTCCACGTCGAGGGGCTGGTGGCAACGGTGCGGGTGACAGGCTCCGGCTACTCGGCGAACGCCGGCAGCAGCGACGCCGACCTGGGGCTGGGCGGTGGCCTGCGGGCGGGGTTCCGCTTCGCGGCGGGCGATCACCGCGGCGCTCCGCGCTTCGCGATAGTTCCCTTCGCCGGGTTCGGCGTGGCCGGCTGGCTGCGCCCGCAGGAGGTGCGTGTCACCGGGCTTTTGCCCACAATCACCCTGCCGCAGGTCGAGGTGCTGCTCGTGGCGGGGCTGGCCTTTGGCGCGTTTCCGTGAAAGGTTTATCCTTGTTTCGTCCCTGGTATCCGTGAAGCCGTGACCCGCATCCAGCGCCCCCCCCAAGTCCCCACGGACCGAAAGCTGCCCACGCCGTTGCGTGCGTTGGGACCGGTCGTGCCGGCTGCTGCCAAGGCACATCCGGCGGCCCCCCTGGAGATCGGGGCGCTCTACCGCGCTCACGCTCAGACGGTGGCCCGCTGGGCCGCGCGGCTGGGGGGCCCCTCTGCCGAGGTCGAGGACTTGGTGCAGGAGGTGTTCCTGACCGCGCACCGCAACCTGGCGAGCTTTCGCGGGGAGGCCAAGATCACCACCTGGCTCTTCCGCATCACCCAGAACACGGTGCGGCACCGGCGGCGCAAGGAGTGGCTGAGGCGCTTCCTAGGCAGCACGGCGGAGGACGTGGCGGCGCGGCTGCCTTCGGCACGGCCGACCCCGGTGGAGGCGCTGGAGCGGCGACAGGCCGAGGCCCTGGTGTATCAGGCGCTCGAAGGGGTGGGCGACAAGTATCGCACCGCGTTCATCCTCTTCGAGCTGGAGGGCCTTTCCGGCGAGGAAGTCGCCGCCCTGACCGGGCAGAAGGTGGCCACCGTATGGGTGTGGTTGCACCGCGCGCGAGCGCATTTCCTCACGAGTCTGCAAAAGTTGGAAAACCAGACTGCGAACCGAAAGCGATCCACATGAGCCGTGTTGTCGAAGAGCGTACCTTCATCCAGCCGACGCATCCGCTGCCGGTGATGCCGGTGTTGATCGAAGAGCGAGCGGCCCACTTGCTGAAGCAGGTCGCGCCCCCGGCGCCCCTTTCCGCGGCGGCGCTTTTGCGCATCGAGGCCCACTTGCAGGCGGCCACCGCGCCCCGGCCCTCGGGGCTGCGCTGGGCCCTTCTGGCCCCGGCGCTGGCGGGTTTTTGCGGGGTGCTGGTGGGGGCGCTGGTCATCCATGGGCACGGGCCGGCAAAGGTCCTTTTGGCGAGCCACCATCCGCCCCGCATGGTGGAGGCATCCGCGGGCTGCCCCGGCGGCACCTGCGAGCCCATCCGCGAGGTGCGCGTCCCATCGGGAGGAAGCGCCCAGCTCGCGATGCCCGGGATGTCCGGGGCCAGGGTGGCGCTTCTGGGACCCGGGGCCGCGACGCTCCCTCCATCGCCTGGCGAGCCGCTGCTGCTTTCGTCGGGGCGGCTTCTGGTCAGCGCCGGTGCGGAGGCGCTCGTCGTAGCGGTGCCCGGCGGCAGGGTCACGGTCCACCCAGGCGCCGCAGCTGAGATCGAGGTCCACGAGCACCGCGGCGTGCGGGTCGCCGCGTATGTCGGATCGAGCGCCATCTCCCTCTCGGGCGGGCCGGAAGCGGTGGTGTCGGCGGGTTCGTCGTGGACCGCGGCTGGCGTGGCCACCATCGAGCCGGCACAGCGGTTATTGGGCCTGGGCCTGCTCGGCCTGCCAGGCGAGGTGCCGCCTGCCCGGGTACCCCCAAGCGACAAGGTCGGCGCCCCGGAGCGACGGGACCGAACGCCGCGGCATGCGCGAGAGCCGGGCGAAGCGCCGGTCACGGGCAAGGGGGTGGCGCAGATCGCGGCGCGGTCGCCGGAGGATGAGGATGCGTCTGCCGCCTCTTCTGGCAGGCGCGGGGAGGAAGCCGAGACGGCCCTGCAACAGGAGTCGCGGCTCCTTAGCCAGGCGCTGCAGCACCTGCGCCGGGAACACGATGGGGACGGGACGCTCAAAGTGTTGGATGAGTACGTCGCCCGCTTTCCCAGGGGGGCGTTGCGGCCCGAGGCGGCGGCGGCGCGGGTCGATGCCTGGATGCTGCTGGGCCGGCATGAGCAGGCCCTCTCGCAGCTCGACGGCATGGACCTGTTCGGACAACCCCGGGCGGCGGAGTTCCTGGTGCTGCGGGGCGAGCTGCAGGCGCGGGCCGGGCAACGGGCCGGTGCCGTCGCGGACTTCACCCGGGCGCTGGACGCGTTTGCCGCCGATCGCCCGGATCTGGAAGAACGCGCCCTTTATGGGCGGGCACAGTGCCGCGCCAGGCTCGGCGACGAGACCGGCGCCAGGTCCGACCTGCGCCGCTACCTCGCGCGCTTCCCCGGCGGGCGTTTCTCCGATGAGGCCCGCGAGGTCCTGGGCAAGTGAGGACGTGATTCATCATAACCGCGGCGCTTCGCGCTTCGCAAGCCATCACAACTGCGGCGCTTCGCGCTTCGTGATTCATCGGGCCCTCTTCCTCGGCTTGGCCATCACCGGGTCCGCCTGCAGCGCCGAGCACGTCATCGGCAGCCAGGACCTGGGCCAAGACCTGGGCCCCGACGGCATGCTGCTGCACGGAAGAGAATTCGCCGCCGGCAGCTATCCGGGGCCGCTGGTGGTCGCCGATCTGGACGGAGACGGCGCCCCCGATCTGGTGGTGGGCAACGTCTATGTCGGCAGGGTCAGCGTGCTCCTGGGGCAAGGGGACGGATCGTTCGTCCTCAAGGGGACCTATGGCGATGGGTCCAGCTATTTGCCTTCGGTGGCGGCAGCCGACGTCAATGGCGATGGGAAGCTGGACCTGATCTTCGCCAACTCGTCGGGCAGCATCCTGCTCCAGCAGCCCGATGGCAAGGGCGGCTGGGAGTACGCGGCCGGGCGGGGCTATCCGAGCGAAAATCCGGTCACGGTACTGGCACGTGATCTGGATGGCGATGGCGTCCCCGACCTGGCGGTGGTCAGCCGCTTCACCAACACCATCCAGGTCCTTCTGGGCCCGGACTTCGCCCGCGTCACCGATTACAAGGGCGGGGCTCGCCCGCTGGCGCTGGCGGCGGCGGTAGTCACCTTCGGGCCGGGACCGGACCTGCTTTTCACCGACGTGGCCCAGGGCAACCTGTGGGTGCTTCCGGCGGCGGGCAAGGGGACATTCTCGTCGGGAACGTCCAATCCGGTGGGCAGCCAGCCGGTGGCGGTGGTCGCCGCCGATCTGGATGGCGATGG
>JBBRLA010000067.1:0-20257 GCA_038231615.1 Polyangia bacterium | reverse complement strand
GTCACCACGCCGGTACCTCACTTTGCCGGCCTCGCCACGTGCAGCGCAGCTTTCCATGGTTAACCTGCACGGCGAATCCGTCGAGCGGGGCGAGCCATGTGCCATCAAAGCCAGCGCCGACCAGATGGGCCAGCGCCGGCATGAGCACTGCGTCATGACTGATGCACAGCCCCGGACCCCGCCCCGCCCCCAGGCGCTCCTGCGCCGCCGAGAGGAGCAGACGCGTCCCTTCGGCTGCACCCCGGATATGGGGCCAGCGGACGCCTGCCATCTGGGCGCGAACCACGCCCTGGGTGCCGAGTTCGGCAAACAGACGCGCCCCGGCCGCGCCATCGATTACCCAGGGGCCAGGATCGCCCAGTCGATGATCGACCTCCGGTGTCCCATCGCAGAGATAACGAGCGGTGCGGACACAGCGGAGAAACGGACTCACAGCGGTCCACTGAGGGCGCATGGACAGCACCGGGGCGAGCGCGGACGTCTGCTGCTCGCCTCGCACCGTCAGGTCGACGTCGGCGTAGGGATCGGCAGGATCGAGCGGTGCCCGTTCTGCGTGGCGCAAAAACAGAACCGCGGAACTCGACGGAGCCAGCACCTCCAGCGTTTGCAGCAGGCCATCGGGAAGCAGGCTCATGAAGCGAGTGCCCTCCGCACGCGCCAGGCCAGAGCTGACGTCAAGAGGAAGTCGAGCACCAGGGCGGCGCTGAACACTCGCATGGTGTCTTGGGGGCGTGGGAGATCTTTAAGCGCCCGCACCGCAGCGCGCCTGCCGGGCCACGCTGGCATCAACCTGCTTCTCCTTGGCTCCGCGGGGGACGCAACTGTACGAGCCTGTGGCCCGTCTCGTCGATCACCTCCAGTCCACCATCGAGCGTCTCGACTCGTGCCTGTCCGTTGTAAAAGGGCTCTACCATGACAAACCGGCGCGCATAGATCGCGCTGCCGGCTTCATCCACGTGCATCCAGCCTTCCTCATCTCGGGCCCGTGCCCACTGCTTGTGGAAGACATCGAGGTCGAGAAACCAGCGACCATGCAAAAGACGCCCTTGCCGATCAATATGAGTGGACCGGCCATCGTTGCCTTGGACAACGGCGAGGTCGTCGCGGAAGTCGCCGCAGTAGCGCCACCGATCGGCGTATGCCGGCTGGCCTGCGGCATCAAGATGGAAGTAGAGGCCGTCTACGGCGCGTACAGGACAGCGCTCGCTCTGGAAATTTCCGCACCACGCGTAGCGGTCGGCATACAAGTCCGTTCCGTCGGGCCGGATGTGGTGCCAGCCGTTATCCTCGGCGACCGCCGCCGCTCTCTCGTAGAAACCGAAGGTGCGATGAAATCGTCGATCGTATGCCGGCTGGCCCGTTAGCGTGATGTGCCAAGCCTGCTCGCTCCGGCGGACCGGGGCAAGGCCGGGGGCGTGAAATTTCAGCACCTCGTCGAATCGCTCGGCGTACAGCGGTCGAGCTTCATAGAGGTGGTAGGTCTTGTCCGGAGCCACGCGGGCGGCGGTCCAGGACTGCCTGGCCTCTGGTGAGGCATTCATGGGGCCTCCAGGGGCCGGCGCATGTTGCAGCCGATGCACAGGGCACGGTTGCGGTAGGTCTTGACGAGGCGCCCATAGGCCTCGCCGTCCCAAATGTCGAGGAGGCTGCTTTGGTGCAGGTCGCCAATGTCACCCAGCGTACGTCGCTGCGCATCGGGCGCGCAGCAGGGATCAAAGCGCCCCTCGGCGCTGATCCATGCCTCCTGACCGAGGAAGGGGCACTGGCCCCCTGGCGCCAGATCCTCACTCGCATCCTCAGACAGAAGAAAGATGTTCTCCAAGAGCAGCGGGCGTCCCCCGGGCAAAAGGCGCTCCGCGGCGGCGGCGCGGGCCTCCAGCACCGCTTGGTTCCATCGATAAATGGCGCCCGGCCCGCGGCGCAGCGACAGGGATCGGATTTCGCCGAAGTGCGCCCACAGGTGGTGTCCCTTGACCCGATCGACGCCGAGGTCGATGGCGAGGCGCACGATGTCGGCGAGTTCCGCGACGTTGCTTTCCAAAAACGTCAGCTGGAAAGTCACTCGGCATCGGTCGATGCCTTCAACTGCGAAGCGGTCCCGCACGGCGATGAAGGCCCTGGCATTGTCGAGCATGCGTTCAAACGAGCTGCCGAGCATGATGCGCTCCTGGGTCGCCTTTTGGGCTCCATTCCAAGAGATTTTCACGTCGGAGGCTACTGGAACGATGAGCTCGGCCCAGGCGGCTGCGCCGAGGCGGGGGAATGTGCCGTTGGTGGTCAGGTTGAGCTTGACCTTGTGCTCGCGACACAGGTCCAAGATCTCCTCGAAGTGGTCGTATAGCAGGGGCTCTCCCATGGTGGACGGGATGACTTCGCGCAGGCCGCGACCGGCGGCTTCACCGATGACCCGCCGAATCAGTTCGATCGGCATGATTCGCCGAGGCTTGTTCTGTGCCTTTCGTGCGATCTGTAAGGGGCTGTAGGGCGAGTGCTCCTCGCACATGATGCACTGGAGATTGCACGTGTCGGGGTTGGTGTCGAAGGTGATCCGCCACGGCCCGGGCTGCCGCGGCACCCGCGTAGAGTCGCGGCGCTGAAGCAGGTCCGCGTAGACCTGCTCTATGGCAGCAACGTGAGTCGAGATCTCGGGGATGTTGCCGTCTGCGGATTGTGCGTACCCCCGACCGCCGAGGCGCCTTGCCAGCTCAGGGTTGTCGGCAAGCCGCTGCATGGCGACCCCCAGGGCCTTTGGATCCCGGTGGGTATAGGTCAGGCCATTGACCTCATTTTGTACATATTCGGCCATGCCACCGGTATCCGCCGTGATCACCGGAACCCTGGCCTGCAGTGCTTCATGGATGACCAGAGGGGAGTTTTCCACCCAGATGCTGGGCACCACGATCGCGTCCACGTGGTCAAAGACGTCACGAACAATCTCCTGATTTCGATACTCGGGGAGCCAGTCCACCCGGGCTGGGCAGTCCCCGGGAAGTCTTGCCGCCAGCGCCTTGAGCGCCTCGGTGTCCTGACCGCGGGGCCGGCCCCAGATGCGCAGCCGCGCCGGACTTCGCACCTGGCCAAAAGCCTCTAGTAGATGGTGGATTCCCTTGGCCGGGATGTGCGTGCCGATATAGCCGAAGGTAAACGGCTCTCCCTGGGGGCGGGCACGACCTTGCAGCCGGGCGTGGTCAAATCCGTAATCGAGGTACCGGAGCTTGCGTTCGGGCAGGCCAAACTCGTCTCGGTAGCGGTCATGCAAGTAGCGAGCTGGGGCGATGAACAAGTCGACGAGCTCCGCCACCTCGCGGAGGTGCACCATGCGGCGATTAACCCAGTCGGTCCAGTAGGCGACGTCCTTTTCCTGCTCCCCCGGAGAACCGGAGAAGTACCGGGCGTAGCAGCGCTCGGCGCACTTGCGATCCTCTTGGCCGTCGCAGGCGGGCCACAGCTCGGTCGGGTCCTCGGGGTGCATCTGCATGAACTGGCCCCGCGGGCACATGACCCAGTAGTCATGAAGCGTATATACGATGGGGATTTCGCGCACGGCTGCCTCTGCAACCAGGGATGTGGACAGGTGGTTCAGGTGACCCACGTGAACCACGTCTGGGTGTATTCGGTCGAGTAGCTCCGCGAATCGCTGATCGAGCGCCGCGTGTCGGTAGCGGTCGCGGCTGCGAGGGTTGTTGACGATGTGGACTTTGACGCGAGGACTGTCCCTGTCGAGTTCTTGGCGCAGGGCGAAGTCAGGAGCAAAGGGGTCCTCCTCGCGCGTGAACACGTGGACCTCGTGGCGGGCGGCGAGGCCATGGCACAAAGTCTGTGTGTAGACCTCGGAGCCGGCGTTATAGCGCATGGGGTAGCCGTGGATGACTTGCAGGATCTTCATGATGCGACCGCCCTTTGGTTCCCGCCCATCTCGGCCCGGATGTCGTCGATGAGGCGAAGGAGGCCCTGGCGAACGGAAACCTGGGCCTCCCACCCGAGCAGGCTGCGGGCGTTTGTGGGGTCACCGTAAAATCGCGCCACGTCGTAGGTCCGCGGCGGGGCCTTGACGATGGCACTGGAGGTTCCGGCGAACTCAATAGCCATGGCCGCCAGTGCACCCAGGCTGGTGCCAATCCCGGTCAAAAGGTGGATGGGGGGCAGGCGGCGCTCTCCCCTCGCCAGGATCTCGGCAGCAGCGACAATGCCGCGCGCCGTGTCCTCCAAGTGAGTGAAGTCGAATAGGTGGTCGTCCCCTTGAACGTGCAGGGGAAGCCCCGCCACAGCGGCGCGGGCGAAGGCGGGCACCACCCGGTCCCGGTGGTCCCTCGGACAGCCGTACACGTTGGAGAAGCGCAAGACAGCAGCGCGATGGCCCGCTGCCTGCGCCTCGAAAACGAGATTCTCGGCAGCGTACTTGGAGCGCCCATAAACATTCACTGGAGCACAGGGCGTCTCCTCGCTGACTGGGAGGTGGCCCGGCTGGCCGTAGACCTCTCGGCTGCTGGCCAAGATCATAAACGGCCGATCGGGAGAGGCTGCGGCGGCGCACAGCACGTTTCGAGTCCCCTCGACATTGGTTGCCCAGCAGCGATCAGGGTCTTTCTCACCCCAGACGACGCGGGAGACTGCGGCGAGATGGATAATGCCCGCGCAGCCACGGACTGATTCGTGGAGCTGCTCCATGTCGCAGACATCGCCCCGCGCCGGACCAGGCGGTGCCTGTTTGTCAAAATGGACAACAGCAGTATGGATGCGACTGAACGCCGCACAGAGAGCGCGGCCAATGAGACCCTCCGAGCCGGTGATGAGAATCTTGTTTAACATAAGCGCCCCTTGAATGACGAGAAGGGCCGCCCAGCCAGAGCGACAGGGCGGCCGGGATTCAATAGACCTGCCGCTGGTTATTTCTTACGGTCTTCCCGCGAGCTCTCGAACGTCGGGTGCTTGGGATTCAACTGGTTGGCATGGTTATCGAGGGCTGACTTTTCATGGCTGGCGAGCACCTCGGCCGTTTGGACCGAGGTGCCTCGTGACTGGTGGTAGGCGGGATGCTGGCGATTCAGCTGATTTGCGCGATTGTCGAGGGCTGGCTTGGAGTGGGTGTTCTTGGCCATGGTTCGCTCCTTTCGTGGACTCCGCCGGAACCCGTTACCCTCTGCAGATTGAGGGCTTGCTGGAGCAACTTGGCAACGAGAACGAGCTCTTGCGGAGTGGGTCGGGACAAATTGTTATATCTGCCGTACCGGTACCGACCTCAGATCACTTTTGGCGATCTACCTGACCCAGGGAATTAAGAGGCAGTAGGGTACGGCTGAAATTAAAGCAACACGCGAAATAATGGTCAAGCCATTTGAGGGGCCGGCGAGGAGCAGCAGCAGGGGAATTAAAGAGGAGGATGGTGCGACGCCAGCCCAGGCGGCCCGGTGCGGCGCGGAGAAAGGCGCGGGCGCGGCGCAGGAGTCCACGCAGGCCGGGGGGTGCCGGGGCCGGGGCGGGCCTGCCGATGGGCGGGGCAGCTCGGGCAGCGCCCCGGGGTCGCCGCGTTCCGCCAGCCACTCGTCCACGGCGCGCTGATCGGCGGGGGACTTCATCACGACGGCGCAGATCAGGTGGGGCAGCGAGGCGGGCGCCGTGGCGCCCAGGCGCAAGGCCAGCGAAAGATGCCGGGCCTCCTCGACACCCGGACACCCGCGCGGAGACCGGCGCGGTGCAGGGCCAAAAGCAGGCTGTCGAGATGGCGTTCGATGCGATGGACCTCAGCGACGAGCGTCGAAGGTCTTCATGAAAGAAGGGTAGCCCTTCCTGGTGCACCCCGCAACTCTGTCACGCCGCTGGACTCGTTCCTTGCGCGGGACCTGAACCGAGGCTACTCTTCTCGTATGAGTCACCAAGCTCAGACGATCCTGTCGGCGGCCTCGGCCCTCTCGGAAGAGGACCGCATTCGCCTCATCGAGAGTCTCCTGCAGACCCTGGGAACGGAAGAGGAGGCAGCCTCGAACGACGAGATCGAGGCTGCCTGGATGGCCGAGGCGGAAAGGCGCGCCGATGAGCTGGACCGAGGGGTGGCCAAAGCCATTCCCTGGTCAGAGGTCCGTGCGGCCGGCGAAGCCCTCTTCCATGCCAAGGACTGAGATGCACCCAGAGGCGAGCCAGGAATTCCTGGACGCCATCCACTGGTATCGCAACCGGAGCGTGCTACTGGGCCGAGAGTTCCAGGCCGAGTTTGATCGGGCAGTCACGCGGATCGAGGACGCTCCATCACGCTGGCCCGTTGGTGACCGGAATACCCGCCGTGTTCAGATACACCGTTTCCCGTACCTCATCTTCTATCGGATCATGGAAGACACGATCCGCATCATCGCGGTGGCCCACTCCAAGCGACGCCCGACATACTGGCACCAACGGCGCTGACGCAAGCTTGGCTCAGAGCTGCTCTAGGTCGTCGCGGTCCTTCACCAGGGCGCACAGCGCCGGGCGAGACGCGCAGCAGGGCCTCGCGCAGCCTGGGCAGCAAGGCAGCGGCGGGCGCGGCATCGGGGACGGGGGCGACGACGACGATGCGCGCAGGGGACAGGAGGTCCACGTGGCCGGCGGGTCGGAGGACTGGGCAGTGCTCGAAGGTCCAGGCAATGTCGGGGCCGGAGAGATGCCAGTCGTGCCAGCGGGCGGTGTGCCAGGGCAGGGACAGGGGGGCTGAGTGGTCGGCGCTGATCGCACCGCGGCCCGTGCCATCTATTCGGTAGACGGGGCGCTGAACATTGACGCCTACCGTCCTGCGGCGTAGGGTGCGGACATGGTCAAGAGGGTTCTGGTGCGACCTCAGGTCGCGCTGATGACACGAACGCGTCGGCCCGGCGTAGACTTGGAGGCGGCCCTGTCGGCAGTCCCTTCCCGGGTCGCCGAAGCCCTGAAGACGGCCATGACCGAGCTGGATCGGCTTGGCATCCGGCATGCCATCTGTGGGGACCTGGCGGTCGGCGCCCATGGATGGGCTCGAGCCACCCAGGACGTGGACTTCCTGGTGGGCGATGAGGCCTTCGAACACCACGGGCCGATGGTGACTTCGCGGGTGCCTTTTCAGGTGGGCGCGGTGGCCGTGGACGCCATCAACTTCCCGGATGCGCCATTCCTCGATGAGGAGCTGACGTCACAACCTGGTCAGGTGCGAATCGTATCCATCGGGGCGCTGGCTTATATGAAGCTCCGCGCCAACCGCCGCAAGGACCAGGTGGACCTCATCGAGCTATGCAAGGTGGGCGTGGATGAGGAGGAGATCAGGGCCTACCTGGGCCGCCATGCCAAAGAGCTGCTTGCGGCCTTCGAGCGCCTGGCCCAGCAAGCGGCAGAAGAAGGTGCATCCGAGTGATTCACGAGGGCCCCGGCTGCACCCCTTGACATCGCCCCACGTCCTGAGAATAACTATCCCCCTGCCGCACGAAATGACAGCCAGAACGATGACGGCGAATGAGATCGGCGACAAAGAACGATGGAATTAAGCGATGGTGGCGGAACTGGTAGACGCACTAGCTTGAGGGGCTAGCGGGAGCAATCTCGTGGGGGTTCGATTCCCCCCCTTCGCACCGGCCGGGTATCGCACTCACTCCACATCATGTGGGCGCGCGACCCGGCCTTTTTTTCGTGCTCTTCCCCGACAGCGGTTATACTGAAACACTGTGCGACTTCCACCGACGCCACGCGCGCCGCGATTGAGCCGCTCCGGCCTGATCGTCTCGTTCTACGGCATCCTTGCTGCCACGGCGGTCGCCTGGGGGGCCCTGCGCGGTCAGGCCAATATCTTCATCTATTCTCCCTCGTCGACGGCAAGGGTCGGCGCCCACCCGTCCTATGGCATGGGCCAACTGGTCAGCAGCCTGGGCATCGGCATCGCCATCGGCCTGTTGGTGGTGCTGCTGACCCGCGTCGTCCAGGAACGCTACGCCTGGGCGCGGATGCTGCACAACGAGTTCCGCCACCGCCTCGGCCCGCTGGACGGGCAGGAGATCTTGCTGCTGGCCCTGGCCTCCTCCGTCGGGGAGGAGTGCTTCTTCCGCGGGGCGCTTCTGAGCCACATGCAGGCGGTGCTGCCGGGTTTTGCCGGGACCTTTTTCGCCATCCTCGGATCGTCCATGGTCTTCGGCCTCCTGCACATCGGCCCGGGGGTGCGCTTTTTGCCCTGGACGATCTCGTCCCTGGGGGTGGGCCTGCTTCTGGGCTCGGTCTACGTCGGCATGGGGGACCTGCTCGGGCCGATCGCCATCCACTTCACGGTGAACTACCTGAACCTGCAGGACATCGTCCGGAGGCAGATGGAGGCGTGACCCGCCGACGCCTTTGCACGGCCGTGGCCCTTGTCGCGGCGCTTCTCGCCCGGTCTTCCGCCGACGCGGACGAGCTGTCCGGGGCAGACAAGCTGCGGGTGCTCTACTCGCCGCAGCTCACCCTGACCCGGGAAGGGCTGCCTCTGGCGACGGTGCGTCTGGTCGAGGGGCTGGCGGAGGTGCGGCTGCACGGCAGCATGCGGGTGCTGCCGGATGGCGAGATGGGGGCCGAGCTGTCCGCCGGGCAGGACTGGAAGGTCCGTCTGGCCCAGCCCGGCAAGGCATCGAAGGAGCGCTACCCCGTGGTGGTCGGACGGGCCCCGGCGTCGGAGTCCGAGCGGTTGCAGGAAGAAGGGCGGCAGTGGCGCGAGCGCGGCTACGCCCCCAGGACCTTCGAGTTGGGGTCGATCTTCGGCATCCGCGGCGAGGTCATCGACGCGCGGCAGCTCCAGTTGACGGTGGCGCCCCACGACGAGCTGGGCGCGGCGCAGAAGGAGGCGCGGGCCCTTGGCGAACGCTATCATGTGGACACCGGGGTCTATACCGAGCTGGTCACCCGGCCCCAAGGGATGGTCGAGGCAAAAGACGAGCACGGCACGGTGCTGCGCAACGACGGGGTGCTGTGGTTCGCGCCGAGCAAGACGGACGGGACCCTCCGGGTGGATCCGCCGGGCAAGAGCTATTTTGGGCAGATCTACATCACGCTGGACAAGAACGGGACGCTGGCGGTGGTGAACGCCGTGTCGGAGGACCGCCTGCTTTTCGGGCTGGTGCCGGCCGAGATGCTCCCCTCGGCACCGCTGGAGGCGCTGAAGGCCCAGGCGGTGGCGGCGCGCAACCAGCTTCTGGCCAAGCTCGGGGCGCGGCACCTGGGCGACCCGTATCGTCTGTGCGCCAGCACCCATTGTCAGGTCTACGCCGGCGCCGGGCAAGAGTCGCCGCGGGCGACCCAGGCGGTGCTGGCCACCCGGGGGGAGCTTCTGGTCACCGGGTCGCCGGCGGCGGAGACGCTGGTGGACACGGTGTACAGCTCGTCCTGCGGCGGGCACACCGAGGACAACGACCAGGCGTGGGGGACGCGGCCCGACCCGGTGCTGCGAGGACGGCTGGATCTGGGCGAGGTGGGGCAACTTCCCCGTTTCGCCGGGCGCATCGGCGAGGCGGACCTTTTGGCGTTCCTTGCACGGGGCCCAGGGGAGGAGCCGCGGCCCTACTGCGCGCGGCCCAAGGGGGCGCAGTCGGCGTACCGCTGGAATGTGCGGGTGTCGGCGGAAACCATCCTGGGCAAGACCGGGCCGCTGGGCACGTTGCGGGACGTGGAGGTACTGAAGCGCGGCGCCTCCGGGCGGGTGGTCGGGCTGCGCATCGTCGGCAGCACCGGCAGCAGGGACATCCACACCGAGCTGGAGGTGCGCCGGGTGCTGGGCGGGCTGAAAAGTTCGCTCATCAGCATCCTGCCCATCAAGGACGCCCGGGGGGACGCGCTTTTGGCGTTGGAGATCACCGGGGCGGGGCATGGCCACGGCGTGGGCCTGTGCCAGTACGGTGCCATGGGGATGGGCGAGTCGGGGGCGACCTACCGGCAGATCCTGGATCACTATTATCCCGGGGCCCGGCTGCGCCGGTTTTACTGAGATCAGCGGTCGATGCCGACCACGCGCCAGCCCTTGTCCACCTGGGTCAGGATGAGCACCAAGTCGGTGGAGCCGCTGCGCAGCATGGCGAACATCATCCCGTCTTCATCGCCGCCCGCGGGCAGGTGGCCGAGTTTCTTGCGGATCTCTTTGGGCGTGTAAAAACTCAGAGTGCCGGTGCGCTTGTCGTTCTCTCCGACCATCTGCCGGTAGAGGCTGAGCAGCCCTTCCTTGCCGTCCACGGTGGTGTTGCCCGCGGAGAAGGGCGTGGCGGACAATCCAGCCAGCCAGCGCACCTCCCCTTGCGAATACTTGGCCAGCCACTGCCGCGCCACGGTCTTGGCCCCATCGGGCACGTCCGGTCCCGATCCAGCCTTTGGCTCCACGCTCCCATGCGCTTCCCCGCTCCCATGCGCTTCCCCGCCGCCCCCCGCTTCCCCGCCGCCCGGCGATTCTCCGCCGCCCGGCGATTCTCCGCCACTCCCCGCTTCCCCACCGCCCGGCGATTCTCCGCCGCCCCGGGCCAGCTTGCCATTTCGCCCCATCAGCCCGGCCGAAGTCGGGCCCGGCGCCAGCGAGGGGCGCGACGGCTCCTTCTGGGCCACGGCCGGCCGCTGTCCCCCGGAAGACGGGGCCGTTCCCGGCTTGGGCGGAATGGTCAGGATGTGCGGCTCGACGAAGTCGGTGGCACACTGCCGTCCGTCGCGGTGAAAGGGCCAGTTGATGTAGACGTTGCCGTCGCGGCTCTTGATGCTCGAAGGCGGCTCCGGGTAGGGCGCAGCCGACATCACCGCGTCCATCGCCGCCGCGTCGAAGGCCGCATTTCCCGAGGGTCGCGCGATGATCAGCTTGTCCACCGTCCCGTCCGGCTTCAGCGTGATCTCGATGTCCGACACCAGATTGTAATCCGCATAGGCGCTGTTCGGCCGGAACTCCAGGTCTTGCAGGAAGCCGAAGCCCCAGAACTTGTGGATCTGCCGGTGCATCGTCGCCAGGTACGCCGCGAAGGGGTGTTTGCGCGTCCCCAGCTCGCTCTGGTTCCCCGGCTGCACCGTCGGGGTAAAATTCTCCAGCGACGATCGCATCATCGCCATCTTCTGCTGCACCTTGTCCCACCGCCCAGGCGTGTGGGAGCGCTGCGCCAGCGCCTCCTGACGTTCCTTCTGCGCCACGTCGAAGCCGACGATGCGGTCGTAGTCGTCGTACGCCAAGTCAAGCCGCGGCTTTCCGCTGCTCTGCGGTTCCGCTTCCGCCTTGCCGTTGCGCGCCATCGGCAGCGGCCCCACCCCCGGCTCCTGCACCTCGATGCCGTCCCGCTGCACGTCTTCGGAACGGTTGTCCTTGGTGGGCGGCACCACGTCCCGCATGGCCAGGGTGCCGCTTTGCGACTGCGAGTTGAGATTCTGCACCGGCAGCTTGTCCTTGGCCCCGGGGCGGTCCTGCAACTCGGCGATCTTCTGGTCCTTGTCGCCCGGCTGCGGCTTCTTCTGGTCGCTTTCCGAGGCCATCTTCTCGCCCGCCTGGTTGCGCAGGAGGTTGGTCTCTGTGGCCCGGGTCTCCTTGGCAGCGCGGTGGTTGTTCTGCGCCAGGTAGTGCGCGTCCGGGTTGTCCTGCTCGTCGGGGAACTGGTCCTGGTCCACCATCTTCAGGTGCGCGTTGGGGATGACCACGAACTCCGGCGGCTGGGGCTTTTCTTCTACTTTTTCCTTGGGTTTGTCCCGCTCGACCCGTTCCGGCGGCGGTTTTTTCTTCTTCTCGTCGGGTTTCTTCCTGGGGTCGTCAGGCGGCTCGACCGCCGAAGTGTCCGGCACCGCGCCGGGCCCCTCGGCTTCACTTTCCGACAGGTAGGAGATCTCCACTGTCTGGTCCGGGACCCGCAGCAGGCGGGCGATCCCGAAGGGCAGCACCACGAAGACATGGAGCCCTACGGAGAAGAGGCCCGCAGCCAGGAGCCGGGCCCTCTTCTCGCGTGTGGATACTGCCATATCCTTTAACGTATATCAGGAGCCCGAGAATCGGCCACTGCTACCGCCACGGGAGCTACATCATCCGGCGGTAAATTCCCACCACCGTGCCCAGCAGGTTCACCGGCTTGAAGTCGCGCTTGTGCACCACGATCGGTTGCATGGTGTGGTTGGCCGGTTTGAAGACGATCTGATCGGCTTCGGGGTGGAAGTACTTCACCGTGGCCTCATCGTTGATCATGGCCACGACGATCTCCCCCGGGTGGGCGGTCGGCTGCTTGCGCACGAAGATGAAATCTCCGTCGAAGATGCCGGCCTCGATCATCGAGTCGCCCTGCACCCGAAGGGCGAACACGTCCCGGTGGTGCCCCAGGAAGAACCGGTCGATGCGCACCGAGTCCTCGTGCTGCTCGGTCGCCAGCAGTGGCTGGCCTGCCGCCACCCGCCCGACCAGGGGCACCGCCACTGTGTTGTCGTTGGCCTCGAGGTTCCCCCGGGCATAAGCGCCTCCGACGAGACTGTTGATGCCGCCGCCCATGTAGATCGGCCGCAGCGCCCGGGACTTCAGGTCTTCCCGGTGCAGGAAGCCCTTTTTCTCCAGCGCCTTGAGGTGGTCGTTCACCCCATTGGTCGACCGGATGCCCATCTTCTCGCCGATCTCCCGCAGGGTAGGGGGGTAGCCCCGCGCGTGGATCGACTCGCCGATGAAGTCCAGCACCTGCTGCTGCCTGTCCGTCAGGACCACCACCGCCGACCTGGCCTTGTGGGCAGTCGGTGCCGGCCTCGCCGCCGAATCCGGCGTCGCCGCCGAATGCACCAGCTTGGGCAATTTCGCCAATTTAGATCGCTGGCGTCCGTTCCCGTGCTGCGCCTGTGGGACCTCTTGGGGGCCTGTTTCCGTCGGTGTGGATACCTGGTCGCTATGTCGAAGCATGTCGCACCTCTGTCGCCTGAACTAATGGCAGGCTACTGAACAGGCGAGTGCGTGTCAAACGATTCCTGCGATGGCCGGGCTTGCATCCTTGCCCCCGACGGTTAAAGTGATCTATCAAGGCCGCGTGCGCAGGCTGCAAACCATGCTGATAGATGAACCGCGGCCAAAGGGGCGCTTCGCGATAGATGAAAAGGCCCCGGAAGGGGACGTCCGATGAGCCTCCTTGCATGGGTCGTGTGGCTCCTGCCTCAGGTGGTGCTGCCGCGGGCGCCGGACCTGTACGCCATGCGCCACGACGAGGTAGAACTGGAGCGCCTGGCCACGCGCCTGGGCCCATCGCGGCTGCTGCTCATCGCAGCCGCTGGCAACAAAGGGCAGCGGGTGGCGGCCCTGCGGGGGCTCTCGCTCTCTGGGGCGCGGCACCCGGAGCTGGCGGCGTCGGCGCTGCTGCCGCTTTCGGACCTGCTGGAACAGACCCGCGAAAAGGAGGTGCAGGAGGCCGCCGTGGAGGCCGCGTCCCACCTGTGCCAGGGCATCGGACGCGGGCTGCCCTCGGGGGACGAGGTGGGCGGCGACGAGCTGCCCCGGGCGGCGGCGGCCTTTCTGCGTCTGGCGGGGGACGCGGCGCTGGCACCGCCCCTGCGCGGGCATCTGGTAGAGGCCGCGGTGGCGCTGCCCGGGGGCCTGGCGCGAGCGCCTGAACTGCTGGCGCTGGCCCGGGGGCAGGACCCGGTGGTGCGGGACGCGGCGCTGGCGGGGCTCGGAGGTCTTTTTGGGCGGATCGGGGAGCCAGAGGGCGAGGGCCTGTCCTCGCTGGCGCGGGGGGAGGATGCGGCCCTGGCCGCCGCCGCGGTGGCAGTGCTTTGCGAGGTGTCCGCGGCCCGCCCCCAGCCGTCGTGGGCCGAGCGCGCCCGTTCCCTGGCGGCGCCCCAGAGCGGCCTGTCCCTGGAAGACAGGCAGCGATTGGGAGGCTGCCTGCGCCGCCTGGGCACGTCCGCGGATCGCGCGCTCCTGTCCGCCTTGCGCGGCCCGCGACAGCGCCCGGCCAAAGAACGCCGATGAACCGCAACCCGGGTCTTACCGGCGGGGGTTTCACCGGCACCGGCCGCGCCAGTGTGCAGGTGCAGGTCCATGGCCACCCCCACGACGTGCCGCTTTCCCTGGTGGCCGCCGAAGTGCAGCGCCGGGGCCCGCTGCCTCGCCTGCCGCTTCTGGAGGCCATCATCCAGCATGGGGAGCGGGGGGCGACCCTGGTCCGTCTGTCCAACATGCTGGAGGTGGCCGACCCGCAGCCGGCCAGGCCGGGCAGCGAGCACGCGGCGATGCACGCCGCCCTGGGCCTTCTGCGTCTGTCCACCCGGGAGCCCTTCGCCCTTTTGGCGCTTTCGGGGTACGCCGGACGATTGGGGGGGCCCGCCGGGGCCATCCTCGCATCCGGGGTGATCCTTCTGCGGGACGGCCCCGCGCCGCTCTGCCTTCCCGAGGCCGATCCGCTGCTGGTGAGGCAGTCCACCCGGGCCCTGGCCACCATCGGCAGGCCGGCGGACCTTGTGCCGGGACTTTTGCCGCTCTTCTCGCGCTTTATCGAGACCTTGCAGCAGGCCGGCAAGACCCTGGGGGTGCAGGCGTTCCGCGCCTACCTGGGGGATGTGGCCGAGGCCCTGTACCGGCTGGTCCAGCGTTGTGATCCGCCGCCCGACATCGCGGTGATGCTCTCGGAGACCGACCGGGGCTATCTGGCGGACACACTGACCTTCGAGCTGCCGGGCACGGCGGATTTCCTGGCGGCGCGGCAGATGGTCTGGCTGCTGCCGCTGCTCGGCCTGCCCGACGATGCTGGCACCGCGGCAGTGGAGCGTGCCCGGGACCGCTTTCGCAACGAGGCGTTTCACGCCGACTGCGCGATCATCCTCGCCGGGGGGACCTGGCCGCCCCCAAGGCCGGCTCAGACCGTCAGGTGATCGTCGAACCTGCCGATGATGACCCCAACGATTCAGGCCTTGGTCCAGCCCTTCTTGATGTTTTCCGCCAGCATCTCTTCTGCCAGGGCGTTGATGCGCTCGGCGGAGTGAGCGACCCGCACCTCGCGCTGGAGCATGTCGGCGCGTCCGGGGCTGAAGTCGGTGAAATGCAGCACGTAGGCGGGATAAAGGGGGTCCGCCTGCTCCTTGTTGGTTTTCCACACCACCAGCTTGCGCACCGCCGTCGCGCCCTTGGTGGTCTTGGTATACACTTCCCGGCGCAAGAGGGCCGAGGGCTGCATCTGCACCGGCGCCGCCACCACGTCGGCGTCGGGCACGACAAAGAGGTCGGTAACCTGGCGCAGCCCGCAGTCCTGCTCGCTGACCTGCTTGTCCGTACGCACCCGCTCGAACACCGGGAAGAGCAGGCTGCACAGGGGCAGCTTGCGCACGATGCGCCAGCCGGTCTCCATCTCCCCGTCGGATCCGTCGATGGACCGCGGCGCCTCCGGCGCTTCGCGATCGATCACCGCGGCGCTTCGCGCTTCGCGATCGAAACGCAGCACCATCTGCTGTGTAGGCCTGCCGCGGCTGTCCTCCTGCAATAGATCGTTCGCCCGCACCTGGATGACCAGTTCGGGACGCACCATCTGGTAGGCGAAGTAGTTGCGGTTGGTCTCCACGTACTCCGACGGGGCGTCCAGGGTCTTGAGGGTGCAAAGGAAGCTCTGGCGCTCCTCTTCGGTGAAGCCGCCGCCGACGCTGCCGAGGATGTGAAAAAGCCCACCGGGACGCAGCACCGCCACCAGCAGCTCGCGAATGGTGCCGGTCTTGTCCTCGCGCCCCTCGACATAGCCGATCACCGCCACGTCGAGCGTCTGCCAGGGCTTGATCTTGTAGGCCACCGGCTGCTCGCAGCGCACCACCAGCCCTTCGGCCCCCTCGCCGATCACCCAGTTTTCATAGCGATCCTTGACCTCGGTGCTGCCCTTGACCGCCTCGGTGTGTACCACGTGGACCGGTCCCGCCTCGGTCCCGAACCATTCGCGCAGGGTCTTCAGGCGCTGCTCGTAGGGCCAGGTGATGGCCTGCTCGGTCCCGACCTCGATCAGATCATAAGGAGCAAAACGCAGCGCATCGACGAGGTCCTTGGTGGCCCCCTCGGCCAGGGCCCGTGGCACGTCATGGGCCCGCTCCCGGCCCTTCTGGGCGACATACAATTCCCCGGGGACGATGGCCCGCTCCACCTTGGCCGCCAGCAGCCGCCGTCGTGCCTCGGCGGCGGGTTTGCTGCCCACGATGACCCTGCCGGTGGGAGAGACCAGGATCGTCTCGTCCTTGGTGTGGTACAGGAAAGTGCATTCCCCATCCAGCTTGCGGCTGACCCAGAGCTGCCCCGGGGGCAGACGGGTGGCGATGTCGGACTCGCCCAGGGAGAAGAAGCGTCGCGCCGTGCCGGTCTTGTACCCAAAGAGGCGAGAGGAAAGCGCGGTGTCGGTCAGCGCGCCGATGGAAGAGACGCGCATCCCGCCGGCACGGGCGGAGAGGCGCTTTTCGTCGTAGCAGGTCGGCATGGTTCTACTCCGCGGCCTTCGGCGTCGCCTTGAGTTCCAGATTGCTGAGGTGCAGCATCAGGCAGTATTTCTCCCCTTGAATGCGGCCCTCCAGGAAGCCGCGATAGGTCCCGCCGCCCCGCTGAAAGACCAGGGGCAGGTTGCCGCGCGGCCCGCCGCCCAAAAGCAGCATGTGGTCCTTCTCGTGAAGGTTCTTGGCCATCTCATAAAGGAAGTCGAAGGTCAGGCCGTTGACGTGCATGATCTGCGCCTTGCGCTGCAACACGAACTTGCGCAGCACCTCCTTGCGCGGGAAGAGCTTCCCGGTCCACGCCAGCGGCGTGTCCAGGTCGATGTTGGCATCGGTGATCACCGGCGCCCGCCGCTCCCGTTCGCTGCCGTCCGGATTGTACAGGATCTCCTCGATCCGGGCGGAGTGGATGACGTGCCCCTCGGGGGACAAAAGCACCCGATCCGCGGCGCCGAGCTGCCTGCCGACCCGCTCCATGTCGATCTCGGGGTCGCCCTCGACAAGCCCCCTGGACAGGGCGTCGGGGCTGCCGGCGCGGGAAAGCAGCGCCTCGGCGGACTGCTCCAGGGTGGCCTTGAGGAAGCGCACGTTTCGCGCCTTGTGGCCATCGGGGGCATGGAAGATGACGCGCTGCTCCGTGTGAATCGACTCGAAGCCGACCTGGGCGTTGCGCTTCTTGTCGTTGGTCAGGTGGATGGTCCGCATGGGCTCCTCACTCTCACATCATGCCAAAGTCGAGATCGTCGTCTTTGCCGAGGTCGTCGTCATTTTCTGCGTCCCCGGCGGCCTCGACAGGCGCCTCGGATTGCAGCCCGACAAAATGATATTCGACCCGGTCTCCGATCAGGGCGAAGAGCCCGTCGGGGGTGTTCATCAGATAGGCCTCCTCGCCGGCGTAGTCTGCCCGGTAGGAGTAGACAAAGCGGAAGATCTGTTCCCCGATGGCGGTGCGCAGCGGGCTGTCCGCGGGGCCCCCGTCGAGCTGCAGGACGTCGCGCACCAGCAGCGCGGCGGCATCGTCCAGGGTGACCTGCTGCGTGAGGGCGATTGGGCCGTCATAGCTGGAAGGGATCAGGGGCAGCGGGTTCCCCTGGTCATCCACGGCCACCAACTGGCCGCGATCGACCCAGTCGCCTTCTTGATCGATATAGGCCATGGCCACGCCGCCCGGTCCCACCAGGCTGTGCCCGTCCTCGCACAGCAGGCCCAGCTTGCACGCCCGGTTCTGCTCGTCGAGCACTTGGCGGCGGCGAAATCCATAGAGCTTTCGCCGGTCTACCTTGTCCACACCGCATGAAACCGTCTGACCACCGATGGTAAAAATTAGCGCACGTGCCATGGATCGATATCCTTCCAGTACAGGGGAGCGGGATGAAGGGTGGAAGAGCATACACCAATTGCCCGCGTCAAGGGGCCATGAAGCGACTTTGCCGAGGTGCGGCAAGACCGGCGGGGCCCGCGACGCTTTGCGGCGATGACGAATCGTGTCATTTGCCTTCTGTGTTTCGACGCAGCGCGTTGCGTAGAAAACTACACTTTGTGGCCCGAGTGATCTGGACAGGCCGCCTGTCGTGTGTAGAACTCTGATGTGAGACAAGACACTGCGTTTCCTGGCCATTCCAAGGGCGGTATCAACTTTGCATTTGCTTCCTACAAACGATGTAAACCACCCTGAGACACCACCCATGACGAACGAGCTAGACAGCATTTCTGTACCTCTGTTTGAACCGCTTTCTCTTCCTATAAGGGCTATAGGGGCTATGGGGGGCCGGGGAAAGGCGGAGGGCTCACGCGAGGGTGCAACAACCAGGGCGGGGGCCGCCCTGTCACCTCCGCTTCGCGGGGAGGGCGTCGCGGATTTCGCAGTGCGAAAGCTCTTGCGCATGTGGGCTCCTTCCCGGTCGGCGATCGATGGACCGCGGCGCCTGCGGCGCCTCGCGATCTGGTACACATCGGACGAAACTGTCGTACTGCGCAGATGGATAGGGATCGGATTTTCCATGGCCGCATGGATGGTGTTACTCATTGGACTTGCGCATCTTTTCGTTGCCGCGGTGCATAATCGGGACGGCGAACTGGGAAAGGGCCTAGAGAACACGCTGGTCGGTGCCCAGGCCTGCCTGATCTCGGTTGTCTTCGCGGGCCTCGGGGTGCCTACCTGGGTCGTGACCGAACGTCGCATCCGGCGCCAGCGGGAGCAAGTGCGACAGGAAGAGGTTAGCCGGCAGGTCTGACACAGGGGCCCGGCTGGGGTCTTCTGTTCTCTTCTGGTTTGTTGGGTTCCGTGGAAGTGAGGTCTCCGGTCCCCTTTGTCGGGTCTGCGGACCCCGTCTTTCGTACCCTTGGTACCCTCGGGAATGGGCGATGACGCGGTGGGTCTGTCGGGTCAGGGCAGAGCGTCAGACTGGGTGGGTGGTGAAGTCGTCCCGCGTCACGGAGGGCGGCTGGCTGCCGGAGCGCAGGGCCATCACCCGGTTCAGCATCTCGAACCAGAATGGGGCGCCCAGGCTGAGCAGGAGGGTCATGGCCAGCACCCCGATGGACCCGAGGAAGGACCAGGTGGTGGGATGCAGGCTGGCGCGAAGTTCGCCGACGTCGTGCCAGCCCAGGTGCAGCCCCTCGCTGGCGGTGACGAGGTTCTTCTGCTGGCCGTCCTCGAAGTCGTGGGCGACCGCGGAGATGAGCCCGTGGCGGACCTGGGAATCGCCCAGGGCGTGGTACATGCGCCCGAGGCCGGCGTGGGCCAGGACCACCACGAAAAGCGAGATGCAGAACCCGAGCAGGCGCATCTTGCCGCGGTAGCTGGCGGAGACGTAGGCCATCAGGGCGTCATACCAGCGCTGGAATTCGGGCAAGTCCACGGGCTTGCTCTGTCCCAGGAGCTTCTGGACGGCGGCGGGGTTGAGCACGTGATACAGGTCGGGGGCGTTGACGTGCTGCGGCAGCTCGACGCCGAGGGGGTTGGTGATGGGATGCAGGAGCACCTGGCCATAGGCCGTGTGGATGCGGGCCTGTCCCAGCCAGCGGATCAGGCGCCCGTTGCGGCGCGGATCGATCTCGTTCTCGCGCTCTTTGTTGCCTTCGACGTCGCGGAGGAGGCGCCGCAGGTGGTACCAGAGGAAGACGGCGCGGGTGGAAAAGAGCTGCTGCAGGGCCTCCTGCAGGATGGTGACCATCAGGCTCAGGACGCAGAAAATCACCACCATGGCGATAAGCTTCTCAAGCATGGAACTGACCCATCATAGCAGCGCGACCGGGCCCTCCGCGCCGGATTTCAAGGCCCTATCCCTCATCGGGCCGCGTCCACTCTTACCTTCGCATACAGGGCCCGCACCGGGATTTCCACAGACGCACAATTCAGACGGAGTGTTGCGCCAGCCGGAAGGATTTTGAGGTTCCATGTCCCGTCCGCTTGGCGGGTGTAGTGTTCGACGAGCATCTGGTGCTGCGATACCAGGACGTACTCTTGGAAACTCGGAATGCTGCGGTACAGCGCAAACTTCTTGCCCCGATCATGGGCCTCGGTCGAGTCGGACAAGACCTCGAATACGACGCACGGGTTCATCAGCATGTCCTCGACAGCGTCGAAAAAAGCCGGCTCGCAGGCGAGGCTCGCGTCTGGGTACTTCCAACGTCCGGTGGCCGGCGTGTGGACCTTCATGTCCGCGGTGAATGAATCGCACGGGCTGCTTTCCAGTGCCCGGCGCAGAGCCGAGACCAGGTTGCCGGTGATGCCGTCGTGCCGACGGTTGCAGCCAGCCATGGCGATGAACTGGCCGCCTTCATAGTCGTGCTTTTCCTCGAAGGCCCGCTCATGGGCGAGATCCTCTTCGAGGGTGGTTTGCTTCAGGGCTACGGCGCTCATGAGCCTCAAGAT
>JBBRLA010000066.1:0-20349 GCA_038231615.1 Polyangia bacterium | reverse complement strand
TGTATGAATCGTGGATGAATTGCGACGTGGTGGTCATCGGCGCCGGAATCATGGGCTGCGCCGTGGCCTGGAGGCTGCAACAGCGCGGCCTCGGCGTGATCCTGATCGAGCGCGGCGTTCCCGGCGCAGAGGCCTCCAGCGCCGCCGCCGGCATCCTGGCCCCACAGGCCGAGGCCGACGAGCCGGGGCCCTTCCTGGCCCTGGCCCTGGCCAGCCGGCGACTGTACCCGGACTTCGTCGCCGAGGTACAGGAGTGCACCGGGATGGACGTCGGCTACCGTCGCGAGGGCACCCTGGTCCTGGCGCGGCCCGGGGACCAAGACGAAGAGGAACGGGCGGCGCTGCTCTCCCGCATGGCCTGGCAAAAGCGGGCCGGGCTGCGCGTGTCGCTGCTTTCGCCCCAAGACCTGCGCGAGGCCGAACCCAAGCTGGCCCCGTGCGCGGCGGCGCTGCACTTCCCCGACGATCACCAGGTCGAGGCCGAGAAGCTGGCCCGGGCGCTTTCCCTGGCCGCGGCACAGGCCGGGGCGCGCTTCGTCACGGCCCATGTCCAGCGGGTGCTCCACGACGGAGAACGGGCCCTGGGGGTGGTCGTCGAGGGAGAGATCATCAGCGCGGCGCAAGTGGTCGTAGCCGCCGGGAGCTGGTCATCGCTCGTCGAGGGCAGCACCCTATCGCCCAGGGCAGTGCGGCCGATGCGCGGGCAGATGCTCGAACTGGACACCCGCCCGCCGGCCCTGCACCACGTGGTGTTCGGGCATGTAGCGCCCGGGGTGTCCGGCTACCTGGTCCCCCGGCAGGACGGGCGCCTGGTTGCCGGCTCGACCATGGAGCTGGTCGGTTTTCGCAAGGAGGTCACCGTCTCCGGCCTTCTGCGGCTCCTGCGCCTTGTCGAGGGCCTGTGCCCGGACCTGGCCGAGGCCGAGATCCGCCGCACCTGGGCCGGCTTCCGCCCCTACACCCGGGACGCCCTGCCGATCCTCGGCCCGACCCACGTGCGCGGCCTGCATCTGTGTACCGGGCACTTCCGCAACGGCATCCTCCTGACCCCCATCTCCGCCGAGGCGATCTGCGCCACCATCACCGGGCATTGGACGCAAGGGGTCGAACCCCTTGACCTTTTGCCTTTCTCCCTCCGTGCCAGCCTGGATGGCAACTTGGCAGAAGGCTGACGCAAGGGGATACTTGTCGCAATGAGCCACCAACACCACAAGGCCCACGCCCCCAAGCAGGTCCGGGCCTTCGTGCTCACCGTGTCCGACACCCGCACCGCGGAGACCGACACCGGGGGCCGGGTATGCCGGGAACTTTTGGTCGCCGCCGGGCACCAGGTGGCGGGATCCGCCATCCTGCGCGACGAGCCGGACGCGGTGCGCGACCTCATCCGGTCCATCGCCGCGGAGCACCGGGCCGACGTGCTGATCGCCACCGGTGGGACGGGGATCTCCCTGCGGGACAACACCTACGAGGCGGTGGCCGGGCTTTTGGACAAGCGCCTCGACGGGTTCGGCGAACTGTTCCGCATGCTCTCGTATCAGGACATCGGCCCGTCGGCGATGCTGTCACGGGCGGTGGCCGGGCTGCATCAAAGTCTGGTGGTGTTCGCGCTCCCCGGGTCGGAGCCGGCGGTGCGCCTGGCGATGGAGAAACTCATCGTCCCCGAACTGGGCCATCTGGTCTTCGAGGCCCACCGCGCGTAGTATACAATGTAAAGAAGGTCCCTCATGGATGAACACCAGAAATCTGAGAGCATCGCCCCTGTGCGGCTAGATGATGGCGAGCTGCTCCTCAAGCCCCCGCTGGGCGCTCCGCTGAAGCTGGCGCAAAAAAGTCGCCGCCACCGGTCGCTTTTCATCGTCGGCACCATCGTCCTGTGTGCCGGGGGACTTTTCGCCCTGATGGCGGACTCCTCGGGCTTCGAATACTACAAGCACGTCGACGAGTTGCAGAAGAGCCCGGAACAGTGGCGGGACAAGCGCATGCAGCTGCACGGCTTCGTGGTGCCCGGGTCGATCGCCAAGCGCATCGACCGCGACCACCAGAAGCTCGAATACAAGTTCCGCGCGGAAAACTGCGGCTCGGTGGTCGACGTGCGCTTCGCCGGGGTACTGCCCGACACGTTCAAGGACGGCGCCGAGGTGGTGCTGAAGGGCCAGTGGACAGGCAACCTCTTTGCCACCACGGAGGTCATGGCCAAATGCCCGTCCAAGTACGCCCAGGCCGGCGAGGCCCAGAGCGCGATGATCACCCGCTGCGCCCGGGACAAGCAGAACGCCGAGCCGCAAAAATCGGCCCAAGGCCCCCAAACGTCAGCCCAAGGCCCGCAAACGTCAACCCAAGGCCCGGCGATGTCGGCCCAAAGCCCGGGGACCGCCAAAGGACAGGGGATGTGACCCGATGAATCAGCTCAATCTGGTGGCGATGTTCGGCACCGCGGTGCTCCTGATCACCTTGGTGGTGTCCACCTATGCCGGCGGCGCCGCGGTGGCCGGGGCCCGCCTGCCTTCCCGGCGCCTGGTGAACTCGGCGATCTACGCCGCCTACGGCGCCTGTGGCCTGCTTTCCCTGGCCTCGTCGATGATCTTCTTCGCCCTTTTGTCTAACGATTTCTCGATCCGCTACGTCCACCACAACGCCGACGCCAGCATGCCGTGGATCTACAAGCTGACCTCATACTGGGGCGGCCTGGACGGCTCGATGATGTTCTGGGCCTGGCTGCTCTCGATCTTCTCGGCGCTGGCCATCTCGCGCAACCGCGAACGGCACCGGGAGCTGATCCCCTGGGTGACGGCGATCCTCATGGGCATCCTGACCTTCTTCGTCATCCTGGTGGTGTTCTACAAGCGGCCCTTCGCCACCTTCCTGACCGACGCGCCAGTGGTTGGCAAGGGGTTAAACCCGCTCTTGCAGGACCCCTACATGGCGACCCACCCGCCGTCGCTCTACATCGGATACGTCTCGGCCAGCATCCCTTTCGCGTTCGGCATGGCCGCGCTCATTACCGGGAACCTGGATGACTCGTGGCTCCAGTCGGTGCGGCGGTGGATGCTTTTGTGCTGGTACTTCCTGTCCCAGGGGCTGATCCTGGGCTCGCTGTGGGCCTACCATGTCCTGGGCTGGGGCGGCTACTGGGGCTGGGACCCGGTGGAAAACGCCGGCTTCCTGCCGTGGTTCACCGCTACCGCGTTCCTGCACTCCATTCTGATCCAGGAGCGGCGCGGGATGATGAAGGTGTGGAACGTCACCCTGGTCATCATCACCTTCCTTTTGACCATGGTCGGGACCTTCCTGACCCGATCCGGGATCGTCCAGTCGGTACACGCCTTCGGGGCCGACAGCGAACTGGCGGCGCGCTTCCTGGTGTTCATCGGCCTGTGCGGCGTGTTCAGCTTCGGCTTCCTCATCTACCGGCTGCCGCTCCTGCGCTCCCGGGGGGAGCTGGACTCGTGGGTCTCACGGGAGTTCGCCTTTTTGGTGAACAACTGGGTGCTGCTGGGGTCCGCGTTCTTCATCCTGGTGGCGACCCTTTTCCCGACCATCTCCGAGGCCGTCACCGGGAACCGGGTCACCGTGGGCCCGCCCTTCTTCAACAAGTGGATGGCGCCGCTCGGGCTGCTGCTGCTCTTTTTGACGGGCGTCGGGCCGCTTATCGCCTGGCGCCGGGCCTCGCGGGAGCTTTTGTGGAAGCAGTTCCGCCTGCCGCTCTTTTGCGGGGCGCTGACCGCGGCACTGGTCGGGGGCTTGATTCCGGCGTCCCGGGCGACCAGCCCCTTCATGCACGACCGGCTGCAACTGCCGGTGTCGCTTATCTGCTTCTCCATCTGCGGCATGGTGTTGACCACCATCGCGCAGGAGTTCTACGTCGGAGCGCGGGCGCGGCAGGCCTCGACCGGACTGGATTTTTTCACCTCCCTTATCGGCCTGACGGCGCGCAACAAGCGGCGCTACGGGGGCTACCTGGTCCACGTGGGCGTGGTGCTGATGTTCGTCGGCTTCGCCGGGCAGACCTACCAGAAGGAGACCGACGTCACCCTGGACAAGGGGCAGGAGACTTCACTCGGGCGCTACAAGATCCGCTACGAGGGATTCAGGACCTGGAGCGACTCGCAAAAGGAGGTGGTGGAGACCCGCCTCACGGTGTCTGAGAACGGCAAGCCGATCGGCACGCTGGCCCCGTCCAAGTGGTCCTACCGCGGCCACGACGAAGAGCCCCCCCGGACCATGGTCACCATCCGCGAGAGCCTGCGCGAAGACCTTTACGTGATCTTGAACGGCATCGACGGCGAGACCGGGCTGGCCAACATCAAGATCATCATCAACCCGCTGGTAAACTGGGTATGGTTCGGCTTCGTGCTGCTCATCCTGGGCACGGGGGTCGCCTTCTTGCCGGAGCGGGCCTACGAGCTGGCCGGGGCCAAGGGCGGGACCAAGGCGGCGGCACTGGGCGCATTGCTGCTCCTTTTCGCGGGACCGGCGCAGGCCATGACGCTGGCTGCGGCTCCTGAGGTCGGCACGGGAATGCACAACGTTTCGTCCGGCACCTTCCCGACCCCGGCGCGCAACGCCCTGGAAAAAGAGCTGCGCAAGACCATCGTGTGCATGTGCGGCTGCGGCAGGCAGACCCTGGATGAGTGCGTCTGCGGGACGGCGGACAAGGAGCGCGGCATCATCGGCAAGATGATCGATCTGGGGAAGACCAAGCAGGAGATCATCAGCTACTACCTGGGCCGCTTCCCCGGGGAGTCGGCCCTCATCGTTCCCGTGGATACGGGCTTCAACCGCGTGGCCTGGATCTTCCCCTTCGTGGCGTTCCTGGGGGCCGGCGGCGGCCTGGTGCTGTCCGCCCGCAGGTGGAGCGGCAAGGACCGGTCGGCGAAGAACGCCGGCGGCCGGGAAAACAAGACCCAGGGCGCGGCGGAGCAGCAGAAGAACGAAGAATACGAGAACCGTCTGGACGACGACCTGGACCAACAGGCCTGATGACCCCACCGATAGACCGGGCGACATGACTTTTACCTACGGACGGATTTTCTGGCTGGCGCTTTTGGGCGTCCTTGGCACCTGTTTTCTGGTGTTCACCTTCACCATGGGCGGAGGGCGGATCTCCGGGCCGGGGGTGTTCCTGACCCTGGCGGTGTTGTGCCTGGCCCTGACCGCGCGCTTCTTCGTGCAGGCGGCGCAGGCGCTGGTGCTCAGCGGCGCGGGCGAGCGCGAAGAGGACGAGCGGGTGGTGGGCCGCCGAAAGAAGGAACTGGAGCGCGAGTATCTGGCCATCAAGCGCGCCCTGAAAGAGCTGGAGCTAGACCACGCCATGGGCAAGCTTTCCGATGGGGATTACGGGGAGATCCGTGGACGCTACCGGGAGCGCGCGGTGCGCATCCTGCGGCGACTGGACCAGGGGCATGACTTCCACAAGCAGATCGAGCTGGACCTCCGGGCCCGGCGGCAGGCGCTGCCGGCTGGGGCGGTGGCCGCGGTGACTGCGGATGCGGATGCCGCACCGACTCCGATAGAGCGAAGCGAAGCGGAGCGCCGTGCATCGATAGCGCGAAGCGAAGCGGAGCGCCGTGCATCGATAGAGCGAAGCGAAGCGGAGCGCCGTGCACCGATAGCGCGAAGCGAAGCGGAGCGCCGTGCACCGATAGCGCGAAGCGAAGCGGAGCGCCGTGCATTGAAGAAGAAAAAGCGGCCGGAGATGAAAATCCCCGAAGGGTGCGCGGCCTGCGGTACCTCCAACGATGGCGATGCCCTCTTCTGCAAGAAGTGCGGCGCCCGACTTTCGCCATCATGACGAGAGACGCATCTATGATATACGTGCGCCCATTTGACACCGCGACGGTTGTACCTCCACACGGACTCGCATTCGCGAGTCCGTGGAGGCCCACGCCCGCTAGCGCCGGCTCAAAGCGTTTCTGGTCAGTTGAAGAAGCGGGGGGGGCGAGGGCGATTCGGCACCTCCTTTTGTGCCTGGCCGCCCTCATGATTGCGCCGCTCTCGGGCGTCGTGGCGCTCATGCTTGCCGTGGCGCCCACGCCTGCCAGGGCGCAGCCGCGCATGGCCGGGATGCCCGATCCCGCGCAGATGTCGGGCATCCCCCGGCCCGACCCCGCGGTCGCCGCCGGGACCGTCACTGTGCGCCTGATCCGCGGCGAGCTGCGAAACCGCCTCCCCGGCGTCGAGGTCGAGTTGGTCGACCAGGCCAAAAACGAGAAGCGCACCGAGAAGACCGATGCCGAGGGCCGTGCCACCTTCGCCGGCCTGACGGGCGGCGTCACCTACGAGGCCCGCGCCACGGTGGACAGCGAGGCCCTGGCGTCGCAGCCCATAAAGCTTCCCCAAACCCCCGGCGTCCGCGTCATGCTGGTCTTCGAGAAAAGCGCCGCCGATCAGCAGAAAGAGCTGGGCACGCCCGACGGCAAGGGCCGGGTGGACCTGCACCTGCCCCCCGGCGTGCTGGTGGTCCAGGTCGTCGGCGATGGGGGCGCCCCGCTGAAGGATATCCCGGTGGTGGTGAACCACGCCGACAAGGGCACCGAGAAGGTGGACGCCCTGCCGCAGAAGAGCACCGCCGAGGACGGCACCGTCCGCTTCGAGGGGCTGACCCTGGGCCCCGGCGACGGCTACCTGGTCTCGGTGAGCCGCGACGGCGCGGTCTACCGCAGCCAGCCCTTCCGCATGGTCAAGGACCACGGCAGCCAGGTGTCCATGCAGGCGCTGAAGGTCTCCAGCGACGCCTCCAAGCTGACCATCGCGGCCAACTCGCACCTCATCATCGAAATGCAGGACGAGATGCTCGAGGTAATCGAGAACCTCTTTGTCCACAACCCGCTGTCCACGGCGGTGGACCCGGGCCGCGACGGCCTGCGCCTGCCGCTTTCCGAAGGCGCCCTTTCGCCCCAGGTCTTTCCCAACTCGCCGACGCAGCTCACGGTGGACGTGTCTCGCGGCGGGCCGCCCGAGCTGGTGTGGAAGGGGCCGTTGCCGCCCGGGGACACGCAGCTCTCGGTGGCCTTCGTTCTTAAGCACACCGGATCCGTGTCGGTGCGCCAGGCCACCCCGCTGCCCTTCGACGCCCTGCACGTTCTGGTGGAGAAGATGCCCGACCTGAAGCTGGAAGGGTCGGGCTACGAGAGCGAGGACCGCAAGTTCAACGGCCGCGACCTGATCGTCGCCACCGCCCCGGCACCCAAGGCGGGGGGCTACATCGAGTTTTCGTTGAGCGGATTGCCTCACGAAACCACGGTGCTGCGCTACCTGGCGGCCCTTCTGGCCATGGGGGTGGCCATCGCCTTCGGGGCGTTGGCCATGCGAGAAAAACAGGACGAGGGCGAGAAGGAGCGGCGCGAGCGCCTGGAGCGGCGGCGACAGGCCCTGCTGGATCAGCTTCTGCAGCAAGAGCGGGCCGAGGCGGAGGGGGCGGACCCGAAGGCAGACCAAAAGAAGTCGAAGAGGGCGGGCCCCGGCCGGCAGCAACTCCTTGCGGAGTTGGAGGGGATCTACCGCGAGCTGGACGCACCGGAGAAGATCTAGCCTTCGTGCCCGAACTCTCACATGTCGAAGCCCGGGGGGTGTTCAAGGACTATGGCCGGCGGCGCGCGCTGTCCAACGTCGGCGTGCGCCTCCTTGCCGGCCAGGCCACCGTGCTGCTTGGAGAGAACGGCGCGGGCAAGTCGACGCTACTTTCCATCCTGTCCACCCTGACCCGGCCCACCAGGGGCGCCGTGTTCTTTGGCGGGCAGCCCCTGGCTGCGCTGGATTCGCAGGCGCTGCGGGCGCAGCTTGGCGTGCTCTCTCACGAGCCTCGCTGCTACGGCGACCTGAGCGCCCGGGAGAACCTGCGCTTCTTCGGGCGCCTGTACCACCTGGGCAGTGCGGCGGAGATAGCGTCCCGGGGCGAGCAGTTGCTGGAACGGGTAGGCCTGCTGGAGGCGGCGGATCGCCCGGTGCGCACCTACTCCCGGGGCATGTTGCAGCGGTTGGCGGTGGGACGTACGCTTTTGCACAGGCCGGGGCTTTTGCTTCTCGATGAACCTTATACCGGTCTCGACCGGGGCGGGGTGACCACCCTGACCGCGCTGCTCCTGGAAGAGCGGCGGCGGGGGGCCATCCTCCTTTGCATCAGCCACGACCTGGAGGCGGTCGCGCCGCTCTGCGATCGGGCGGTGTTGCTGCGCGGCGGCAGGCTGGTGGCCGACGAGACCTACGAGGCCGGGCGCTGCACCCCCGCGGCCCTCCTGCGCCTTTACACCGATGGCACCAACGGCACCGATTCGCGACGCCGGTTGGTGAATGAGCCCGCCGGGGCAGTGAATGAGCCCCAGGGGCTGCTGAATGGGCCCCAGGGGCTGCTGAATGGGCCCCAGGGGCTGCTGAATGGGCCCCAGGGGGCGGTGAAAAGGCCCGCGGGGGCAGTGAATGAGCCCGCCGGGGCAGTGAATGAGCCCCAGGGGCTGCTGAATGGGCCCCAGGGGCTGCTGAATGGGCCCCAGGGGGCGGTGAAAGAGCCCGCGGGGGGGGTGAAAGAACCCGCGGGGCTGCTGAAAGAGGCTGGGGAGGCCGGCCCATGAACTTCGTCCGCGAGGTGGCGCGCCTCCTGTGGAAGGACGTGGTCGTCGAGGTGCGGGCGGGCGAGCTGCTTTACGCCACCCTGCTTTTCGCCGCCATCCTGGTGCTGCTCTTCTCCTTCGCTTTTCTGGGCGGCACCCCGCCCACCGTCGAGGTCATGTCCGGTGTGCTGTGGGTGGCCCTATCGGTGGCCGGCATGCTCGGCATCAGCCGCAGCTTCGAGCGGGAGCGCGAGGCCGACACCCTGCGGGGGCTTTTGCTTTCCCCGACCAGCCGCCCGGCCATTTACCTGGCCAAGCTGCTGAGCATCTCTCTGCTCATGCTCACGGTGCTGGTGGTGGTGGTCCCCGGGCTGTGCCTGCTCTTCGGCATGCAGCTTGGCGGACATCTGGGCCTGCTGGCCATCGTGCTTTTGCTGGGGACGCTGGGCTTCGCCTCGGTGGCGGCGCTCTTCGGGGCCTCCCTGGGTCGGGTGCGGGCGCGAGAGGTATTGCTGCCGCTCCTGGTGTACCCCCTGATCGTGCCGGTGCTTTTGGCCGGGACGCGAGGGACCTACGCCCTGCTCTACGAGACACAGGAGGCGCTTATGGACGCCCAGCGGTGGATTCATTTTCTCCTGGTGTTCGACGGCGTGGCCATTGCCGCCGGTCTGTGGCTTTTCGAACCTTTGTGCGCAACGGAGTAAACTGTCGTCATGGCGATGACCCCGATGTCCAAGACCCCCTTGATGTCCGGCCCCGGGCGGCCTTCGTGGTTGCCACCCCTGGTGCTGCTGCTGCTCCTGCCCCTCTCGGCGATCGGGCTCTTCCAGGCGCCGCGCATGATCCTGGCCGCGCCGGCAGAGGCGACGATGGGATTTGTCCAGCGCATCTTCTACTTCCACGTGCCCTGCGCGTGGATGTCTCTTTTGGGGGCCCTCATTTGCGGGGTGGCCAGCGCGATCTACCTGTTCAAGGATTCCGAGACCGCCGACCAGGTGGCCATCACCGCCGCCGAGTTGACCGTGCTTTTTGGTCTTTGCGTCATCGTGACCGGCCCCCTGTGGGCGCGCAAGGCGTGGGGCGTGTGGTGGCAGTGGGACGTGCGGCTGACCTCGACGCTGCTGATGTGGATCATTTTCGTCTCGTACCTCTTCGCCCGCAGCTACGGCGGCCCCGGCGGGCGGCGCCTGGCGGCGGGGCTGGCACTTTTCGGGGTGGCGGATGTGCCGCTCATCTACATCTCGGTGTCGCTGTGGAAGACCATCCACCCAAAGACCACCGTGGTGTCAACGCTGGCGGAGGGGATGCGGGTGCCGTTTTTCTTCTCCGGCCTGGTGATGCTGCTGGTGTTCCTGGCGCTCTTCGCAATGCGCCTTTCACTGGAGCGGGCGCGGGCGCGCTACACCACCCTGCATCTCCTGGCACAGGACGAGGGGCTGGTGGATGAGTAAAATGAACACGAAAAACCTGACGAGCGAGGCGAGCAAGGCGATGGCGAGACGAGTGAAGAGGTCCCTGTACAGGCGCTTTTGTCTTTTGCTCCTGTTCCTTTGCGTGCCCCTTTCGGCGTTCGCCCAGGCGCCGGCACCGGCACAACCCAAGGTGGACAGCGACGGATTCGTCGCGGATCCTCGGCCGGCGAACATGACCGCGATGAAGGACGAGAGCATCGCCGCGGCGCCCCTGGTGGCGGCGGCCTACGGCTTCATCTGGCTGGCGGTGCTGGTCTTCGTCGGCTCGGTGGCCGCGCGGACGACCAAGCTGGAAAGCGAGATCGGCTTCCTGCAAGAGAAGCTGGAAAAGGGCGCGAGCAGGTAGCCGTGCCCACGGCCGCGCACTTCATCTACATCCCCGCGATGCTGATGCTCGGGGTGGTGATGGGCTACATCCTGGGCAGCCGCGCTGCCCGGGACGCCATCGCCGCCCAGCAAGCGCGGAAGGAGGCCCGCGTCGCCCGACAGGCGGAGCGCCTGCGCAAGAGGGGCCCAGGGCCCGCGGCGGAACCGACCGAACCGCCGCCCGATCCGCCCAATTCTCCCGCTCCCTGATCTACCCCGCGATCCGAGGCTTCTCGGCCACCGCTTCCAACTCCTCGCCGAAGTCGCCGGTAAGGGAGTTCAGGGCCACCTCCAGGCCATGGAACCACCAGCAGGACGGCGGGTTCACCTCGGGCCGGTAGACCCCCTGGCGGATCTGCTGCGAGGCAGTATAAACCCAGTGCGCCGGCCGCGAGAGCGTCCGTACGCGCTTCACCTCATAGGCGTTGGCTTCCAGCACCTTGCGCAGCGAGTCCGGCCCGAAAAGGTGCAGGTGCCAGGGCCCGCACAGGCCGCGCCACCATTGACCGAACCAGCGGCTCGCCAGGCCCCTGCCGTTGGGCGTGGCGATGCCAAGCCAGCCCCCCGGCTTGAGCAGGCGGCGGCAGCGGGAAAGGAGGGCGTGGGGATCGGAGACATGCTCGAGCACGTGGCGGATCGAGATGGCGTCGAAGTGCTCGTCCGGGAAGTCGGGTTCGTTGATGTCGCCCTCGAAGATCGGCACCTGATACATCTCGCGCCCCTTGCGGGCGGTGTTGCCGTCCGGCTCCAGGCCGCAGGCGTCCCAGCCCCAGTCGCGCATGATGCGCACGTACCAGCCCAGGCCGCAGCCGATGTCGAGGAGCTTCCCCGCAGGCCGATTAGGCGGGAAAAGGAGGCCCAGGTGGTAGCGCGCCCGATCGCCGATCGGCGGCACCCACCCGATCGATTTCCCAAAAAGCGACAGGGCCGGCCCCAGCGGCCCCGCGACATCCGGGTAGCCTTCCTGCCCGGCCAGGACGGCCCGGCGCACGGCCTGCTTCACCGAGCCCACGTCCGCGGCGGCCACCTCGGGGGCGTGCTGCCGCACGCCGTAGTTCTGCTCGTAGAGCCGCAAGAGTTCCCGCTGTGTCGGCTGGGGCGAGACCCAGATCAACTGGCACGAAGGGCAGGTCCAGTAGTCGTAGGATCCCGGCGTCCCGCACATGTAGTCCCGGGTGCCGCGAAAGGCGGGCCTGCCGCTGGCCCCGCAGGCCAGGCACGACGGCTTCTCGATTCTTGTTGGTTTCGGCAAGGTTGGTTCCGGCAAGGTTGGTTCCGGCAGGGTTGGTCCCGTCATCATCGTCCTCCTAGGCTTCCGCGCAGGTTCCTAGCACACTTCCGGCGGCTGGAGGAAGCGATTTATGCGACGGGAAAACGCGTGTGCAAGGGCTGCACTGGGGCGTATCCGGGCCCGGGGTGAGCAAGGGTTGCGCGGTCGCGGATTCGTCTTGTCAGGTCCGGCGGGTTCGTACTATAGGAGGCGCAGAATGGAACCCCTCAAGGTCAGTGTCCTCATCGGGCCGGGCGCTCATGGTGCACAACTGGTGGATGTGCTCACCGATGCCCGATGGCTCAGGCAGGCGGTGTACTATTACCCGGACTTCGTAGTAGAGCGCGGCCGTCCGCCAGGTCGCGAGATCGAGGCCCGCGTGCGCTCCTACCGGCACGCCGTGCGACTCATGTGGGCCGTCTGGCGGCGCCTGCCGGTGCTGGGCAGGTTCGACCTCATGCGCTCCCCGCATTATGCGCTTTTCGATCGCCTGGCCAGCCGCTATGTGCCGGGGGCCGACCTTCTGGTGGGCTGGACCCAGGTCAGCCTGCGCAGTCTTTCGCGGGCCCGCGAGCTGGGCATCGTGGCCCTGCTGGAGCACCCGATGAGCCACATCGACCTGTGGATGGGTCTTTCCGCGGAAGAACACGCAGCGTTTGGCAGGAAGGGCCGCGCCTGCAACAGCCTTTTTTCCCGGGCCATCGTGGACCGCATGCGCCGGGAGTACGAGGTCGCCGACGCCATCATGGTGTTGTCGACCTTCGCCGCCGGCTCCTTCGTGGCCGCGGGCGTTGCCCAAAAGAAGCTGATCCAGATACCGCTCGGGGTCGACTCAAAGCTCTTTCACCCGGCGCCGCCCCGCCCGCAGCGAGACGGTGCGCCATTCTGCTTCCTGTATGTGGGTCGGCTGGAGCTGCTCAAGGGGGTGCAGTACCTGCTGCGTGCCTTCGCCGGATTGCGCGGCGCCCATGCCGAGCTGTGGCTGGCGGGCACCGTCTTCCCGGAGATGCACCAGGTGCTGGCGCGCTACGCCGACCCGCGGGTGCGGGTGCTGGGGCAAGTGTCGCCACGGGACCTGCCGGGGCTTTACCGGCAGGCGGATGCGTTTGTTTTCCCCAGCATCAACGATGCTTTCGGCCTGGTGGTGCTGGAGGCCATGGCCTCCGGCCTGCCGGTGATCACCACCGACCACTCCGTGGCGGGCGACGCAATCGAGGAAGGGCGAAGCGGCCACGTGGTCCCCATTCGCAGCGTGGCGGCCCTGCAAGAGCGCATGCACGAGCTTTTGCGCGACCCCGAGCGCGCACGGCACATGGGGATGATCGGGCGGCAGCGGGCAGGTACGGCCTTCACGTGGGCGCGCTACGACCAGCAAATCCGGCAGGCGTACCAGCAGTTGATGAGGCCGGGAAAAGATGCGCCCCGTCCCTTCATACCCAGTCTCGCGGCGGTCTGATCCGGGCGTTTCCTGGCCCGACCCTCGGCCACAAGGGCACGTCTCGCGAAAGAAGACCCAGGCCGGTGGATTGGCCCTTGACCTTGGTTTTTCGCGGCCGATCCGCTTCCTCAGTTCAGATATACCCTGCCAGGCGCTCCTTGCAGGCCGGGGAAGGAATGGCAATCGGCGCAGTTGACCCGTGGGCCGCCCATGCCGCCCACCGGGGTCAGCATCTTCAGTTCCTTCAGGGGCGGGTTGTTGGCGTTGGCCGGGTCGGGCTGATAGACGCGGATGAGCAGCGGCGTGGTATAGCGCGCGGCGCTCCAGAAGTTGCCGGTTGAGTTGGTGATCAAGGTGCCGTTGTCCTGGGGCACGCCCTTGTCGTCCTGCACCTCGACAACGACGCCGGCCAAACCGCCGGGGTTACACGGGCTGTCCTTGGAGGCAAAGACCGTACCCGACACGGTCCAGGGCGAGTTGGTCGCCTGACCGCCCGAATGGTGGCAGAAGCCGCAGTTGCGCCCGGGGAGCATGTTCTGGTTGGTCTGGATGTTCTGCTGGGTCTCCATCTCGCAGCCGGCCCGCGCCTGCTCGGTGACCGCAGCCCCGTCCGGTGGCCCGCAGCTCGTCACAGCCAGACCGCCGCCAAGAACGAGGCCGAGGAAGAGATAACACCTGCGCAGCGAGAAGCGGCTGCGATCCATCATGCGAGACTCCTTACCTGGTGGGTTCCTGTCGTTGATAACGGATCAGCACAATTGTGCTCGACGCCGCCGTTCAGACGGAGGGCGGCCGGGACCGCCGTGCAGCGCACGGAGATCATGCGAGCGTCTTCCATGGTGACGAATGGCGAAGCCGGACCTATCAGGCCGCACCCCTACAATAACCGCTATCCGCGATGAAAGGAAGGTTGCGTGTGACACCGACGGTGGATCGTGAGCCGGCCTACTGGAAGTGAGCCATTTGACGAGGGACGGGCCATGTAAGTTAGATGCCATCGATTGATCGATCGCGATCGATGGCATCCGAGGCGAGGCGGGGCCATTGGGGGCAAGCGCGCGGTGCGCGTACGAGATCCTCCGTATTGAAATCAAGTTCCATGCCACAGGGCCTCCGGATGCATTATCGCGGACTTACGGGTCGGTCAATGGCGAGGTTGAGGCGGGTCCGGCCAGGCTGTTTCGGCCAAACCTGACAATTTTCGACCCACGAGTGTCATTTTTCGGCCGGCGGCTTTGGTTGCCGGAGCTTCCTGTGCCAGCGGGCAAGTTTGTCCATCGCCACATAGACCACCGGGGTGGTGAAAAGTGTCAGCATCTGCGAGAAGAGCAGCCCGCCGACGATGGCGATGCCCAGCGGCCGACGCAGCTCCGAGCCGGTCCCGGTCCCCAGCGCCAGCGGCAACCCGCCGAGCAGCGCCGCCATGGTGGTCATCATGATCGGCCGGAAGCGCAGGAGGCACGCCTTGTAGATGGATTCTTCGGGAGACAACCCCTCGTCCCGTTCGACCTCCACCGCGAAGTCGATCATCATGATGGCGTTTTTCTTCACGATTCCGATGAGCAGGATGATTCCGATGAGGGCGATCACGCTGAAGTCGGTCCCGGTGATCATCAGCGCCAAAAGCGCCCCCACCCCCGCCGAGGGCAGCGTCGACAGGATGGTCACCGGGTGGATGTAGCTCTCGTAAAGCATCCCCAGCACGATGTACACCGTGAAAAGCGCCGCCAGGATCAAGATCGGTTCGCTGGCCAGGGAGGATCGGAAGATCTCCGCGGTGCCGGCGAAGGCGGCGTGGATGCTTCCCGGCATGCCGATCTCCTGCTCGGCCTTGTTGATCGCCGCCACTGCGTCCCCCAGCGCGACACCGGGGGCCAGGTTGAACGAGAGGGTATTTGCGGGAAACTGCCCCTGGTGGTTGATCGACAGCGAGGTCACCGACGGCTGGAAATGGGTGATGGTCGAAAGCGGGACCTGGTCGCCACTCGGGCCGCGCACGTAAATCAGACGCAGGTCCTCCGGGTTCTGCTGAAACTGCGGCTTGACCTCCAGCACCACGTGGTACTGATTGAGCTGGGTGTAGATGGTCGATACCTGCCGCTGCCCGAAGGCGTTGTACAGAGCATTGTCGATGGCCTGCGGCTTGATGCCCATTCGCGACGCGGTGTCCCGATCGATCGTCAGGCTGGCCTGCAACCCCGCGGTCTGCTGATCGGTGGCCACGTCCTTCAGTTGCTTCAGCGTCTTCAGCTTCTCCACCACCTTGGGGGTCCACTGGTTCAGCTCATCCAGGTTCGCGTCCTGCAAGCTATACTGGTACTGCGTCCGCGAGCCCCGCCCGCCAACCCGCAGATCTTGCACCGCTTGCAGATAGAGCGTGATTCCCTCGATCTGAGCCAGCTTGGGGCGCAGCCGGGCGATGACCTGATCGGCGCTGGTCTTGCGCTGCGGCCGGGGCCGCAGGCCGATGAACAGGTTGCCGGTGTTCCCCGTCTGGCCGTTGACCGCCCCCATGAACGCCACCGCATGCTCCACGGCGGGGTCGGCGCGCACGATCGCGTCGATCCGCTGCTGCCGGTCGCGCATGGCCGAAAAGGAGATGTCCTGGGCCGCCTGCGAGAAGCCCATGAGCATGCCGGTGTCCTGCTGCGGGAAAAGCCCCTTGGGCACGATGATGTACAGGTACACCGTCAACCCCAGGGTGGCCCCGGTGACCAGCAGCATGAAGGGCTGGTGGCGCAGCACCCACTTCAGCCCCAGCCCGTAGCCACCCAGCACCCGGTCGAAGAAGCGCTCCGTCAGAAGGTACAGGCGGCCGTGCTTCTGGTCCTTCTCCGAGCGCAGGAACTGCGCGCACATCATCGGGGTCAGGGTCAGCGACACCACGGCGGAGACGGCGACGGCGATGGCCAGGGTGACGGAGAACTCGCGGAAGAGCCGGCCGATGACCCCACCCATCAGGAGAATGGGCAGAAAGACCGCCAGCAGCGAGAGGGTGATGGTGACGATGGTGAAGCCGATCTGCCGTGCCCCTTTCAGAGCGGCGGAAAGCGGGGACTCGCCCTGCTCGATGTAGCGGGCGACGTTCTCGATCATGACGATGGCGTCGTCCACCACGAAGCCGGTCGAAATGGTCAGCGCCATCAGCGAAAGATTGTCCAGGCTGTAATCCAGCAGATACATGACCCCGAAGGTGCCGACCAGGGAGAGCGGCACGGCGATGCTCGGGATGGCGGTGGCCCACAGGCTGCGCAGGAAGAAGAACACCACCAGCACCACCAGCCCGATCGACAAAAGGAGCGTGATCTCGACGTCCCTTACCGAGGCGCGAATGGTCTGGGTGCGGTCGATCATGACTTTGGTTTGAATGGATGGGGAGATCGACGCTGCCAGCAGGGGCAAGAGCGCCTTGACCCGCTCGATGGTCTCGATGATGTTGGCGCCCGGCTGGCGCCGGACGATGAGGGTGATCGCCCGCTCGCCGTCGGACCACGCGGCCAGCTTGTTGTTCTCGACGTCGTCAAAGACCGTGGCGATGTCGGAAAGGCGCACCTGGCTGCCGTTGTTCTGTGCCACGATCAGCTTGCCGTAGGCCGCGGCCCCGAAGAGCTGGTCATCGGCGGCCAGGGTGTAGGACTGCGCCTTGCCTTGCAGGCTGCCCTTGGGCATGTTGACGTTGGCGCTGCCCAGCACCGCGCGCACATCGTCCAGGGACAAACCCATGCCGGCCAGGGCCGCCGGGTCCACCTGCACCCGCACCGCCGGGGCCTGCGCCCCGCTCACCGACACCTGCCCAACGCCGGTCACCTGGGAGATCTTCTGCGCCATGATGCTGCTGGCGGCGTCGTAGACCAGCGAGAGCGGCAGGGTCTGCGAGGCCACCGCCAGCACCAGGATCGGGGCGTCCGACGGGTTGACCTTGCCGAAGCGGGGGCGCGAGGGAAGATTGGTGGGCAGCTCGCCACCCGCGGCGTTGATCGCCGCCTGCACGTCCCGCGCTGCGGCGTCGACGTCTCGGTCCAGGTCGAACTGCAAGGTCAGCGAGGTCGAACCCAGGGAGCTGGTCGAGGTGATCTCGGAGATGCCGGCGATGCGGCCGAAGCGGCGCTCCAGGGGCGTGGCCACCGAGGAGGCCATGGTCTCGGGGCTGGCCCCGGGCAGGGATGCGTTCACGTTGATGGTGGGGAAGTCCAGCTTGGGCAGCGGCGCCACCGGCAGCAGCTTGTAGGCTGCGATGCCGGCGATGAGCAGCGCCGCCGAGAGCAACGAGGTGGCGATGGGCCGCCGGATGAAGGGTCCGGAGATGTTCATGGTCAACCTGTCGTTCCGATCGGGGCCGCGACTTTTTTGCCCCAGGCGCCGGTCAGGCGGCGGCTTATCCGCTCCATGAACAGGTAGATGACCGGCGTGGTGAACAGGGTCAGAAGCTGTGATATGAGCAGCCCGCCCACGATGGCGATGCCCAGCGGTCGGCGCAGCTCCGCGCCGGTCCCCGACCCCAGCGCCAGGGGGATGCCCCCCAGAAGCGCCGCCATGGTGGTCATCATGATCGGCCGGAAGCGCAAGAGGCACGCCTGGTAGATCGACTCGGCGGGCGACATCCCCCGTTCTCGTTCGGCCTCCAGGGCGAAGTCGATCATCATGATGGCGTTTTTCTTCACGATCCCGATGAGCAGGATGATCCCGATGAGGGCGATCACGCTGAAGTCGGTCCCGGTGATCATCAGCGCCAAAAGCGCCCCCACCCCCGCCGAGGGCAGCGTCGACAGGATGGTCACCGGATGGATGTAGCTCTCGTAAAGCACCCCCAGCACGATGTACACTGTGAGAAGCGCCGCCAGCACCAGGATCGGTTCGCTGGCCAGGGAGGTACGGAAGGCATCGGCGGTGCCGACGAAGTCCCCATGGACGCTGGCCGGCACCCCGGCCTCCTGGCTGGCCTGGTTGATCGCATTCACCGCCTGACCCAGCGACACCCCGTTGGCCAGGCTGAACGAGAGAGTGACCGCCGGGAACTGCCCCTGGTGGCTGATCGAAAGCGCCACGTCCTTCTGGCTGAAGCTGGCAATGGTCGACAGGGGCACCTGGTTGCTGGTGCCATCGCTATTTTGCGTCAGCGACCGCACATAGATCAGGTTCAGTGCGTCGGGGTTTTGCTGGAACTCCGGCTTGACCTCCAGGATCACGTGGTACTGATTGAGCTGGGTGAAGATGGTCGATACCTGCCGCTGACCAAAGGCGTCGTAGAGGGCATCGTCGATGGCCTGCGGGGCAATGCCCAGGCGCGAAGCGGTGTCCCGGTCGATGCGCAGGGCCACCTGGATGCCGCCGTTCTGCTGATCGCTGGCCACGTCGCGAAGCTGAGGCAGGGTACGGAACTTCTCCACCAGCCGGGGCGCCCACTGGGCCAGCTCCTGCCCATCGGCGTCTTCCAGGGTGTACTGGTACTGGGTGCGGCTGACGCGGTTCTCGATCTGTAGGTCCTGCACCGCCTGCAGGTACAAGGTCACCCCCTCGACCTTCTCCACCTCGGGCTTCAGCCGGGCGATGATCTCTCCGGCGTTGGCACTGCGCTCCTCCCGGGGCTTCAGGGTGATCGACAGGCGCCCGCTGTTGACCGTGGTGTTGGTCCCGTCGGCGCCGATGAAGGCGGACACGCTGGCCACGTCGGGGTCCTTGAGGATCACCGCCGACAGGGCCTCCTGCCGATCCATCATGCGCGGGAAGGAGACATCCGGCGCCGCCTCCGAGATGCCGATGATGAGGCCCGTGTCCTGCTGCGGGAAGAAGCCCTTGGGGATGATCAGCGCCAGCAAGAGCGTCAGGACGAAGGTGCCCAGGGTGACCCACAGGGTCAGCGTCTGGTGGCGCAGCACCCACAAGAGGCCGCGGTCGTAGAGCTTGAGCATGCCGGCGAAGAAGCGTTCGAAGAGCCGGGCCAGGTAGCCCGGATGTAGCTCGCCCTGCGGGCGCAGGAGGTGCGCGCACATCATCGCCGTCAGCGAGAGCGAGAGCACCGCCGATGAAATGATGGCGATGCTCAGGGTGATGGCAAACTCCCGGAAGAGCCGGCCGATGAGCCCCCCCATGAAGAGCAGCGGGATCAGCACCGCCACCAGCGACACCGTCAGCGAGATGATGGTGAAGCCGATCTGCTTGGAACCCTTCAACGCGGCCTCCAGCGGCGTTTCGCCCTCCTCGATATAGCGTGAGATGTTCTCGATCATGACGATGGCGTCGTCCACCACGAAGCCGGTGGAGATGGTCAGCGCCATCAGCGAAAGATTGTCCAGGCTGTAGCCCAAAAGGAACATGACGCCGAAGGTCATGATCAGCGAAAGCGGCACCGCCACCCCCGGGATCACCGTGGCCCGCACGCTGCGCAAAAAGACATAGATCACCAGCACCACCAGCACGATGGTCAGCACCAGGGTGAACTTCACGTCCGCCACCGAGGCGCGAATGGTCTCGGTGCGGTCGCTGAGGATGGTCACGGCGATGCCCTGCGGCAGCGACGCCTTGAGCTGCGGCAAAAGGGCCTTCACCCGGTCGGTGACCTGAATGATGTTCGCCCCCGGCTGCCGCTGCACGTTGACGATGATGGCGCGTTTGTTGTTGGCCCAGCCGGCGAGCTGCCCATTCTCTACCCCGTCCACTACCTGGGCCACCTCGGACAGGCGCACCGCCGAGCCGCTGCGATAAGCCAGGATGACCGGCTTGTACGCCGCGGCCGAGAAGAGCTGATCGTCCGCTGCCAACGTGTAGGCCAGGCGCTGTCCGTCCAGGGTGCCCTTGGCCTGGTTGACGTTGGCCTGGGCCACCGCCGTGCGCACGTCCTCCAGCGACAGGCCCAGCCCGGCCAGGGCCGCCGGGTCCACCTGCACCCGCACCGCCGGCTTCTGCGCCCCCCCCAGGGTGACCAGCCCGACCCCGGCGACCTGGGAGATCTTCTGCCCCATGATCGAGTCGGCGTAGTCGTTGACCTGCGAGAGAGCACTGGTGTCCGAGCTGAGCGCGATGGTCAGGATTGGCGTATCCGCCGGGTTGCTCTTGCTGTAGGTCGGCGGCACCGGCAGGGTGCTGGGCAGAAAGGTCGTCGCCGCGTTGATCGCCGCCTGCACGTCCTGCTCGGCGGCGTCGATGTTGCGGTCCAGGTTGAACTGCAAGGTGATGAGCGAGGTACCGAAGGCGCTGACCGAGGTCATCTGAGTCAGGGAGGGCATCTGCCCGAACTGACGCTCCAGCGGCGTGGTCACC
>JBBRLA010000065.1:0-20381 GCA_038231615.1 Polyangia bacterium | reverse complement strand
GCGTCTCGAAGGTGTCCACGTCCACCTCCACCTGGGCCACGTCGCAGCCCCACGAATACACCGGATACGCATCCCCGGTATAGGTGTCGTCATCCCACTGGTTCTGTCCCGGCGGCTCGTACTGGTGCAGCGCGAAGGTATCCGGCTCCCGCTTCAACAGCGCCTCCGCCGCCGTCACGAACGTCACCGTTCGATCTCCCGCGGCGAAGTCTTCATCCCCTCGGCCTGGCGCGTCCGCCACCTCCGCCACCGGCAAACCCAAAAGCGCCGCGGCCTGCCCCCGCACCCGCTCGCGGATTTCCTTCGCCGTGCTATGCACGATGCTCCCCACTACCATCACCGTGCGCGAGGCCACCGTCGGCCCCGAATCCGGCGCCCGGGTGGTGCTAGGCTGCTCGAAGACCACCCGCTCCATCGGGATTTGCGCCGCGTCCGCCGCCAGTTGCCGGAAGATCGTCTCCGTCCCCTGCCCGATGTCCGTGCTGGCGGTGCGAATGGTCAGTCCCCCGCCTTCGCGCAGGTCCATCCGCACCCGCCCCTTCAGCCGCCGCTCCCCGGATCCGGTGAACCCCGCGCCATGGAAGAACACGCTGGCCCCGATGCCCCGCCGCACCCGCCGGCCATCCGCCGTGGTGACTGTCTTCTGCCCATCGTACGCCGCCCTTCGCGCGACATAGCCGCTGCTCTCCATCGCCGCCCGCAGGCACGATTCGCCGCCCACCGACTCGGTCAGCCGCTGCCCCGTGGCGGTCACGTCTCCCAGGACCATCAGGTTGCGCCGCCGCAACTCCACCGGGTCCAGCGAAAGGCGCTGCGCCACCCGGTCCATGTGCCGCTCGATGGCCCAGATGGTCTGCGGCGCCCCGAACCCGCGGAACGCCCCGTTGGGCGGCGTGTTCGTCGCCAGCGCCCGCGAGGTGATGCGTACATGTTCGCATCGATAAGGCCCCGTCGCGTGCAGCGTCCCCCGCGAGAGCACCACCGGCGTCAGCGTCACGTATGCCCCGCCGTCCATGAGGATGTCGATCTCCAGGGAAGTCAACGTCCCGTCCCGCCGCGCCCCGCTGGTGATGCGCACCGTGGCCGGGTGCCGCTTGGTGGTGGCCTCGATGTCTTCCTGCCTGCCGTAGATCATCTTCACCGGCTGCCCGGCCTTCTTCGCCAGCAGCGCCGCATGGGCCGCGATGATCGAGGGATACTCCTCCTTGCCGCCAAACCCCCCGCCGGTGACCGTCTGCACCACGTGGACCCGATCGGCCTCCAGCGCGAACGCCCGCTTGAGGGCCTTGTGTACATAATACGGGCACTGGAGCGACCCCAGCACATGCACCCCGTCCTCATCCCAGAAGGAGATGACCCCCTGCGGCTCGATATAAAGCTGCTCCTGATGATGGACCGAGTAGCTCCCCGACACCACCACCTCGGCCTCCGCCCGCCCCAAGGCGATGTCCCCCTTGTTGATCGCGTAGGACTTCTGCACGTTGTCACCGCCGTGAATGACCGCTTTCCGCGAGAGCGAATCGCCCATCGTAAGCACCGGCGGCAACTCGTCGATCACCAGGGTGACCGCCGCCACCGCCCGTAAAAGGCGCTCCGGGTCCGCGCACGAGAGCAGCACCACCGGTTCATAGCAATGCCGGATCTCCCGCGCCGCCAGGATCGGCTGATCGTCCTCGATCAGCGCCACCACGTTGTCGGGCACGTCCGCGGCCTGCACCACCGTGATCCCCGACCAGTCGAAGTCCGGCAAAAGGCGCACCTCGCGCAAAATCCCCCGAGGCACCCGGGAGCGCACCGTGGCCCCGAAGATCATGCCGGGCATCGTCAGGTCGTCGATGTAGCGCGCCGTCCCGTTGACCTTGGCGGCGCCATCGCCGCGAGGAACATTGCGGCCGACATAGGGAGCGGCCGAGGTTTCAGCAGTTTCCATTCTCATGCCCATACCACGAAGTAGGCCGCTTTTACAGATACCGGGGCCAATCGTTTGAGCAATTCATAGATGCCCTCATGGCCGGCTCAGGTCCGTCAGAGAGAGGCCGCTGCCCTGAAGGTCGTCCACGGCGCGACAACTGCGGGCATCCGCCCTCAAACAGAGGTAGCATGAGGCGCCGACCGCAGGATTGCCTACGCTTCGATGTTCATGTCGCCACGCTTACCCTTTCAAGCCGAAGAACCGCTCGATCTGGTTGAAGAGCCGGTCCCGCTCCACCGCCATGTGGGCCTTCTTTTGTTCGGCGTCCAGATTGTCCCGGGCCGCGACAAGCTCGCTGCGCCGCCGGGCCAGCACCAGCGAGATCGTCGCGACCAGCTCCTTCCGTTCTTCCAAGATCTTCTGAAAGGCCTCCTTGTCCAGGCGGTAGCATTCGGCCTGCGTCGTCGCCACCACCGTGGCCAGGCGCGGCTCGCCGGTCATCAGGCCCATCTCGCCAAAAAAGTCGGGGGCGTGGATCTCGCGCACCACCTTCTCGATGACCCCCTCGGGGGCGTCGGGTACCTCGCGGCGCACGCGGACCTCCGCCGAGCCGCGGGAAAGAATATAAAGCCAGTGAGCCTTGCGTCCCTGTAGGGTCATGACCTCGCCGCAGGCAAAGGGAGTGTGGTGCAGGCGCGCGGCGATCTGGGACAGTTCGTCGGGGGTCAGGTCGCGGAACAGCTCCAGCCCGGAAAGCATGTCCAGACGGCGGCCCAGCTCGCGGGCCTCCTTGCGCTCTTTGTGGGCCGGGTCGTCCTGGGAGACAAAGACCGTGCTGGCGGGAATGGCCAGCGACATGCCGGCCCGTTGCAGGGCGGTGAAGATCCGCTCGCGGATGAGGGAGCTGGTGGGGTCGTCCACGGCCAGGTCGGTCAGCCAGTATCGGGCCGCGTAGTACCCGAAGCTGTCCTTGCCGTCCCGGGCCAGGTCCAGGCAGATGGCGTGGGGCGGGGGTTCGGCGGCCACCTTGGTGATGGGGGCAAACTGGAGGGCCTCGGTGACCACCCGGATGACCTCCTCGGGGGCGTGGCGGAAGTCGACGTTGAAGTACACCCAGTAGCGCCGCTGCCGCGGCTTGTCGCTGCGCTTGCCAAGGATGGTGATGTTGGCCGAAAGCAAGGTGGCGTTGGGCACGATGATGGTGTCCCAGTTGCGGGTCTCGACGACCGTGTGCCGCCAGCGTATCTCCTTAACGCGGCCCTGGGTATTGGGGTCAAGCTGGATCCAGTCGCCCTCGCTGATGGAGTTGTCGAGCTGAAGGGCCACGCCCCCCAGGACGTTGCCGATGGTCGGCGCCAGCGAAAGGCCGATGACGCCGGAGACCACGGCGCTGGTGGCGACGATGCCGGAGACGTGGACGCCGCCCTTGTTCATGGCATGCAGCACGGCGACGAAGTAGGATACCCCCAAAACCATGTCGGTGATGATGCTGGCCAGGGTCAGCCGCGAGAACAGGCGCACCAGATCGAAGAAGACCGCCGCCAGCAGGTTGATCAGCACCAGGATCTGGAGCAGGTCGCAGCCCTGGGCGATCTCGTGACGCCATTGCTGCCAGCCGAGGAACTCGCTGCCCACGCTGCCCAGCCAGGTGAGCAGCGCCAGGATGTACAGCATCAGGGTGAACCGCAGCCGCTGCCGGCGTGCCGGGGCGAAGTGGGCCACCAGCCCGGCGATGATCAGCAGGCCCAGGCCCTCACCGAGCATCCAGTAGAAGGGGGATGGCTCGGGCATGGGGGTCATATGGGGCATGCCCAAGGACAAAGAAAGCGGTGCTAGTAGAAGGCGGGAGAGGGACACCATGGAACCATGGTAGAGCTTTCGCCTACCAAACAGGAGATCAGGGAGCCGATGGACCGTTTCAGGTCCGACCACGCCAAGTTGACACCTCGTAAGGACAGCATGGTTCCGGCCACCCGGACATGGGTTGAGTAGACCGGACGCCTTCCGAGGGAAGAGTTACTTCCCCTTTCGCTCAGCGCAGCGCTTCCTGCCTGACGTCGCGCACGACCAGGTGCAGCTTCTCCCAGCTCTTCTGGCCCAGGCCGAAGAGCGCCCGGGTGCGCTCTCGCGGGGGCATGCGCACGCCCTGGTGCTGCCGCCCGCCGTGGCCCAGAAGGGCCGCCGCGCTGGAGGTGCCCACCACCTGCAAGTATTCGCGAAAAAACACCGAGAGGCGCGACTCCGCCCCGGAGAGCAGCGCCATCGACGTCGCCCTGGCCCGACGGCTGCCCTCCCAGTAGCGGAAGATGCCCTGGCGGATCGCTCGCGCCCCCGGGTCCGCAGCCCGAAAGACCTCATAAAGCGCGCTGGCCAGAAGCTCCCTGGCGCGGACGAAACGGTAGCGTTCGCTCTGGTAGCTTTGAAGCGCCGCGTCCACTTGCACCGTTTGGGACAGGTCACCCAGCGGGCGCAGCAGCCGCCCCAGGCGTGCCGCGTCGGTGAAACCGATGGTCATCCCGGTGGCTGTCAGCGGGTGCGAGCAACCGCCCGCGTCCCCCACGATGGCCGCACCGGGCATCACCGAGCGATCGGTGCGGATGGCCTCATTAGCGGCGATCTGGGGCCGTTCCCGGTCAAGGGATGCCAGAAGCCCTTCTCGCAGGGCCGGGGTCAGGTGATCGGCATACTCCCGGCGCAGAAGGTCCGCCGCACCCGCGGGACCGCCGGACAGATCGCTGGTCACGTCGAAGCAACCGCGTACGTCGGTGTTCGAGACCGGGTACATGAGGATCGGCCCCCACGCCCCCAGGAAGATGTGCCCGTACCCCGGGTGCGGCAGGCTGGCGGCGGCGCCCGGGAGCTTCACCGCGACGGTGAACGACACCAGGTGCGCCTGCTCCGGGAGCTGCAGGAGCGGGCGCACCTTCGAATGGCGGCCATCACAGCCCAGCACCAGCTTGGCGTGGATCTTGCCGGACGCTGTGCGCACCCCGCAGACCCGGCCGTTGCCGTCGCGGAGGATGGCCTCCACCTTTTGCCCGTAGCGAAGCTCGATGCCGGGGCGGCGGACGATCTCGCCGCGCATGGCCTCGACCAGGTCGCGGTGCTCCATGGCGAAACCAGTGGGTCGCGTATGGGGGACTTCACGGTAGGGGAGCACCGTGGAGCCGACCCCGTGCTCCTTCACCACGGCGAAGCCGTCCACATCGATGCCGCCGCCCCGGCGCAGGGCCGGCAGGAAGCCCAGGTCGTCCAGCACCTGCGCGCCAGTGGGGTGGATGAGTTCACCGGCGAAGCGGGGCTTGTGGCCCTGCCGCGCCTCCAGCACCAGGATGCGACGTTTGCCATCGGCCAGGGCCGCGGCGGCGGCGCAGCCAGTGACCCCGCCGCCTACCACGATGACATCGGGTCCGCGTTCCGTCATGGGCATGTGGCAAAACTATCATGCTCACCGACGGGAGTTAATATTATTTTGCGGTGCGAAAACGCACACCAGAAGGGACCCTGGAAGGCGCCCGGGTGCCTGTAGATGCGAGTGGGTTTCCTGGGCATGTGCGGATGCGCACCCGGCAAGGCGGGGTCACGAGCGCGAATGCGCACCAGAGCAGCGCGAAAACTGTGCTAAGAAAAACTGCGGCAAGCCGCGCGACAGCCCCACAGCTTCATACTAAACTCGAACTCGTTTCAAATCAGGAGTTCGCTTCGTCGGAAGTCGGCAGTTTGGCTGGACTTATATAAAGATTGACCTCGGGTTTTGAAACGAGTTCGAGTTTATATATAGAGTCACGTTGATGAAGAGTCATTTCAGTAAGAAGCACCTGGCCGGAGCAGATTTTGGCGCTCCCCACGGCTTCGCATTCGCTCAGCCGCGTGGGCCCATTCCGCAGCGACCGAGGGAGCGTACTACTGTACGTGACCGAGGAAGCGTGGGGGCACCCCCATGACCTCGCGAATGCGAGGACATGGGGGAGAGGTACGCCAAAAGATGCCCGGCCAGGTGCTTCTGTTTAGAGAGAGGAACACGTGAAACCCTTCAAGCTATCCTTCCCGGTCCTCGAAGCGGCCTTCCGAGCTGGCTGCCTGTGGCTTGTCGCCCTTTCGGCCTGTGGCACGCCGGACAATGCCCCGCCGAGCTTCGATGAATCGAGCTGCCCCTTCAAGCTCGACCCGAGCCAGGTGAAGACGGGATCGGGCCAGACCGTCCGCTGCGGCGTCCTGGATTTGCCCGAGGACCGCAAAAACCAGGGCAACCGCCGGGTCAAGGTCCCGGTGTTGGTGCTCAAGGCCCCCGCGGCAACTCCCGCCTTGCCGCCGCTGGTCAACCTGGCCGGCGGCCCCGGGCAGTCGTGGGGCGACCTGGGCCTTTCTCAAATCACCGCCAAAGACAACGCCAACCTCAAGCGCGACCAGATCTTCGTCGAGCAGCGCGGCACCGGCCTGTCCACGCCCAACCTGTCCTGCCCGGAGCTTTCCGCCACCAGCATGGACCAGATGGGGGCAAACTCGGACCCGCTGGCCGCCTGCCGCGATCGCCTGATGGGCACCGGCATCAACCTCACCGCCTACAACACCCGCGAGCTGGCCGCCGACGTCGAGGATATGCGCGCCCAGCTCGGGTACGCCCAGGTGTTCCTCAACGGGGTGTCCTATGGGACCTCGTGGGGGCTGGCGATCGTGCGCGACTTTCCCGGCGGGCTGCGCGGCGCGCTGCTGGATTCAGTGTTGCCGCCCCAGCATCCCCTCTTCCAGGGGACCGCCAGCGGCAGGGACAGCGCCCTGACCGCCCTTTTCGCCGCGTGCAGCGCCGACGCCATGTGCAACGGCACCTTCCCCGACCTTTCGAACAAGTTCCTGAACACCATCGCGGCGCTGGCCAAAAAGTCCCTCGGGTGGAAGGTCGCGCCGAACGGGCAGCTCGCCGCCGACGTCTATGTTTCGACGGTGGATCAGGTGCAGGAGGCGGAGCCGGGATTTCTGCCCTTCTTTATCGAGACGGTCAGCGATGCCCTGACCGCGGGCAAGACCACCCTGGACCCGGCGGACCCGCGCATCGAGGCGCTGCTGATGGACACCATGTCGGCCACCGCCAGCCTGGCGGTGGGGCAGTATTTCTCCATCGAGTGCGCTGACAACCAGGGGGTGACCGCCGCCGACGTGATGGCCGACGTGGCCCAGGTGCGGCCGGCCCTGCGGCCCTACCTGAGCGATGCGGCGCTGGGGCTTTTGCAGGTGTGCCAGGAGTGGCCCTTCCTGCACGAGGACCCCTCGGCGTTCGCGCCGGTGCAGAGCGCCGTGCCCACGTTGCTCTTCTCCGGGGGGCTCGACCCGACCACCCCGCCCGCCTGGGCCGCCGACACGGTGACCGGTTTGAGCCACGGGACGCTCATGCGCTTCCCCGGCCTGGCCCATGATGTCCAGGATTCCGCGGTGAACGCGGGAGAGACCTGCGTGAGCACGGCGATGAAAGAGTTTTTCGCTAGCGGGACGGTGCCGGACAGCGCCTGCGCGGCCACGGTGGGGCCAACGTGGGTGCTGAAGTAGAGGCGCAGCATCTTCAATCGTCCAGCAGGTCCTTCAGCGGCGTCCCACCCAGCGCCGTGCCCGAGAGCACCAGTTCCAAAAGTCCCTGCCCCGCCTCGCTGAGCGTCAAAAGCGACTTCACCCGCCCGCTGACGAACCTGAGGGTCCGCCGCCCCGCCTCGTCTTTTGCATCGGTCGCCGCCGCCTGCAAATGCGAGAGCAGCCGTTGCGCCTCCTGGAAGGCCTCGATCGCGTCCCGCACATGGGAAAGCTCCCGCTCGCGGAACACCCGCGACACCATCTTCCAGATGCTGGTCTCCGGTTGATAGAAGTCCCGCCGGTCCCCCGGCACCCAGGTCTTCTTCGCCACCCCCCACTTCAACAGCTCGCCCATCGTCATCGACACCGAGCCCGCAGAGATCTGTAGCTTCCGCGACAGGTCCGCCGCCGTCAGCGGCTTATCCGACACGTACAGCATGGCCCACGTGCGGCCCATGATCCGCTTGAACCCCCATAGCTCCATCAGGCCGCCGATGACGTCGGCTATCCGCAGGCTGATCCGTTCGACCTCGTCACGGCCGAAAGAGGGGGGGCCTGCGTCTGGGTCTCGCTCTGCCATCTGTGTGGACATTCTATCACCCGTGCTGCTTCCGCGACGGCCCATGCCGCCCGGGATACCTCGGCCAGCTCTTCCAGCGTCAGTGCCTGCGCCGCATCCGAGCGCGCATCCTCGGGCCGCGGATGGCACTCGATGAGCAGCCCGCTTGCCCCCGCCGCCATCCCCGCCAGCGCCAGCGGGCGCACCAGCCCCCGCGTCCCCGCGGCGTGGGACGGGTCCACTAGAATCGGCAGCCTCGTGCGCAATCGCGCCGCCGAAAGCCCCGACAGGTCCAGCGTCGATCGAGTGCTCTTCTCGAAGGTGCGGATGCCCCGCTCGCACAGGATCACCCCCCTGGCCCCGTTGCTCAGCAGGTGCTCCGCCGCGTGCAGCCACTCCTCCACCGTGGCGCCGAAGCCGCGCTTCAAGAGCACGGGCAGCCCTACCCGCGCCGCTGCCCGCAAAAGCCCGAACGCCGACATCGTCCGCGTCCCGATCTGCACCACGTGGCATGTCTCCGCCACCTCCATCAGCGAGTGCTCGTCCAGTGCCTCGCTGACCACCGGCAGGCCGAACTCATCGCCCACCTGGCGCAGGAGCCGCAGCCCCGAAAGGCCGTGCCCCTGAAACCCGTAGGGCGAGGTCCGCGGCTTGTACCCGCCGCCGCGCAACAATGCCCGCCCAGGCGGGGCCGCCGCCCGCACCGCCGCGGCGATCTGACGCAACGCGTCCTCCGACTCCACCGCGCACGGGCCCGCGATGAGCACCGGCCCACCCGTCCCGAGGACCACCTCGCCCGCCGGCCCGGCGATCGACACCCCCGGCCCGGCGCCGGTTACCAGGGGTAGGGTCTCCGGCGCCAGCAGGACCGCCTCGACCCCCGGCAACTGCCGCAGCTCTTCGCAGGCGCCCGGCGGCAGCGGCAGCCCCGGACCGTGGGCCAGGAGCGCCACGTTCCCGGTGGACGGGTCCACATGCCGCCGCGCGGCGATCCCGTACGAGAGCAGCGCCCGCTCGGCCACTTGTTCCGCGGTCTGCCCGAACTTCGGCGTTGTGTCCCGCCGCAATAGGATGATCACGTGCCACCTCCCGGCGCCTGCGCCGTCACCAGGCTGGCGATGCCCAACGTCAGGTCCCGGTGCTCGATGCCGACAAAGCCCGCCTCGGAAAGCCGCGCCGAGAACTCCTCCACCGACAGAAACCCTTCGATCGAGCGGACCAGATACGTGTATGCGTCCCGGTCCCCGGAGATCAGCCCGCCCACGGTGGGCAGCACATGGCGATTGTAAAGCCAGTGCGCCGCCCGGGTCAGCCGCCGCTGCGGGCGGAAGAACTCCAGCACCGCCAGTCGGCCCCCCGGCCGCAGCACCCGCCGCGCTTCCGACAGGGCCAGCCCCAGGCGGTCGCGGTCCACGTTGCGGATGCCGAAGCCGCACACCAGGCCATCCGCCAGGCCGCCTTGCAAGGGCAGGGCGGTGGCGTCCGCCGCCAGGATCGACACTCGATCTTCCGTGCCCGGGAGCAGCTTCAGGCGGCCCTTTTGCAGCATCTCGCAAGAAAAATCCACCGCCTGCACCCGCGCCCCCGCGGCCACCAACATCCTCGTCAGGTCGAGCGTCCCGGCGCACAGGTCGATGCAGACCGGGCCCACCGGGTCCAGACCCCCATGGCGTTCCGCGCCAGATGTGAGCCGCAGCGAGGCGATGGCCAGGCGCCGCCAGCGCTGGTCGATGCCCGCCGACAGGGTGCGGTTCACCGTGTCATATGTCGGGGCGATGCGGTCGAACATCTGCTGCACGGCGGCGCTCATGGACGTCTCCTTCGGGTCCTTCTATCGGCAATGTCTTGCCAAAATTTGCGCGAGTCTCTCGTCATTGATGGCGCTGCACCATTTCCCAGGCGATCTGCCAGAGCGCGTCGCGGCACGGGCCCGGGGGCACTGCCTCCAGCGCGGCGCAGCCCTTCTCCGCCTCGGCGGCCGCCACCTCGCGGGCGCGGCGTGTGGCCTCGCTTTCGCTGAGCGCTTTGCGCAAGAGCATCACCGTATGGTCCGGCAGGGTGTCGTCTTCCGGCTCACGCTGGCGATCGAGCAGCGGGCGCAGCTCCGGGCGCGCGTCCAGCGCCAGCAGCACCGGCAACGTCAGCTTGCCCTCGCGCAGGTCGGCCATCACCGACTTGCCCAGCGCCCGCTCTTCGCCGTCGATGTCCAGCACATCGTCGATGATCTGGAAGGTGTAGCCCAGGTGCCGCGCGTATCCCGAGAGCGCCCCGCCCAGGTGCCGCGCCCCAGCGCAGAGCGCCCCGGCCAGCCCGCAGAAGGCGAAGAGCGACGCCGTCTTGCCCTCGACCACTTCATAATAGGTGGCAAGCTGTGCATCGCTGCGCCCGCGCAGGCTGAGCTGCAGCGCCTCGCCCTCGATCATCTTGCGAATGGTGTCCAAAAGCGCGGGCAGGGCGCCGGGCAGGCGGGCGTGCTCGATCTCCTCCAGCGCGCGGATCAGCAGGAAATCGCCTGCCAGTACTGACACCGAATTCCCCCAGCGCACGCGGGCCGCCTCCCGCCCCCGGCGGACGTCGGAGTTGTCGAGGACATCGTCATGCAGCAGCGTGGCTGCGTGGGTCAGCTCGGCGGCGGCCATCAGTGAGACCAACTTCTCCGGGTCCAGTGTGCTTGAAGCCGGCAGCGCCGCCCGCGCCGAGAGCGCCAGCAGCAGCGGACGCACCCGCTTGCCCCCCGCCGAGAGCAGGTGCAGGGCGGCATCGCGCACGTCCCTGGGGCCGCCCTCGCACAGGGCCGGGAACCGCGACTCACAGGCGGCCAGCGAGTCGCCGACCAGCCCGTAAAGCCCGAAGAGCCGACCCGACATGTGACCCCGTTCCTCAGCCAGCCTCAGGCGGGTGAGGGTCGGGGCATCCGTTTCCGACTGCATGACACGAGCTGTGGAAGTCATCTTTATTGGTTTCAGAAAGTTTTGAAAGATATGCATCCAATGAACGGCCGGGTCAAGGAACAATCCTTCAGCGGAGTCGGTGAAAAAGGCCGCGGCGGCAAGGCGGCAATCGCGGTTATTCGTGAGGGCGAAATGGTTTGTAGACCGCCACGGGCCCTTCCTGGCGATCGAGTACAGGCATGCTGGCGGTAGATACTTGCCTCATCCAGATCGGGTGATCACATTGGCTATGGGTCTAGCAGCCACACCGGCGGCGGACCACGCATATGAGCCGGACCCGGCAGGTCCGGCGTAGGAGAAGCCATGTTGTGGACGATTTTCGCGGTTCTCTTGGTGCTCTGGCTGGTGGGGATGGTGTCGGCGCATACGCTGGGCGGCTACATCCACATTCTGCTGATCCTGGCCATTGCCACCGTGCTGATCCGGGTGATCCGGGGCCAGCGGCCGCTCTAGGGCCCTCGCGGCGATCGCAAAAGCAGGGGTCAGCGCGCCCCGAGCAGCGCCTGCGCTCGGCGCTTGCGCGCCTGCATCTCGGGGGACTCTGCCACCGCCATGGCGATAAGGCGCATCCCCTCCAGGAAATGCTTCATTCCGAGCCGCACCAGCTTAGGGCTCTTTTCACCCACATCCGGGTAGCCATGCCCGGCTGCGTCCGGCGCCACCTTACCCCAGTTGGCGAAGAGCCGCCCCCAATCGCTGGAAAGCGCCGCCTCGATGTGCTTCTGCCCGTATACGGGGTACCACAGCATGTCGTGATAGGCCACCGATGCGACGTAGGCCCACGGCGCGAGCCAGGTCTTCAGCGACCACTCGATGGGCTTTTTCAAATTGCCCCAGTAGATGCGGTGCTGGTTGCGCGAGGCAAAGGTCATCTTCTTGAAGGGGCCGTCGAAGTTCCAGTTCATCTGTGCCGCCTCCAGGTCGCCTACGATGTCGATCTCGCGCACATCGCCGCAGCCCAGGCCCGCCTCGTGGGCCAGGCGCACGTACTTCAGGTCGCGCAGGGGATCGAAGCCCATCAGCTTCGCCGCCACCGCGTCGATGGCCACCTGATCCGACGACGCCAGCAGCACGTTCTTGGTGTAGGGGATCATGCACCGCGGGCCGGGGCCGTCCCCGGCGAAGGTGCCGTCCATGACGGCGAAGATGCCGCGGTGGATCTTCTTCTGGATGCGCAGAAGGTCCACCAGGGTCTCGTGGATCACCGGGTGGGTCCAGTGGCGGTGCTCGTTGAGCAGGCCGCCGAAGGCGTTCTTCATGGCCCCGGTGGTGGTGGTGAAGACGTGCGTCTTCACCGTGGGCAGGTGGATGATGTTCTCGCCGATGAAGCGGCGCGGGATCGAGAAGCCCTTGGGGTAGACCTGGTTCAGGCAAAGAAACTTCTGGCTCAAATCGCCGACGGCGTCGCGGATGTCGATCCACTCCTGGCCCTCGTAAAGGTGGATGTTGCGCAGGCCGTGGGCCTTGACGACGTCGATGTGCTTGTTCTCGCGCTCGCCCAGGTGGGCGTCGATGACGACGGTGCGGTTGTGGCAGGCATGGATCAGCTTGTCGTCATAACCGTCCTTTTTCATCGCGCGGATGACGCCTTCGAGCTGCCACGGCGTCGTCGAAGCGGCCGGGTAGAAGAAGTGCCACGAGATGTTGACCTTGAGGGCCGTGTCGGCGTCCTTGGCGATGACGTCCTGGTAGCCGGCCAGGTTCATCAGCCGGTGGTAGTCTGAAAGAACGGTGGCGGGAGAAGTGCGGAGAATGGCGACTTTTGATCGAGTCATGATGTGAATTTACTCTAGCCTCCCTTGGGGGCGCTGGCTACCGGGGGATGGTCGGGTGGTTCCGCGAAATCCAGGTCGATGCCGCACAGGCGCATCAGGCGCAGGGCGTTGGTGGTCTGCACCGGACCGGGACGCAGGCGATAATCGAAGGTCATCTGGTCGCCCTGGATGATCTCGGTGAAGTGGACGTTGACCACTGCGCCCGAGGTCTCCTGTTCCAGGCTGGCCAGGCTCAGATCGTGAGTCGAGACGGCCCCCACCGCCCCGCTTTTGCAGAGCATGCGGATGATCGCCCGCGCGCCCAGCTCGCGCTCGCGGGTGTTGGTGCCGTGGAGGATCTCGTCGAGGAGGTAGCACAGGGTAGAGCCAGATGAAGACGCGGAAGATGAAGACGCGGGCCCCCGGGCGGCGTCCACGGTGTCCTTCAGGCGGCGCAGTTCGGCGTAGAAGTGGGACACGCCCTGCGCCAGGCTGTCGTCGACGCGCATGACGGTGCGCAGGCGCAGCGGGGAAAGAGCGGCGCGGCGGGCGCACACCGGGGCGCCGGCTTGCGCCATCACCTGGCACAGACCGATGGAGCGCAGCAGGGTGCTCTTGCCCGACATGTTGGAGCCGGTCAGCAGCCAGGCCCCACCTGGGCCGGGGAGGGCGACGTCGTTGCCGACCCGCTTGTCGGCGGCGATCAGGGGGTGCCCCAGGTCGTCGGCGGCAAACTGCGCAGGGCTGGAGACCAGACGGGGCCAGGTCCAGGCGGGGTTGTCGTGGGCCAGGCCGGCCAGGCTGGCGCGGGCCTCCAGTTCGCCAAGGGCGGTAAGCCAGTCCCGCAGGCGTGCGCCGACCTCCACTTGCCAGCGTTCGATGCGCAACGCGAAGTAGAGATCCCAGAGCAAGAGGCCGTTCAGGGGCAGCCACATGATCGGGTTCTGGCGCAGGTTCAGGCTGGCGTAGTAGCCCTGGAGGCGGCGCATGTGCTGGGCCGGGCCCTTCTGTGCGCCGTGTGCTTGGGGATCTCCGCCGGGTGCCGGCCCGGAATGAAGCGCCGCCTTCAGCGCCTGGTTCCCCGGGGTGTGCAGCGGCGCTTGGGAAAGCAGGGTCAGCATCTGTGCATACGCGGAGAACGAGGTCTCGCGCGCGCCCACCGCCTCGATGATCTGCTTGATCCGGGGCGCGGTGTGCAGCAGCAGGAGGACCTGGCCCATGACCAGGCCAAAGAGCACCGCGTTGAGCCCGGGGATGCGCCCGGCCCCCGGGAGGCTGACGGCGAGCAGGAAGATCGGGACGGTCAAAAGCGGAAGGTACGAAAGCCAGACCAGGTAGGGCTGGGGCCCGGTGAGGAGCGGCGTGCCCTCGGCCCAGCGCAAAAGCGGCGTGGGATCGGGCTTATTCGGGGCCCGGGGGCGGCCGCCGGTCGTAATCTTCATGGCCCCGGCGCCTTTCAGCACGTCCGAGAGCACCCGTCCTTCGACCTCCAGGGCCTGTCGCAGGTCCAAAAGCGGGGCCAGTTCGCGTACCGCATCCTGCCGTTGCTGCCACTCGGCGATGGAGGCAGGGCCCGAGGCGCCGGTGTTTTCCCCGGGTTCGGCGGCGCGTGACAGCGCCCGTCGCAGGGCCTGCTCGCCAAGGGAAGTATGAGTCGCATCGCAAAGCTGCATCAGCGAGGACGGGCCGAAGAGATCCAGGTCCACCGCGTAGGCCGGCCAGTCCTCGGTGCCATCATGGCTTTTGGCGTAGATCCCGGCGGCCTCGGGGATGGGTTCGCTCCGCCATTCGCCTCCGAACCGGCGCAGGCCCTTGCGGTTGATTTCCACCAGGTGCCGCGCCCGCTCGCTCTGGTTCAGGACCAGCCCGTGGCGGATGATGAGGGCGACGAAGGCGAAGAGCGACAGGCCCGCCAGCAGGGCCAGGGCCGATGGGGGTACTCCTTTGGGCCAGCTCTCGGCGGCGGCGACGCCGAAGAAAAGGATGGCGCCAAAGCACAGGAAGCGCAGCGAGCCGATGCGGCCCGCCAGCCGGTCGGTGCGCGCCATTTCGAGCAGGGCCTGCTGAAGACGACCCTGGTAGGCCGCGCGCGGTTCGTCGAGGTCGCCAGAAATAGAAGGATGGCTCGCGGACATGCGGGTATCTTGCCGCCTTTGTCGCCCCCGGCCAATCCCTGGCCGCCGGTTCCCGCTTCCGTCGAAAGCCCGCGAGGTCAATCCTCGATCCTTGCTCACAACAGGGTTCTCCATGCTACCCTGGCAAAGAATAGCCATGGTCACATCATCAAAGCGTCGCCCTCCATCCGCCGTCCTGGCCCTAGCACTGGCCCTTACCTGTCCCGGCTGGCCCCTGTCGGCCTCGTCACAGGAGACCGCCCGCCCCGACGCCTCCGCGCTCACGGGTGACGAGGCCGCCTCCTTGGCCCCCCCCTCCCGTCGCACGCTGCAAAAGGCCCGCCAGCACTACGACGCCGGCACCAGCCACTACGCCGCCGCCGACTATGGCGCGGCCATGGCCGAGTTCCAGGAAGCCTACCGCCTGTCCCACCTGCCCGACCTCCTGTACAACCTGGGCAAGGTCGCCGAAAAAATGGAAGACCCAGCCGGCGCCGCTGACTACCTGCGCCGCTACCTCACCGAGCGCCCCGACGCCCCCGACGCCCCCGCTATCCGGGGCCAGGTCCTGCAGCTCGACGCCCTCGTCGCGGCCCGCGCCGCCGCCGCCCCGTCCCCGTCGCGGGTCCCCTGGCCGGCGCTGGGGCTCATGGCGGGCGGCGCCACCGTACTTTTGATCGGCGGGGGACTCAGCATCGGCGCCACCCAGTCATCCCGCGCGGTGATCGACCGGCTCCAGGCCAACCCCTTCGACATGACCGTGCAGGACCTCCAGGACCGCAGCCGCGCCCTGGGTAGCGCCGGCATCGCCCTTTCCGCCATCGGCGCGGTGGCGGTGGTGGCGGGCGTGGTGTGGACCGGCGTGTGGTTCGGGCAGCGGGCCAAGAAGACCCCGCTGCAGGTGCGGGTCACGCCCAGCTCCGGCGCGCTCTCCTTCTCGTTCTAAAAGTGGTAGGCCGGGTTGTCGGGGTCGAAGTCGCGGTCGGTCAGTGGCGTGGTGTCGAAGCGGGACCATTCATATAGTTCGTAGATCCGCCCCTTGCCGTCATAGACCTCGAGGCGGCTGGGCAAGTGGCTCTGCCGGTCCACTGTCACCACCGTGCGGGTGCCGTAGTAGGCCGGGACCTGCAGCACCGTCCCCGCGGACAGGGACCCCGGCCGCTTCAGGCCGTTGGCGTGAAGCAGCACCCCCGGATCGACGCGCAGCCGACGAGCTACCGCCCACAGGTCCTCGCCTTTCTGCACGGTCTGCCGGGTGGTGCGGAACGGCGTCATCATCTCGATCACGTCGGCGGGGCGCCCCTGCACCGCGGTGGGCGGCAGGAAGCGCATGTGCCCCTCGCCTGCCGCATCGGCCCGCTGCACGTTGGACATCACCGTCTCGACCACATAGGTCACCCCGGCGTGCTCGATCGGGTGGTGCTGCCGGTCCATGACCAACGAACCATGCGGGTCCAGGTTCAGTGTCACGTCGGGGAAGCTGCCCTTGTGGAGGCGCACCTTGCCGTCGTTTTCGCCGGGGACGTAGAGCGCCTCCGCCCCCTCGCGGGCCCCGCTCAGGACATGAAGATACACCCGGCCGCGACGGAACTTGACCGCCAGGGTCTCCGCCGGCCCGAGCTGATCGCCGAACCGCTCCCGCTTGAGCTGCGTCGCCGAGTAGCCGTCCAACTGGCTCGCCGCCGCCTGCATCGCCGAGAGCGCCTCCATGGGCTCGGCGGCCTGTGCGATCCGAGGTCGCCCTTGAAGCACCGCGGCAAAGAGCACTAGCATGGCCAACACACGGAACATATTGGAATCCTCCTTTTTCCCCAACCAACGAACGAGCTGACTTTCAGGGCGATCGCCTGGGCCGGTCTGTCCAGCGACCTGAATCACACTGATGATAGCAGAGTTTGACGCGGTATCACCAAGACGCATGTTCAGTCTATAAAAACGACGACACGGTGCGTCGGAGTTCAATCGCGAAACGCTAAGCGCCGCGGTTGTTTATCGCGAAGCGCGAAGCGCCGCGGTGAGCGAGACCTGCATCACATCTGAGTCTCCTGCTTAGTATAACGTCCGAAAGGGCGTGGCCCTTCCCTCGTCCGGCAATTTGTCGCTAGGATTCGTCACAATGACGCGGTTATCCAAGAATTGGTCCAGCGCGGCGACGGAGTGGCGGTATAACCTCTGGCGCATCTTGCGGGGCCGGCCGCCGTGGTCCGCCGAGCGCGAGTTCGCCTACTACCACGTCGACAGCCAGGTCGTCCGGCAGCACCGCGCCCGGCAGGAGGGCTTCGAGCGCGAGGCCTTCGCCTCGGGGCTGCGCATCCTCCGCGGGCTGGACCTTCTGGACACCCAGGCGTTGCGCGGCAAGCGCGTGCTCGACCTGGGGGCAGGGGAGTGCCTGCTCTCGCTGGCGCTCTCGCGCTGCGGGGCGGCCAGTGTGTGGGCCACGGACGCCGTGCCCAAGCAGATCTGGGCCGCGGCGGAGCGGCACGGAGGGCAGGCGGGCCTGCGCTTCCTCATCGCCGATGCCGGGGACTTGCCCTTCGCCGACGGCGCCTTCGACCTGGTGGTAGCCAACCTGGTACTGCACCACATCGAGCCGCTGGGACCGCTTTTGACCGAGATCCACCGGGTGCTGCACCCGGGGGGTCGCTTCGCCGCCTTCGAGCCGACCCCGCTCATCGGCGCTCTGGTCCACGAGCACACCTCCGAGAACGAGGCCCCCGTGCGGCCGGCCCAGGTCATGGCGGCGCTGCGCAAGGCCGGTTTTTCGGAAGTCGACTTCCGCTATTTCTGGTCCCGCATGGAGACCTCCCGCCTGGGGCCCCTGTCGCCGGGCTATCGGGTGAAGGGGAGCCGGCCGGGCGTGGCGCCCAAGTCCAACCTACAAGAGGCGGAGGTGCCCCTGCGGCGGCCTCTCTTGCCGATGGCACTGCCGGGGCTGCTCCTGGATTCGGGTTGCCGCTTCGCCGAGCTGGCGCGGCAGCAGGAAGGGGAGATCCTGGCGATTCTGCACGGGCTGTGACGGCGGCAGCGGCGGGCCGGTTTCTCAGAGGGTGCCAGAAAGTTGCGACCCATGAGATGGGCTGATACCGTCGCAGGCCATGGTACCCAAGAGAAGGCCGGCCCGCGGCAGGAACGGCACCTTGATCGGCGTGGTCCTGGGACTTCTGGCCACGGCAGGCTGTCCGCGGCGCTTCGACCCCCGCGCCGCCGAGATTCATTCTCCCAACAAGGAAGCCGAGGCCGATTACGCCCGCGCCCGGCAGACGCTGGAGCAGGGCGACCCCGCCACCGCGCAAAAGGAGCTGTCCCGCTTTCTGGCGCAGCACGGCGACGATCCGCTGGCCGCCGAGGCGACGCTACTACAGGCGCGGGCCGCCCTGAGCCTCAAGGACCCGGCGCAGGCCCGGGATCTGGTCCTGCCCCTGGCCCAGCCTGGCGAACGATCGGGTATTTCGGCGCCGCCTTCCGAGGCAGTGGTGGCCCGGGCGCGCTACCTGCTGGGGCTGTCCCTGTATCATCTGGGGGACCTGGCCGGCGGCCGGCGGCTCTTGCAACCCTTCGCCGAGCAGATTGTCGACAGTGATGACGGCACCGAGCTGCACGCAGTGCTGGCCGACATCCTGCGACGGGATGGCAGCCCGAAAGACGCACTGCGGGAATACGATCGCTACTACCACGGGGCCGGCGTCCAAAAGGTGGAGCAGGCCTACGTGCGCGAGCAGGCCAGCCGCCTGATCGCGGCGCTGCCTCCTTTGGATCAGCCGGACTGGCAGCGGCGCTTCGCCTTGCTCACCGACAGCGCCCATGCCGCCACTTCGTCGGGTTCGCGGGCTTCGATAGAACCGCGCACCATCGTGGGGCTGCTCCTGCCGCTTTCGGGAAAGGATCGGGCGCTGGGGGACCGGGTGCTGCGCGGGGCGCTCCTGGGCGCCGAGCTGATCGGGGCCACCGGGGTTATGGGCAATCGTCAGATCACCGACCTGCGGGTGCGGGATGGCGCCGCGACCGACCTGCTCGGCGCCGCGGGCGCGCTGCTGGATGAGGGGGCCCTGGTCCTGATCGGCTCTCCCAAAAGGGAGGGCGATGCCAGCAAGCTTTACCCGGTCACCGGGCCCCGGGGCATTCCGCTCATCGATTTGAGCCCCGCCCTGGACGAAGGGGCCCCGGCGGGGGCGGTGTTCCACCTTCTGCGCAGCAACGCCGCCCGGGCCCGGGGACTGGCGCGGTTTTTGGCCCAGAAGGGGCTGACCTCGGTGGCGGTGCTGGCGCCGACCACCGCCTACGGCAAGGCCATGACCCAGGCCTTCGTCGCCGAGCTGACCGGCAAGCCGGTGCGGGTGGTCGGGCAGCTCAGCTACGCCGAGAGCGCCACCACCTTCACCGACAAGGCCCAGCAGCTTCTGGTCCTGCACCCCGAGGCGCTCTTCGTGCCGGCCTCGGTGCCGCAGCTGGAACTCATCGCCGCGCAGCTCGCGGCCACCGGCGTGATCCCCACGCAAAACGTCCCGGTCAAGCCCGGCGGCGTGCGGATGCTTTTGGGCACCGCCGACGGCCTGGGCGAGCGCCTCTTGCGCACCGCCGGGCGATACCTGCAAGGCGCGGTGCTGGCCCCCATTTCCAGCGGCGGCGTGGAGGTGAACGACCCGGCGCTGACCGCCCTTTCCCAGCGCTACCAGCAAGCCTATGGCGAGGAACCCGGCGCCCTGGACGCCCTGGGCTACGACGCCGTGCGGTTGATCGCGGTGGCGTGCCAAGGCCAGGGCCAAGGATCGGGACAAATCCCGGGACAAAACCCGGCCACCCCGGCTGGCCCCGCCGAGCGCCGCGAGTGCAGCCCCTCCCGCATCGCGGCGGCCTTGCCCAACCTCACCCTGAGCGGCGCCACCGGATCGATCTGCTTTGACGCCCGGGGGCAGCGCGCCGGGGCACCGCTTCTGGTCCGCGTCGAGGGCGCGGGCCTGCGCATCATTCCTTCGCCCCCGCAGGAGACCTGCGGCGCCCCCGAGCTGCGCACCCGGACCGCCTCCCGGTGAAAAACCGCTAACCCTGCGCAACCGCTGCGCACTGTCGCGCCCCTTGACCCCCCATGGGGAAGTCCGCGTAAGCTCTACATAGATGAGCCACTCTGCCAACCTGGATCTTGTCCTCTCAGCGCTGCCGCCACCCTGCCGAGAGCGGCTGGTGCTGATGGGCTGGCCGGGCGGGCCGGCGCTGGCCGACAATCCCGACCGGGGCCTGCGTCGGGCCATCGGCGCCCCCGAGCGGGTCAGCCTGGTGGATCTGGAACTCGACCCCGAACGCTGGCATGGGGCGTACATCTCCACCCACGGCGCCGTGGGATGGACCCGGGAGACCGTCAGTCTCGGCAGACTCTGGCTCAATCCGGAACTGACCTTGCACGTCGGTGGCCGCCGCGCCCCGGCGCACCCGCCGCTGTTCCAGGCCCGGGTCAATGGCATCCTGCTCGCCGACCCGCACCTGCGGGCCCAGCATCGCCTGAAGCACCACAGTCCCGGCGGCTACGGCCACTTCGGC
>JBBRLA010000064.1:0-20540 GCA_038231615.1 Polyangia bacterium | reverse complement strand
AAGATGCCGCGTCATGACCATGAAGATTCCGCATCATGACCCACATGATGTCGCGTCATGACCCTCATGAAGTCGACTCTTCAACCCATGATGCGGCATCATGACCCTGAAGATGCCGCATCATGACCCTCATGATGTCGCCTCTTGCACCCAAGATGCCGCCTCTTGCACCCCAAGATGCCGCCTCTCTATCCAAAGGGCTCGCATCTGCACTTGGAAGGCTCCTCTGGGTTTGGAAGATCCGGCCCTGGTTCTTGACGCCCCACGGGAATCTTGTCCGCGGGCGCTTCAGATCAGATCCGAACGCGGCGAGACCATTGAGGGAAAGACGGCCTATCACGAGGTGGCGCCGCAACGGGTGATGATGGCATTCCTGCAAGGGGTGGCCATTGAACTGAAGGTTGCTGCGGGCGTGACCGTCCGATCGCCAAAGCCGATCGCCAAAGCCGATCGCCAAAGCCGATCGCCAAAGCCGATCGCCAAAGCCGATCGCCAAAGCCGATCGCCAAAGCCGATCGGCGCCGATCCGCAGTAGGCCAACGGCCGTCCTGTGGCGGGTGCCAAGCGGCCAGTCAGCTTTCCCGCACCCCAGCTTCTCGTCGGTACCGATCTTTTTTCGCCAAACTTGCTTGCGCATCAGCTTGCAGCCATTAGACTTTGAAATTGTAACCACAATGAGTCCCACCCTACGCCATCTGCACCCTGGGCGCCCGCCCAACTGTCCACGAGGCCCGTGGTCTCGGATTCGAATATCCGGGGCAGCGCGTGGCAGATCCACAAAACATCGTGGGTTCGGCCTTCGTAAGTAAGCCAACGTAACGTCAAGGTGCAACATGGCAGACACTCCCCAGAAGCTCGTCGGCGACACCCTGCGCGTGTTCGTCCGCAAGTCCAGCGACGACATTCGCACGGCCTCCGACACGCGACCCAAGCATTCCATCATCCACAACCTGGCGGCCATGGCGGCCAATCGCACGATCGGCAAGTCCCTGGCCAGCGCCGCGATCCACGCGCGGTCGTTCATGGTCGACGCCGGGGGCACCGGCATCTTCGTCGGCCTGTCCTTCACCGTCGACCAGTTGGACCAGGCCACCGCCGACCTACACGACCGACAGGCAACCGAGACCACCGTCGGCACGCTGGCCCAGGATGCCCACGCCGAGACCATCGATGCCAAGGGCCGGGTGGCCTGGATGATCGTGCAGACCGAGCAGACGCGCAGGGCGGTCCTGTCCAATCCCGGCGTTTCCCTCCAGCTCAAGGCCCAGGTCAAGACCGCCGGGGCCGACCTGGAGGCCGACTTCACCGATGCCAACGCCACTCGCACGGCCAGCACCAAGCAGACCCTGGCGAACCGCGACTCGCTGAACCTGGCGAACGTGGAGAACGACAAGCTGAATGAAGAACTGGCGGTGAAGACCGTCCGCAGCGACATCAAGATCCAGTATCTTCAAGGCGAGCCGATCCGCCCCGAGGACGTGGACGGGGCGCTTTCGGCGGCTGGCAAGGACCTCCCGGCGCAGCCCTCCAGCTCGACGGGGAAGTCTCGGTCGAAGCCGCACACGCCCAGGGTCACCCCGGCCGTGCCGCCCTCGCCCAAGGGCCAGGGCCGGCGCAAGTCGCCGCGCAACCCCTCGGGCGGCACGCTGCACTGACCCGTCACGCATCCATCGATCGTACACCGACCAGACACCGAGTACAGCTCCCCGCAACCTAGTGACCCCCCCCTTTGAGCCAGCCATTACCGACGATCCGGAACAGCTTCACCGGGTTCGGATGGGGGTGGTCACCCATTTCCGGAGAGCTTTACTGAGTACAGCTCCCCGCAACCTAGCGACCCCCCCCTTTGAGCCAGCCATTACCGACGATCCGGAACAGCTTCGCCTGGTTCGGATGGGGGGGTCACCCATTTCCGGGGAGCTGTACTGAGTGACGGTCGCCTTCTCCGTCAACTGACGCAAGCGGGTGAGGGTATACGACGGCGCCGTTTTATACCTCCCCACGGACTCGCATTTGCGGGTCCGCGTGGGCCCACACCCCACGTTGGCCCCGGGGTTTGGTGGTAGAATAACCGTCAAGGAGACCCTCATGAACGTCGCCGACTGGCTGGAGGCACGCACCATTTACCGGGCCAAGCACGGGTCGCACGCCTATGGCACCTCCCTGCCGACCAGCGATCTGGACATCCGCGGCGTGGCGGTGCCCCCGCGGGAATACTTCCTGGGCTACCTGCATCGCTTCGAGGAGGCCGAGCAGAAGGGCGCGCTGGACGTGGTCATCTTCGACGTGCGCAAGTTCATGACCCTGGCCGCGGACTGCAACCCCAACGTGCTGGAGATCCTCTTCGTGGATCCCGCCGATCGCCTGACGGTGACCCCGCAGGGGGAGCGGCTGCTCGAGCACCGGCAGCTCTTCCTTTCGCGCAAGGCCAAGCACACCTTCTCGGGCTATGCCATGTCGCAGCTCAAACGCATCGACACCCACCGCCGATGGCTCCTGTCACCGCCCAAGGCGCCCCCGACCCGCGCCGAGTTCGGCCTGCCCGAGCGCACGGTGCTGCCCAAGGACCAACTTTCGGCGGCGGAAAGCATGATGCGCAAGCAGATCGAGGCGTGGGAGCTGGACCTTACGCCCCTGGACGATGCCGGCAAGATCCAGATCCGGGAGCGCCTGGCGTCCCTGCTGGCCGAGCAGAAGCTGGCCGCGGCGGATTCGGAAGGGCAGTGGCACGCGGCCGGGCGGATGCTGGGGTTCTCCGACAATTTCCTCGACGTGCTGGACAAGGAGCGGCGTTATCAGTCGACGCAACGCAACTGGGAGCAATATCAGAGCTGGGTGCGCACGCGCAACCCGACGCGGGCACAGCTTGAGGCGCAGCACGGCTACGATTGCAAGCACGGGATGCACCTGGTGCGTCTCATGCGCATGTGCCGGGAGCTTCTGGAAACGGGCTGCTTCAATGTGCGCCGTCCCGACGCGGAAGAGCTGCTCTCCATCCGCCACGGCGCCTGGAGCTACGACCGCCTGATGGATTGGGCCAAGGCCCAGGAAACGGACCTGGCCCAGGTGTACCTGCGTTCCCCATTGCCCGCACAGCCGGATCGCAACGCCATTGACGCCTTGTGCATCAGCATCGTCGAATCGATGCTGTGATTCAGATCAGAAGCGCAGCACCAGTTCCAGCCGCGCGCCGCGCACGTCGGGATAGGTGCGGCACACCCCCGAAATGCACTTCAGCCCGCCACGCTGCCCACCGGCCCACAGCTTGATTGACGAGCGGGTGGTGAAGTTGTACTGAATCAGCCCATTGGGGAAGAGCCCATATTCGAGGTAACGCTGCCCATTCTGCTCCACCACCGTCTGGTCCCGGGTGGACCATTCCAGCCCCAGCGCGCCCACCAGGTAGGGGGTCCACTTCAGCGCGACGTAGGCGTTGCCCTCGTCCCATTCTTCCTGCTGCCCCGGCGCCAGCGTGGGCGGGCGCTCCTTGGTGCGGAACAGGGCCCGCCCCTGGCTTTCGAGCGAGAAGCGATGCGGCAGCGCCTGGATCAGGTCCCAGTCGAACCAGCCGGTGCGCTTGTAGGTCTGGTCGAATTCGTCGTCGTGTTCGTAGCGGTAGCCGCCGTTGACGAAGATATGGGAGACACCTTCCTGCCAGCGGACCTCGACCCCCAGGTAGGGATCCTGGATGCTCAGATCGTGGGCCACCGCGCCGTAGGCCCGCTGCACGAAGAAGGCGTCGCTGGCGATGAAGGTCAAAAAGGATGAGGCGCGGTAGTTTATCAACAGACGCGCGCCGCCGATCTCGGTCTGGGGGTCATCCAGTTCGGTCAGCACCCGCTCCACCGTGGGCGGCTGGTTGTAGGCGATGTTGCCGAACTCGGCCTGCTGCGTGGTGCCCTGCCACAGGTCGAAGTGGTGGTACAGCTTGCCCTCCAGCAGCGCGGAGAAGGGCCCGGCGTAGGCGGTAGCGCTGCCGTAGAGAGCATAGCCGCTGTGGCTGTCGTTGGCGAGGAAGTTTTCCAATCCCGCGCCCTCGAAATAGAGATCCAACCAGCGCAACAAGTGCGGCGCTTCCAGGGTCGCCCCGTAGCCCACCCTGCCGGTGCTGTAGGAAGTGTCCTGGCCGGACAGGGCGCCGCCCGCGGCATGCACGCCGACGATCAGCTTGTCCCACAGTCGCGTCTCCACCCGGGCCCCGGCGATCAGGTCGAAGGGGTCCTTCTGGAACCGGCCGGTGGCCTCGTCCACGTTCTGGATGTTGCTGACCCCCAGAAGGCCGATCAGCTTGAAGGGCCCGGGGTTATACACTGCCTTGGCGCCAAGGAGGGTGGTGTCGATGCCCAGCTCGTCGACCTTGTGTACCGAGAGAACCAGGCCCCTGCCAAAGACGGCGTAGAAGTCCCCCAGGGTCACGTCGAGCTTGCGGTCGGTGTAGTTGATATAGACCTTTTCCAGCCCGGTGGGGCTGACCCACTTGTTCAGGAAGCGGCTCTCGCACGCTTGCCCGCAACCCCCGGCATCGAGGTTGGTAAGGTCCACCGGCTGCGGCGGGTTCAGGAACGCCGAGGTGTCGATGCGCAGCCCGGCGTTGATGCGCCAGAAAGACAGGCTGATATTGAAGCGGTTATATAGGTCCCCATAGGCCTGCGCGGCCCCGGAGCGGGTCAGCGGCAGGGTGTTGTCGCCTTTGAAGAGGCGGTCGATGCCGGAGAAGGGGTTGAGCGGGTTGCCGGTGGCCTGACCGATATTGGGCGCCAGGGGGACGATGGGCTCGGAGAAGCTGTGGGTATCCAGGTACAGGGAATCGGTGATGTCCAGCCGGAAAACGGTGCCGCGGATGGTGAACTCGACTGCTCGGGCGTCGCGGGGCCAGAGAGACAGCCCGAGAGACAAGCCGACGCAGACCGCCAGCGCCGCGGGAAAGGACCGCGCGGGGCGCAATGATGATGATGTGCGGGGCAGGCTTCGGGTCACGGCTTGGCGAGCAATGCCTGGACGTCCGCTTCGATGAGCCTTTCATCTCCCGCGTTGTACCCCTGGCGTTCCTTGGCCAGGCTGCCCTTCCGGTCGATGAGCACCTGATAGGGGGCGGTGCGCTTCGGGTTGTAGATCTGCACGACCTTGGTCTCCTGGTCCAGGAGCACGGGGAAGCTCAGGTTGTAGCGCCGGGCGAAGGGGGATACCTGGGCCACCGTCTGGGAATCGTCCATGGCGATGCCCAGCACCACGAAGCTCCGGCCCTTGTACTTCTCGTACATCGACTGAAGGTGGGGCAACTCCGCCTCGCAGGGGACACACCAGGTGGCCCAAAAGTCCATGAGGATGACCGACTTGCCCAGGTAGTCCGAAAGGTGCACGTCGCGCCCCTCAGTGTCCCTGAGGGTGAAGTCGGTGGCCCTGCCGGAAGCCTGGATGCCTGAGGCGCAGCCGGAAAGCGCGACGCCACAAAGGAGGGGCAGGAGGGGCAGCAGGGGCCAGATCCAGCCCGAAAGCGCGGAGCGCGGCAGCGCCGGCATCCGCTACTTGGCCGCCGTTGTCAGCGAACGCTCCAGGTTGGCGATCAGGGCGTTGCGCGAGTCGTCTGGGTTGCCGTTGGCGGTGCCGTAGCCGTTCTCCCGGGATAGGAGCGTCATGTCGCTCAGTTTGATGTAGAGCGACTGCGGGATGGTATTGGCCGGGATGTACTGCGACACCTCGCTCTTGGGGTCGATGCCGATCTGGAAGCCGATGTTGTGGGCCTTGATCCAGCGGTCGATGGTGTCGCGATCGGACTGGCTGCCGTCCAGGTTCTGGAACACCACCTGCACAATCTGGATCGGGTCCGCGGTGTCCCCCTCCTTGCGGTACATTTTCTGGTAGTCGAGAAAACCCGGGTCGGACAGCGCCTTTTCCAGACCCTCGGCCTCTTGGTTGCAGGGACCGCACCACTCCGCCGCGCCCGACAGAAAGAGCAGCTTGGCGCCCTGCTTGCCCAGCGCATAGAAGTCCGCCAGGGTGACCTTGACCGGGTCCTTTCCCGCGTCCTGGCTGCCGTGAAGCTTGGCCAGGAACGAGAGGTTGGCCACCTGATCCCCAAGGGCGAAGCCCGGCTTCGCCATCGGATAGTCGGTGTTGCCCGTCCCCGGGCCGCCGGTCATGCCCGGGGGGTTTTTCGTCTCCATCGGCGGGCCCGAGTCGGCAGTGCCACAACCTCCGGCCATGCCAATCGACCCGAGCAACGCGATACCGGCCACTGCGCTTAGAATCCTCATGGGGGCGACTCCTTATGGGAACGATCCGACAATCCAGAAGATCCTGTCAAGGGACATCGTTATTTGACAAGTCCTGGGGTATGCAGCTAATGGCTAGTATAATGGAAACGCAGCCGGAACGTAGGCTCTCTCCTTTCAGATCCGGGATAAACGGCGCTGCGCTTGTTCTTTTCGCAACGCTGCTTGCAATGCTTGCGGCCTCCTGCGATGGCACCCCGGCCCGGACGCAGACCGCGGTGGGTGCGGTGTGCAAGCAAGACAGCGACTGCTACAACACCGCCAAGAAGCAGCTTTGCGCCGCCACGCCGGAGAATGACGGGGCCGCGGCCACCGACCAGACCCGCATCTGCACCCGGCCCTGCCAGGACCGCACCGGCTGTCCCCTGGGCTTCGAGTGCGTGTGGAGCGGGGCGCAAAAGCAGAAGGTCTGCCTGAGCTGCCTGGACAACACCGACTGTCCGCTGGGCACGGCCTGCCTCACTGCCCCTGCGGGTGCCGATGGTGGGGCGGCCATGATCCCGGCGAAGACCTGCCAGGCGGTACCGGCGGTGCAGAAGGGGGACTTCGGCAAGGACTGCGCTGTCAGCGGCGACACCGCCTGTAACGTCGCGGGCGGCTTCTTCTGCCACGGCGAAGTTACCGACGACCCCGAAGCCTACTGCACCCGGACCTGCAAGACCGACAGCGACTGCGTGCCGAACATGTTCTGCGGCACCACCAGCGACACCAATGTCCCGAACGGCAAGACCCACCGCTGCTTCCTGCGCGGCCAGTGCGCCGCCTGCCGCGACGACAGCGAGTGCAACGCGGCGAACTCGTTGTGCATCCCCGACAGCTTCGGCAAGGGTTACTGCACCAGGATGTGCAACGGCGACGACAAGATGCCCTGCACCGCCCAGACGGCGAGCCGCGGCTACCTGGACTGCGTCGATGCCCCGAGGGACCTGTCGAAACCCGACCAGACGGTCTCGGTGTGCGCCCCTCGCTACGGGCGCTGCCACGCCGAGGGCGCCGTATGCGACCCGTGCCGGGCGCACCACCCCGAGGATTGCCAGAAGGTCAGCGGGCGGGGCTGCGTGCAGACCCAGCGGGGTGAGGGGCTGTGCCAGCAAGCGTGCAGCAAGAGCGATGACTGCGGCGACAACTCGAACCTCGACCCCAGCACTTCTTTGATCTGCATCGCCGTCGGCCCGGATCATTACTGCTCAGCATCCCGCTCCGACATCACCTGCTGGCCTTAAACAGAAGCACATGGCCGGGCATCTTTTGGCGTACCTCTCCCCCATGTCCTCGCATTCGCGAGGCCATGGGTGGGCCCACGCCGACTCGCGAATGCGAGTCGGTGGGGAGTGCCCCCACGCTCCTTCGGTCACGTACAGTAGTACGCTCCCTCAGTCGCTGTGGAATGGGCCCACGCGGCTGAGCGAATGCGAAGCCGTGGGGAGCGCCAAAATCTGCTCCGGCCATGTGCTTCTTGCTGACTCTTCGTCAACTGACTCTTCATCAAGGTGACTCTGCTTCGGGGCTTCAGTCCTTCTTGCGAATGGCGCAGACGTTGGCGTCGTCGGCCAGGCGCCAGCCGCTGGGGGCGGTCTCGATGATCTCGCGGCCGGGCAATAGCTCGCGCAGCGCCCGGCGCAGGCGGGTGATGGCCACGTAGATGGTGTTGCGGTGTTGCAGGGGGTGATACTCTCTACCGCCCCACACTTCGTGGAAGAGCGTCTCGGCACCGACCACCTGGGTGTCCGCCTGGAGCAGCCGGAAGAGCAGGGCGCACATCAGCGGTCGCCCGGTAATGGCGCCGGCAGCGGGGGCGGCGCCCAGGAGAGTGGCGCGATCCAGGTCCACCACCAGTTCGTAGGTGCCGCGCGCCAGGGCGATCTCGCCCTCGTCGGCGTCACGGCGCCCGGCCCGGTCGAAGATCTCGTGGCGCCGCGCCGCGAGCAGGCCCAGCTTCAGCAGCACCGCCCTCGTCCCCGGCAGCGCCCCCCCGGTCTCTCCCGGGGCCTGGCCGGGCCCTTCCACCGGCCGCTTCGCCTTGACCGCCTCGCGCAGCAGAGCCAATTCCAGGGAGTGCGCCGCCGGGTCCGCCCCGGCCAGCCCCCGCAGAAGCAGCGCCCGCGATCGCTGATCGTTGGACCGCGGCGCCTGCGGCGCTTCGCGATCGTCACCCCGCGGCGCCTGCGGCGCTTCGCGATCGTCACCTCGCCGCCGGGCGATGGCCGCCTCGACCAGGGTGCAGCGCAAGAGCAGCGGCCCATAGCCGTTTTCGGTACACAGATCCACGGCCCGCCCGAGGGCCGCATCGGCGGCGGAAACGTCGTCCCCGCAGAGAAGTCGCCCAATGGCGAGCGCCAGTTCGGCGCGGGCCAGGTGGTGGCGGCGCCCGCAGGCCAGATAATGCTTTCTGGTGCGTTCGGCCTGCTTTACCAGCACGGCGCCGGACTCGCCCAGAAGCGGCCCGAGCTCGGCCGTTTCCAGCTCGTGCTCGCTAAAAAGCGCCGCGGCAGCGGGGTCCCTCGGGGCACGCGGACCCCGGGCATCCTGCGGCCTTGCGGGGTCGGGAGACTGACCCTTTTCGCCCAGCGGAGCTCGAGCATCCCGCGGACTTGCGAGGTCAGGAAACTGACCCTTTTCGTCCAGCGGACCCGGCGAATCCTGCGGACTTGCGGGGTCAGGAGACTGACCCTTTTCGTCCAGCGGACCCCGGGCATCCTGTGGACTTGCGGGGTCAGGAGACTGACCCTGTTGCGCTCCCCGGGCGTTTGCCAGCGCCTCCCGTGCGGCGACCAAATCTCCCCGCAGGGCGTGGCACCAGGCGATCACATGGTGGGCCTGCGCCCGTACCCGGGCCGGCACGCGGAAGGGGGCCGGCACCCGCAGGGCTTGCGCGGCGCGCTCGCCGGCCTCGTCGAGGCGCAGGGCGTGGAGCAGCGCCCGGGCGGAAAGGGCGTCGGCGTGGGGCGCTATGGACAGGAGCCCCGCATTTCGCGCCAGCGTGCCAGCCCGCTCGGCGGCGGAAAGCGCCCCTTCCACGTCCCCCAGGCACAGGAGCGTGGTGCCCAGGTAGTAGCCCGCCACTGCCGCTGGGGCATAGTCCCCGTGGGCGGCCAGCGAGGTGAAGGCCCCCTCCAGGGCCAGCCGCGCCGTCGGCAGGTCCCCCTCGGCGCAGCACACCACGCCGCGGTACAGCGAGGCCGCGTGCTCGCGCAGCGCCCCCGACGCCGCCGCCGAGAAAAGGATCTGGTCCAGAAGGGCCCGCGCCCGCGGCACCTCGTCGATCTCCACCCGGGCAATGGCCTCCAGCATCGCCAGAGGCACCAGGGCCCCCTCCTCGCCCTGGTCGCGCCCCAAGGATGCGGCGGCGGCGGTCGCGGCCTCTTCCAGGCGATCGTCCAGCAGAAGGCTCAGCGCCAGCGACCAGCCCCAGCGCCCGGCATCCAGCGGCGCCGGGGCCGGGTACGCGACCCGGGCCGCGCGCAGCACCTCCCGGGCCTCCTCCCCGCGCCCCGACAGAGACGACACGTTGGCCCGCGAGAGCGCCACCAGGAAGCGCTGCCGCGGCGAGGCTGCCCGGTCCTGCGCCCGCGCGTAGAGGCCCATCGCCTCGGTCAGCTTCCCGTGACGCTGCGCCACCTCGCCCAGAAGGACCAGATGGCGCACCGATTGCGAAGCGCTGGGGTCCTGGCCCAGCTCCCGCAAGAGCGCCTCCGCCTCGGCGACGTGGGAGCGGCGCAAAAGGATGCGCGCCCGCAAGAGGTCCACCGCGACGCGGCGCTCGCCGGCCTCCGCCCCCCGCAGCGCTGGCAGCACGTCCAGCAGCAGGTGATCCAGTTCGACCTTGGCGATGGCGCCATACGAACGCGACACCGCGTCCCAGGCCGCATCCAGGTCCCCCGATCGCAGAAGGTGCTGGACGGCCTCCACCGCGTCCACCGCATGGCGCCGCGGATCGGTATCGAAGCGCCGCAAATGCAGCGCCGCCGCGGCTCGACGTGCCGCGTCCAGCTCCTCGGGGCGCACCTGCTTGCACAGGGCATCCCAGATCAGGTCGTGGACCGTGACCACCCCGCGCTCGATATCGATCAGGAACCGGCGGCACAACTCCCAGATCGCCGCCGAGGGGTGCGTCCCGGAAGGGTCCGCTGACGCCGACGTCACGGCGGGCAGCAGGTCCGCGGTGGCCAGCCGCCCGCGCATCAGCCGCGCCAGCACCAGCAGCCCCCGCGCCTCCGCGGACAGGTCGCGCAGGGATCGGCCCAGCGGGTCCTGCCCGTCGCCGTCGTCCTGCGGCACGAAGCGCAGGTTGGCCACCTCCCGGCGGATGTAGAACGGGCTGCCCCCGGAACGCTGGAAGATCCGCCGAGATCGCTCCCCGTCCTGGTCATTCTGGCCGGCGTCCGCAAGCAGGCCCATGCTGCGGCTGAGCATCGCCACCATCGCCCCGGTGGCACCCTGGTCCAGCGGGCGCAGCCGGGTGATCACCGGCGGCGGCGTGTCCTGCGGCAGCAGCACCTCCAGGCGCGAGGCGGCGAAGATCCTGCTGCGCTGCACGTGGCGCGACAGATACCCCAGCACCCCCGCTGCCGCGTCCGCGTCCAGGGTGTGTATGTCGTCGATGAACACCAGGTAGGGCCGGGCATCCAGCGCCCGCGCTACCTCGGCCAGGTCGTCCTCGAAGCTGGTGCACCCGTCGAGCGGCGTTCGTCCATGCCCCAGGCGCTGGCGCAGCACCGACACCAGATGCTCCGCGCTAAGGTTGCCCCGCGCCTGCACGAGCAACGGCGGGGCCGAACGGAAGGGCGGTGACGCCCGCGCCTCTTCGATGACCTTGTAGACGAACTCGCTCTTGCCGATCCCCCCAATGCCGTAGACCAGGAAGAGCACCTCGTCTTTCAGCAGCTCGCGTACCCGCGAAAGCTCTTCCTGCCTGCCGACAAAGAGGTTGACCGCCCGCGGGAAAGGCGGCGCCAAAAGAGGCATCGGGCGGGTCGTCAAAAGGGGCGAAGCCATCGCATGCACCTTGCCCGAGACGGATAGTGCCACTTTCGGCCGCGGGATCGCCGGTTTGCCGGCAGCCCTGGCAGGATCCACCGGATCGACAAGGCCGGCGGCAGACACAGGCAAAGGTCCCGACGGCAAGAACGGGTCGTTGACCTGGGCCGCCAGGCGCTGCGCCTCTTCACCCATGACAACATCCCCCGGTGACCGCCACCGGGAAGGCGGCCCGCCGAGAGCAGATGCGGGACCCGCTGCCCATGCGTCTTCGGGTATGTAAGACCATGTCAGTTGCAGGTCAGATCTATCCCTTTGAAGCTCCCGATGCAAGTCAGCCCGTACCGCGCCGACCGAAGGAGCAATCGCTTGGACATCATCACGACGATCGCCGCGCTCTGTTTTCTGATGTTTGTCGCCTATCGCGGCTTCAGCGTCATCCTCTTCGCCCCCGTGGCCGCCCTCCTGGCGGTGCTCTTCACCAACCCGCACCTGGTTCTGCCCTTCTTCTCGGGCATCTACATGGACAAGCTGGTGGGCTTCGTCAAACTCTACTTCGCGGTGTTCCTCCTGGGGGCCATCTTTGGCAAGCTCATCGAGGTCTCGGGTTTCGCCAAGATCATCACCCGCAGCGTCACCGGCCTTCTGGGGAAAAACAACGCCATCCTGGCGGTGGTGGCGGTGTGCGCCATCCTGACCTACGGCGGCGTCTCGCTTTTCGTGGTGGTCTTCGCGGTCTACCCCTTCGCCGCGGAGCTGTTTCGGGCAAGCGACATCCCCAAGCGCCTGATCCCCGGGACCATTGCCCTGGGCTCCTTCACCTTTACCATGGACGCCCTGCCGGGCACTCCGCAGATCCAGAACATCATCCCCACCACCTTCTTCCACACCACCATCTACGCGGCGCCCCGGCTGGGCTTCGTCGGCGCCCTCTTCGTGCTGATTTTGGGCTTGATCTACCTGGGCGGGCGTCGGGCGCAGGCGGCCCGCGCGGGGGAAGGCTACGGCGAGGACCTCCCAAAAGAAGCGGGACCCGCGGCGCTGGATCACGGCGCCCCGGCGATGCTGGCGGTGGCGCTTTTGCCCCTTTTGCTGGTCTTCTTCCTCAATCTGCTCTTCACCCATGCCCTGCCCAGACACTACGCTCACGACTTCAACTTCGCCGCCGTTGGCGTGACCGCCGTGCCGGTGCTGGACACCTCCAAGCTGGTGGCCCTGTGGGCCGTGGAGGGGGCGCTGCTCATCGGTATCCTCACCGTGGTGGTCTCGGCCTTTCCCAGGGTGCGTGCCGCATTCCCCGGGGGCATAAATGCCGCCATCGGCGGGGCCCTTCTGGCCTCGATGAACACCGCCTCCGAGTACGGCTTTGGCGGGGTCATCGCCAACCTGCCCGGCTTCAAGTCGCTGAGCGCCGCCATGTCCCACGCCATCAGCAACCCCCTGGTCAACGAGGCCGTCACCACCACCACCCTGGCCGGCATCACCGGATCCGCCTCGGGCGGCATGAGCATCGCGTTGGCGACCATGGGGCAAAGTTACCTGGAGCAGGCCACCCGGCTGGGCATTCCCCCCGAGGTGCTGCACCGAGTCGCCGCCATGGCGTCGGGCGGAATGGACACTCTGCCGCACAACGGCGCGGTGATCACCCTTTTGGCGGTGACCGGGCTGACCCACCGGCAGTCCTATCGCGACATCTTCGCCATGACCTTGATAAAGACCCTGGCGGTCTTCGTGGTAATCGCGTTCTATTACCTGACCCATATGTACTAGCAGAACGCGGTAGCCAGCCAAAGGAGCGGATTCATGCGCATCAACAACTTCTGGAACCGGCGCGGACACGGGTGTAGGCACGGGCTGTCCAAGGCTCTTCTCCTTGGCGCCCTGTGCGCGGCACCCGCTGGGATGACGCTCCTGTGCCGTCCGCAGATGGCCGCCGCCGCGGAGGCCGCCGCACAGGTGGTCTCGGTGCGGGGCGAGGTGGTGGTACGGCACGGGGTCGGGGACAAGGCCGAGACGCCAGCGGTCGTTGGGGCGCTGAGCAAGCGCGACGAGATCGAGACCCGCGGCGGTGGGGCCGCCGTCAAGCTACCCTTGGGCCCCGAGATTGAGCTGTCCGAGAACACGGTGTTGGCCATCATCGGCGGCAAGGTGGACCTCTTTTTGGGGCATGGCACCGTGCGAGTGCACCGTGTGGGCGACAACAAGCCGGAGGGGCGGGCGCTGTTGATCCAGGGGGGACAGGGGAGGGTGGCGCTGAAGGCAAAGGAGGCGCAGGTACGTGTGGAAGGGGGCGTGCTGCGGGTCACGGTCTTCGACGGCAGCGCCGAGATCACCGGATCCGGGAACAAACCGAGCAAGGGGGTGGTGCAGCGCGGGCAGATGGCGGAGCTGCGTTCGGACGGGACGATCTCGCAGCCCGAGGCGATGCCGGTGGTGGCGCAGCAGCCGTCCGTGGGCGAGGGGATGCAGGCACACGCGCCGGTTGTAATGAAGGATGACCAGAAGCCGCCGATCGATCGATCGACCATGGCGACCGCGGTGCTTCGCGATCCGCTGCAAGAGGCTTCGGGGGGACACCCGCCGGTGCCGTCGGCGCAGGTATTGCCGCCGCCGCAACTGGTGGTGTCGGCACAGGGGACGTCGATGGTCCCGCCGCCCGCGGCGAAGCAGCCCTTCGCCGAGTGGACCACGCTGCGGCTTTTGCGGGACAAGGGGATGATCTCGCAGCCCGAGTATGACAGTGCGCTGCACGACATGATGGAGACCGCCGGGCAGCGCGCCGGGGACAGCGTCACGCTGGTGCTGGGGAAGTGGGCCACGACCCTCTACGGCTTCGTACAGGGCGATATGATGTGGAACAGTACCCAAAGCTCGAATGACTTCATCAGCAACGCGCAGATCGCGCGTCCGGGGACGTACGCCGGGGACAATGGGCGGATGGTGTTCACGGTGCGGGACTCGCGCATCGGGGTGCGGGTGCAGGTGCCCGAGACCAAGAACCTGCGCCTCTCGGCCACCTTTGAGCTGGATCTACTGGGCAACACCGGCACCCTGAGCGCCGAGGGCACCGCCGCTGGGCCGGGGACGAACAACAACGTCACCGAGGCGTCGTACTTCACCAACCCGGTGCTGCGCATCCGCCACGCGTACCTGAAAGCGGAAACGCCCATCGTCGACATCCTCTTCGGGCAGACGTGGGACCTCTTCGGGTTCCTGCCGATCTATGTGCCGACGATCGTGCAGTGGCCGGGAAACGTGGGGGGACTTTACGCCCGGACAACGCAGCTTCGGGTGTCCCACACCTTCAAGTCGGCGCCGGTGAACTTCGAGATGGCCATCGCGGCGATGCGGCCGCCGCAGCGGGACTCGATGGTCCCCGAGGGGCAGGCGGGGCTGCGGCTGGTGTTCAACAAGTGGACGGCGGTCCACACGACGTACATGACGTCGACGGCGGTGGTGCCGGCATCGATCGCGGTGTCGGCGGACATCCGGCAGTTCAGCGTGCCGGAGTTCACGTCGGCGCCGAAGAACAATACCAGCATCATCAGCAAGGCGATCGCGGCCAGCGCATATGTGCCGATCGTGCGGGGGACGAAGTCGAACAAAAGCAACTCGCTCTCGCTGGTCGGGGAGTTCGTCTACGGCGAGTCGATCAACGACCTGTATACCGGGCTGACGGGGGGGGTGACAAACATGGCGCTGCAGGCGGTTGCGGGAGTGACGCCGGCCTTCAACCCAGCGATCGACGCGGGGCTGGTTGCCTATGACAAGAACCAGTTCCTGCGGCTGCCCACATGGACCACCTTCATGGTCGGTGGGGAGTACTATTTCCCGAAGGTGGATGGGCACCTGGCGATCTTCGGGAGCTTCAGCAGGAGCAAGCTCTCGGATTCGGACCAGTTCGCCGGGCAGGCAACGGCGCCGACGATGGCGAACCCGGCGGGGACGCCCTCGCGGGTGCGGGACAACGAGATGATGTACGACGTGGGCCTTTTCGGGGACCCGGTCGATGCACTGCGCATCGGCATCGACTACGCGCATTACGCGGACACCTACACCGATGGAGTGACCGCCACGAATCACAGCGTGCAGGCGGTGGGGTTCCTGTTCTTCTAAGTGCCTTTGCGACAGTCCCGACCGCCTGATGCTTGATTGTGGGGGCTTTGGAATCTATAAAGGCGGCCATGGAAAAAAGACGCCTGGGTACTTCCGACCTCGACATCACCCCCATCGGCTTCGGAAGCTGGGCCACCGGCAGCGGCGGTTGGGAGTTCGGCTGGGGACACCAGGACGATGAGCAGTCCATCCAGGCCATCCACGGTGCGTTGGACCTGGGAGTAAACTGGATCGACACCGCCGCCATCTACGGGCTGGGGCACTCGGAAGAGGTCGTCTGCCGGGCCTTGCAGGGGCGGGACAAGCGGCCCTACGTGTTCACCAAGTGCGCGCTGATCTGGGACGAGAAGCGCACCATCGGGCGTTCGTTGAAGGCGGAATCGGTGCGCCAGGAATGCGAGGCCAGCTTGCGCCGGCTGGGGACGGACGTGATCGACCTGTACCAGATCCACTGGCCGAGCCCGGCGGCCGAGATCGAGGAAGGCTGGACGGCGCTGTCGGCCCTGCAGAAGGAAGGCAAGGTCCGCCACCTGGGGGTGTCCAACTTCAACGTGGCGCAGATGGACCGGGTGCGGAAGCTGGACCTGGCGCCGATCGTGTCGCTGCAGCCGCCCTACTCGGCGGTGCGGCCGGATGTCGAACGGGAGATCCTGCCTTACTGCGAGCAGAACCAGATCGGGGTGATTGTCTACTCGCCGATGCAGGCGGGGCTGCTTACCGGGAAGATGACCGCGGAGCGAGTCAAGGGGTTCCCCGCCGATGACTGGCGCCGAAAGGCGGCGGAGTTTATCGAACCTCAGCTGTCTCGCAACTTGCGGCTGGCCGAGCTACTGGGGAAGATCGGTGGGCGGCATGGGGTCGGTGCGGCGGTAGTGGCCATCGCGTGGACCTTGCGCCTGCCGGCGGTCACGGGGGCCATCGTCGGGGCGCGCAGCGCAGAGCAGGTGGACGGTTTCATAGGCGCGGCAAGCTTTCGGTTGGGTCAAGACGAAGCGGCGGAGATCGACCGGTTCATCCGGGAGAATCCCTGATTCGCTGACGCGTGGTTTCACGTGCTGGGCACGTGCCGAGAGCCGTTAGAGCGACACCCTACCTCGGCGCGGGCCCATGGAATGGCAGAAGTAGCCGCCTGAGCCTGGCGAATGCTACTTCTTGGTTTTGACGAAGGTGAAGGGGTAGATGATGGCGGCCTCGCCGTGGCCGGTGGGTTTGGGAAACTGCCAGGTCTGGCTGTGCTCGATCAGGCACGTCTCCAGCTGGGTCGAGCCGGTGGTGTTCTCGTGCATCTTGGACTCGGTCACCACGCCGGCGGGGCTGATGACCATGGCCAGTCGGATCACGCCGACCAAATCCTTGTCGTCCTTCCGGGCCGCTAGCGCTTCCTTGTAGCAGGCATCAACCTCGGGCTGCTTGGCGTGGACCGTGGCAGCGACCTGGGTCTGGTCCAGCGTACCCTCGGGCGGCGGGGGAGGGGGCGCGGAGAAGGTGAAGGGGTAGACCACGCCCATCAGCACGTTGCCGCTGGGCTTGGGGAAGGTGAAGCTGCCGAACTTCTTGGCGATGCAGTCATCCAGGGCGGTGTTGCTGGAGTGGTCCTTGGGCTTGTTCTCGATGACCTTGCCGTTGGACAGGATGGCAAAGCTCACCACCAGCTTGCCCGTGGCGACGCCGTGGCTCTTCATACAACCCTTCACGTCGTCCAGGTGGCTGTCGACCACTTCCTTGATCTGGTCATGGGAAAGGGGCGGCAACTTCTGATCGGCGGCGACGGGGTTTGGGGCCATCAACCCGAGAGCGACGAAGGCCATGGACAGCGTGGGCCCGAGCGGGGCGAGCTTGGTCATAGTCATGAGCCCAGACCCTAGCGCATTTTGGCTTGGGGTTCAACCGAAACCCTGGCACGGCAAGGGGGTCGGTCGGGGGCGGCCCTAGCGGGTCTTCATCGCAGTGACGGCATTGGGCGAACCGGGAAGCGGTGACGCACCGTTGAGGTAGGACAGACCGCGGGCGCCGGCCTGGGTCTGGTCGTTCTGGATCATCTCGCCGATCAGGCCCTGCACCAGGGCCAGGCCGTTTTGCGGTGCAGCAAGGCGGGTGACGAAGTTGGACAGCGGCTGCACGGAGAAGTGCCAGCGGTCCCCTGGCGGAGTCGGCAGCTCGTGGCGGGCCAGGGTGCGCAGGACGATCGAGCCGGAATCGCCGGGCAGGGCCGCCATGTTGCTAGTGAACTGGGGGCTGTAGCGGAACCACTGCTCCGCGTTGGACAGGTACACCGTCCGCACCGTCTCGCCCGCCGCCCGCGCGGCCTGCGCGATGGCGGGCAGGGTACGTTCGCCGTGCAGGTCCCCGACGCGGGCGATCACCCGGTGGGCGATCATCAGGTCGCGCACCTTCTGGTACAGGGCCACGTCCGAGAGCCAGGTCACCGGCGTGCCGTTCTGCTTCTCATTCAGCTCTCGCAAGAGATAGGTCTGCAGCCGGGAGCGCGAGCGTGCGTACGTCTGATAAAGGGAGCGGGTCTCGACCACCCCCCATCGCGCAATGATCGCGTTCGCCACCTGATCGCCATGCTTCCCATCGAAGAGGGCGCAAAACTCCACCGGGGTCGGGGCTGCCGGTACCAGTGCCTCGTACAGGCGGTGCAGCTCGGTCACCTCGCCATCGATGTCGATCAGGAACACCAGGCGCGCGTCGGCGCTGGCCGCCAGGGTGTAGTTCTGGTCCGCTCCCACCCCCAGGTAGGCGCCTCCCCGGTTGTGCACCGCCGAGAAGAACAGGTCGTGTCGGCGCTCGTTCGATTCGAGGAAGTGCAGCCGCACGTCGTAGGGCTTCTCGTTGGGCGGCGCGGCCACCGCCCGGGCCTGCGCCTGCGAGAAGGGCGGCATATCGGCCCGGCTGGTACCGGGACAGAGACCCACAAGGGACCCCATCCCCAGAACGAACGCAATCGCTAAGCGCCGCAGGCGCCGCGGTTCGTAGCTCGCTAGGCGCCGCAGGCGCCGCGGTTCATAGAGCAGAGGTATACCCCGAAGGTGCTGCGTACTGAGACTGCCCATGCTGGCAGAATAACCTTTGCGGCCCTCAAAGTCTGTGATGTGAACCACCAGAGATGACGATTAAAGTGAGGGGCCGGTCAAACGATCTAACCAGTCACGCATTGAGCCTGGATCAAATGCATGAGCACTTGAAGATGGCCGTCTCACTCGCCCGCTTGCGGGAGAGGGGCGGGGTGAGGGTATACAACGGCGCCGTCGGAACCTCCCCACGGACTCGCATTCGCGAGTCCGCGTGGGCCCACACCCTGCCTCCCCACGCCCCGGCATTCGCCGGGGCGCGTGGGCCCTCTCCCGCGAGCGGGCGAGGGTACGGCCGTCTCTCGGTGCCAAAGCATTTGATCCAGGCTCAAAGAGACTCTGGTTAACCAGAGTCTTTTGATGAAGAGTCACTTCAGGAAAAGTCATCTAAGGAAGAAGCACGTGGCCGGAGCAGATTTTGGCGCACCCCCGCAGCGACTGAGGGGGCGTACTACTGTACGTGACCGAAGGAGCGTGGGGGCACCTCCCATGGCCTCGCGAATGCGAGGACATGGGGGACAGGTACGCCAAAAGATGCCCGGTCCATGTGCTTCTGTTTAAAGCTGCTTCCAGGAAGGGACGGAGGTAAGGAGCCAGAGATCGGCTGTCGGGACCTGGGACGCGGGGGTGCGCCCGCCGAAGAGGATGTACCCGCCCTGCTCCGGATCATAGGTCATCGGGGCCACTCGGGGCGAGGGGCTGGCCAGGGTCGGCTGGGTCCACGCGGCATCCTTGAAGCGAAAGAGGCTGGTGTCGCGGAACGCGGAGGTCTTGTCCAGACTTTCGCCGCCGAAGACGGCGATGGTTTGCTGAGTCGGGTCCCAGGCGATCGAGGCGAAGTGTCGGGCGACCGGCGCGGAGGCCAGGGCCGTGTCCACGGTCCAGGTGCCGGCGACGCTGTCCAGGCGGTACAGGCGCATCTGGTTGGCCCGTTCGTCCCCGCCGACAAGGACCATCTCGGCCCCGTCGTAGAACAGGCCGCCCCCGACGACCGCGGGGCCGTTGCTGCGTTGGGTCCACGTCGAGATATAAAATTCCCATGTGTCGACCAGGGTGCTGCCGTCGGCGTTCTGGCCGCCGTAGAGCACCACCAGGTTGCGCTTTGTGTCAAACCCCAGAGCGGTGCCGCTGCGGGCCTTGGGGATCATCGCGGTCGGGGTGATCTGGGTCCAGGCGCCCTTCTTGTCATAAACCCAGGTGTCGTTCTGGACCGCCCCGGGGGCGGTTTGCCCACCGAAAAGGACCAGACCCATGCGGCCCGAGTCGTAGACCAGGGTGGCGGTGCGGGCCGTGGGGCGGGTGGGTGTCGTCTGCTGGGTCCAGGCGCCGGCGTGCCACTCCCAGGTGTCGTCGAAGGAGGTGGCGCCGTTGGCGCCGCCGAAAAGGACCAGGGCCTGGCGATCCAGGAAGTAGGCCAGGCCGGCGCCGGATCTGGGCGTGGGGCCCTTGACGGGCACGACGAGGTCGGGCGGCAGGCCCCCATCCGCCTGGAATGCCGAAAGCGTCACGGTGAGGATGCCGTGGGCCCCCGGGGCGGCCTGGACCTGCCCTTGCCCGGACAGGACGCTCTGCCCGCCAAGCTGCGCCACCGCCGATAGATGCATCAGTCCCCCGTTGGGGCCTAGAAGCACGGCGAAGAGTAGGGGGAAGCCGGTGGCGGTGCCGCCGGGAGGGGTCGTTGTTTTTTCAATCGAGGCGACGCCGTCCACGGTGATGTGCAGGCGCAGGAGGTCGGCCATCTGGGCTGCTTGGTCTGGCGGGGCGTCCAGCTCGACGGCCACGCAGGCGCCGCTCGTGCCGGCGCAGGGATCCGCAGCGGGGGTGCCGCCGCAGGACGAGAGCCAGATCCCACAGGCCACAGGGATCGTCAGAAGGGCGGTCAAAAAGCCGGCCCGGAGGCGTGCATTAACCGACGCGAGAGCAGAAAACGGGCGCATCGTCATCCTCTTCATCCTCACCATCATTAAGGCGTCACTGGCTGCCACACCGGCACATTGGGTAGATTGTTGTTCCCCATGGTGCCAAAATAGACCCCCAGGCCGATGGCCGCCCCGATCACCACTGCACCGCCGATGGCGCCGACCACGATGGGCCAGATCTT
>JBBRLA010000063.1:0-20610 GCA_038231615.1 Polyangia bacterium | reverse complement strand
CTCTGCCGGGACGCGGACCCTGCTTTTCGTGGTCCCGGCGGAGAAGCTACCCACCGAAGGCGGCCAGGTGCGCGTCCGCGCCGAACTGTCCCGGCCCTCGGCCAAGCCCAGCTTCCGCGAGATCACCTATGATCTGAACGCTGAAGACTAGCCAAGGGCGTATGCCGGCTTACGAAGTCCCTGATGTAAAAGATGATCCTTCAGGGACCGAAGATCTGCTCCCCCGACAGGAGGGTGACCTCCCCCATCTCCGCCAGGTGCTGCACCTCTGGGGTAAAGCCGTGAAGGCTGCACAGGAGCAGTCGATGGCCCTTGTCTCCTTTGGGCGCATGATGGGCCCGATCGCGCAGGGTGGTCAGCACGCTCTTCCCCGCGGGCCCGCTTTTGGCCTTGCACTCACCCACCACGATCGTTCCATCGGTCAGTTCGGCCACCAGGTCGAGATCGAAGTCCGCTCCCCACAGGCGCCCGACGCGAAGAGCGGCCTCTCCAGGCCACAGCGAAGCAGCCCGCTCTTGCACGAACTCTCGGCACACCTGCTCGAAGATCGGACCCAGATACATGGGCAGGTCCGGCAGGATCATCCGGTCCAGGACGACCTCCCCCTGTCCCGATGACAGGAGGCTCTGGCGCGGCAGCACATGGCGGCACCAGAAGTTCACGAAAGGATCATCGATAAAATAGAGGCCCCGCTTGCTGCGCTCCGGGTGGTTTTCGTCGAAAGGGACGTCCCGACGGACCAGGCCCATGTCCCTCAGCACCGTAAGCGGCCGACCGATCGAGGTGGCCGGAAGCCCGGCCTTCGATGCGATCTCGGTAACCCGCGTGCTCCCGGCGGCGATGGCGCGGAGCAGGCTCATATAGGTATGCGACTGCCCGAGTTCGGTGCGCAGGAGGAAGTTCACCTCATCGAAGAGGTAGCCGCTCGGCGAGAGCACTTCCCGCAGCAGGTTCTCCTTCAGCGATTGCCCCGGCCTGATGCGTTCCAGATAGGCGGGGATCCCGCCCACGATGCCGTAGAGGGCGAGTCGATTTTGTACCTGTCGCGCCCATCCCCCGGCGTTGGAAAAAAACAACATGGCATCCCAGGCAGACAGAGGACGCAGTCGCAACTGCGCGGTGCGACGTCCAAAAAGCGGGGAATGCTCTGCCAGCACTTCGTGTTCCATGAACCCGATATGCGAGCCGCACAGGATCAGCATCAGCCGGCTGTCCTTGCCCTGAGTGTCCCAGAACTTCTGGAAGATCGACGGCAGGGCCGGGTTCTCCTCGCAGAGGTACTGGAACTCGTCGATGATGAGGACAAAGCGCCGGTCTCCGCACAGACGCAGGACCAGCTTCAGCGCCACCTCCCAGTTCGGGAGATGGACGGTCTCCAAAAGCGGTTCAGGGAAGGCGGCGCGCAGCACCTCGAGGAACGACTCCAGGCTGTCCCCCTCGCGGACCCGAGTGGAGACATAGGAAGCATGGGGCTTGTCGCGACAGAAGTGACGCAAGAGAGCGGACTTGCCGACCCGTCGCCGTCCATAGAGCACGAAAAACTCCCCCCGCCCGCTGGCAAAGCAGCCCTCCAGCGCGGCGAGGGGCTTTTGCCGGTCGAAGAAGGAAGGACTCATATCCAGCATTATTCATCGACGCATCATGTCTGCAAGCAGAATGATGGTCGCCTATCCCCATCGTGGTGTCTCTCGATGCCGCCATCCCCCGCCACGACTTCGGCGATCCGCACCTGGGCCAGCGCGGTTGCCGCGATGGCGGCCGGCTTGCTGTTGCCGGTTCCGGTGGCCAGTGCCTTCACGCCCAGGACGGCGGCGATGGACGAGGCGTTGACGATCGCCCGCGCGGCCCAGCGCGCGTCATGCACCAGACTCAGCAGGAGTTGAAGGTTCTGGCGAAACAGATCGACGACCAACGCAGATCAGTCAAGAGATCGAGAAGACCCCGCCCGAGTATCTGCCCACAGTGGCACGGGAGATTATCGCCCCGGCTCTGTCTGGTGGGCCGCCCGCACCCTGATCACCAGCACCACCCCGGACAGGATCACTGCCATCGCCAGCACGCTCCGCGGGGTAATGCGCTCCCCCGCGCCCACCGCGCCCAGGATCACCGCGATCACCGGGTTGACGAATGCATAGCTGGTCGCCAGCGCCGGCCGCACATGGGCCAGAAGATATAGGTAGGCCGTGTAGCCCATGAGCGACCCGAACACCACCAGGTACAGGACCGCCAGCGCCGGCCGCGCCGAGGTCAGCGGTGCCATGCGCTCGCCCCGCAGCAAACTCAGGCAGAAGAGCACGCTGCCGCCCACCAGCATCTGCGCGGCGCTGGCCATCAGCCCTCTGGGCAGGGCGCGCTTGATCGCCGGCCGCCCGCTGAGCACAGAGCCCAGCGCCCAGGACATGGATGCCACCATCAGCGCCAGCGCCCCTTTGGGGCTGGCCCGCAGATCGCCCTCCAGATTAAGCAGCAAAACGCCCAGCGCACCGAGAAAAAGCCCCAGCCACTCGATCCGCGAGGGCCAGCGCCCCAGCATTCCCGAGAAGAGCGCCGCCCACAGGGGCACCGACGCCACCATCAGCGCAGCGAGCCCGCTGGCCACGAACTGCTCGGCATAGATGACGCAGCCGTTGCCCATCGTCAGAAGCAGGCAGCCGACCGCCGCCGAGGCCGCCCACCCTCGCGGCGATGGGCCCGGCTGGCCCCGCGCCCGCAAGAAGCCGTAGAGCAGGGTGCCGGCCAGAAGAAAGCGCACCGCCGCCATCCGCAGCGGTGGGAACCCCTCAAGCCCGATGCGCATGGCCAGGTAGGTCGAGCCCCAGAGCACGTACACCGCCAGCAGCGAGACGATCACCGGCAGGTTGATCACGGCATCGCGATGTGACGATGGAGGCCTGAAATCGTCGTCGTCGTCATCAGGGTGCAAGGCGCTGCCTCTCATCGTGTTCTGGGTCCGCGGGGATGTCGTCATGCTTTATACTGAAGCGATGGGATTTTTCCGCGATCGCCTGGCAGCAGAGTACGAGGGTGTCCAGATCCAAGTGGAGACCGACATCACCCACCTCTTGCCGCCACAGGTGCGCACCCGCGTGCTGGTGGCGGGGCAGCCCGCCGGGGAGGTGTCCTTCTTCCAGGGGCAGGTGTTTTTGCCCGGCGTCTTTTTCATGGGCGACAAGAAGCATGAGGTGAAGCTGCGCATCCGCCATGGCCTGCTGGGCACGGATTATAAGCTGGAGATCGACGGCAGGGAGCACCCGATCCAGCGCCTCGTGTAAGGGCACCGTCAGAGGGCGGGCCAAGGCCAATGCCCAGGCCAATGCCAATGATAGAGCATCAGGTAGACCACCACGCCGGTCACCGACACATACATCCAGATCGGCCAGGCGTAGCGCACGATCCGCCGGTGCTCAGGAAAGCGCCCGTGGTAAGCCAGGTAGAGCGCCCGGACGGCCAGCACCGGGGTCACCGCCGCCAGCACCATGTGGGAAATGAGAATCCCAAGATACACGAACTTCGCCACCCCGCTCCCCGGGAAGTGGTGGGTCCCGGTCAGCGCCACCCGGACCAGGTAGCACACCAGGAACACCGACGACACCGCGAACGCCGACACCATGCACTTCCGATGCAGTTCCCGGTGCTGGTTGCGAATCGCATAATACCCCGTCCCCAGCAGCACCGCCGACAGGCTGTTCAGCCCGGCGTTCACCGTGGGCAGGATCTCTCCCAGGGTACTCATCGCAGGGGCCAGATGCGCCCGGTCAGAAGGGCCGCGAAGAGGATCACGATGTAGACCAGCGAGACCCGGAAGAGCGATCGGGCCCACTGCGTGCCCGCGTCCTCTCGCAGACCGCGCACCCCCCAGGCGAAGAACCACACCCCGGCGCCCCCCGCCAGCACAAGATACGGCAGGCCGACCACGTGCAGCGGGAACAGGAGCCAGGTCACCGGCAGGAGCGCCGCCAGATAGAACACGATGCGCCGCTTGGCCGCCTGCGTGCCCTTTTCCACCGCCAGCACCTTGAAGCCGGCGCGGGACATTTCGCCGGATCGATAGAGGGTGATCGCCAGGAAGTGCGGCAGTTGCCACAGGAAAAGGATGCCGAAAAGCACCAGGCCCGGCGCGTCCAGGCGCCCGGTGGCCGCGGTCCAGCCCATGAGCGGCGGCATGGCCCCGGGGATGGCGCCGATCACCAGGGCCATCGGCGAGTGCTGCTTCATCGGGGTGTAGACCGCCACATACAGGAAAAACGAGATCAGCCCGAGCAGGCCCGTCAGGGGATTCGCCCCCAGCGTCAGCACCGGGATGGCCAGAAGGCCCAGGATCGCCCCGAAGTAAAGGGCCACCTGCGGGGCCATGCGCCCGGCGGGCAAGGGCCGGCTCTTGGTGCGCGGCACCCGCCCGTCGATGTCCCGCTCCAGGTACATGTTCAGGGCGTTGGCGCCCCCGATGATCAGCGTGGTGCCCAAAAGCGTCAGAAGGGCCCGGCGGGTACCGTGGCTGGAGCCGGCCATGCGCGGGGCCAGCCAAAAGCCCCCGGCGGCGGTCATCAGCACCATCGCGGTGATGCGCGGCTTGACCAGGGCCACGAAGTCGGCGGCGCGGGCCTCGGTCAAGGGGTCACCGCCCAGGCGCTGCCTGAAAGGGCTGGTTCGGGCCGCGAAAGGAAACTCAGTTCCACCAGCGAACCCAGAAGCAGGGCCCCGATCCCCAGGTGCGCGGTCACATAGAAGAGCCCCAGGAACGAGAGCACGCTCATCACTCCCAGGGCCATCTGGATCAGCACCAGCAGCGGCAGGGAGTGCGCCAACAGGCGCACCGCCCGACCCCCGGCGACCCCGCGCAGCGCCCGCAGCAAAAGGACCGCCACGGCGATGACCAGCCCGCCCACGACCAGGGCATTCAGCCGGTGCAGCGCCTGGATCAACACGGTGGGGTGCTCCGCCAGCGGCAGCACCTGCCCGCGGCAAAGGGGCAGGTCCAGGCAGGCCAGGCCGGCCCCGGTGTGCCGCACCAGCCCCCCCAGGGCGATCTGCCCGTAGGTGAGCAGGGTGGTGAAGAGCAGCAACTTGTAGGCCCCCGGGGACACCGGCTGTCGGGCGGGCGCGGAGGTGGCAGCGCCCACTTCAACCGGTCCCGGCCGGGTCAGGCAGGCGATCGCCACCAGCAGCGAGAAGAAAAGCATCGAGGTCATCAGGTGGGCGGCGGAGATCAGCGCCGGCAGGCGGTAGATCACCGTCAGACCGCCCAGCACCCCCTGAAAGCACACCAGCCCCACGGCCAAAAGCCCCAGATAGAAGCGCGCCTTTTTCCCTTCGTCGCCCTGCCGGCCTGGCCGCTTTGGCGAAGACCGCCAATCCTTGAAGAGCAGTCCCGCCAGCACCAGGGTGCACAGGCCGACGGCACCGGCCACCAAGCGGTGACCGTGCTCGACCAGTACGTTGCCCTTCATCACCGGGAAGAAACTGCCGAAACAGGTGGGCCAGTCCGGGCACGCCAGGGATGATCCGGTGCCGTGCACAATGCCGCCGATGAGGAGCAGGGCGAAGGTGGCGATGGCGGTTGCCACGGCAAATCGATGGGTCCACATGGTCAGGAAGTCTCGTTTCTGAATCGCTGCGACAAGACCATAGCATCCCCCCGCGGTCCTTGCATGGAGGTCATGGCGCGGCGTAACTGAACGTCAGCCGGGCCGGTCCCTTGCCGCTGACCGTCACCTTGGCGGACTGGATGCCCAGCACCTCGTGCCACGCTTCGACCCGGTAGGTCCCATCCACCAGTCCCAAGAGCGTGAAGCTGCCGTCCTCACCGGTGACCGCTACGAAGGGGTGGTCGGCGACATAAAGATACCCGACCATCCACGGGTGCACGTCGCAGCGCAGCTTCAGCAGGGTCCCGGGCTCACCGAGTCCACCGGACGGAGCCGGCGACGGCCCCTCCGGCGACGAGGGTGCGGGAAATTCGATGACCGGGCTCCGCGGGTTCATCTGCACCTTGTTGAACAGGGTGCTGGGGCCCCGGAAGGCGTGGACGTTGTGGAGCGTCTCGTCGCCGTTGCGAATCTGGACCCTCTGCCCAGCGACGGCGGTGGACACCCGCGGCTGGTACATGCACTCCCGCTGGTCGATAGAGACCGGCTGCTCCGGGGGCGGGTAGGACCCCGTGACCCCTTCGGTGACGCGGATGAGGACGTCCTTCAGGGTGCCGTTGCGGTTGACGACGATCGACTCGGACTCCTTCAAAGAGCGGGCGCGGGCGCACACCGGGTCGTTGCTTCGTGGCAGCACGGGCGTCTCCGGTGGCTTGCCGATGAACACGACGCTGCCGGCAATCGCCCCGTCGCCCTTTTTCCCTGGCGGGGCAAGCTTTTTCGGGGCGAGCTTTTTCTCGGCCGTGTCGATGGCCGGGGCCTCCGGCTTCTTCTGGCACCCGCAGACGACGAAAAGCAGAGCTGACACGAGCCAGCCGCGGGCCGCCAGGGAGCGGGGGAATCGGCGGAGGTGCTGGGTTCGGGAGGCGGACAAGACGGGACCGTTTCGATAGCAGGGGGGGGCGCGCGAGTCAAGAAAAGCCGTGTGCCCCCGGGGAAACCCGCCGAAACCGTCGGAACCGCCACCGGAACCGCCCGGTAGGCAGCTTGCGCTTGTCCTCTGCCCCAGATGGTGGTACGGTGCCCAATAAGTAGCGAGGAGAATCACATGCGCGTTCGATCTGGCCTTCGGGCTGGTCTTCAGGCTGGTCTTTGGGCTAATCCTTGGGGGGTCGGGGCGCTGCTGGGCCTCGGTATCGGTCTTTTTGTGGGCATCGGCTGCTCGAACGAGACCCGCGTCAACGAACTGGAACCGGCCAACGGCACGTACGTGGGCGGCGAGGAGATCCAGATCAAGGGCAACGGGTTCAACGCGGGCCACGGCGGCGGTGTCGCCGTGAAGTTCGGCAAGCGCGACGCGACCAACATCGTCGTCGAGTCGGACCACACCATCAAGGTCACTTTGCCCCCCGGGGACAAGAACGCCAAGGCCGACATCACCGTTGTCTTCGACGACGGCCGGGCCTATTTGCTGAAGAACGGGTTCACCTATCTGGACGCCACCGACCAGTCCAAGGTGATGAAGAACTTCTTCGATAAGAAGAAGTAGTCGACCCCCGGGCTTCATCCCGCTCCCGGGGGTTCTTCCACAGCGGTCCACTAATTCGGCGCTGCATGCGGAGCGGTCCTGCTCCTTTGAATTCCACTGACTCGACAAGGCCGGACTCCGTGAGATGGGAAGTTGCGATCTTTACCTTGTCGACCGTTCTACCAGGGGACGGGCCGCACGGCTACTGGAATCGAATCAGGGCGACCGTCGCTGGCGCAGAAGCCGGTCCCGTGTAAACAGACTGCGCACGCCCGTCTTTGGATTAGATCCGACCCGGTGTCTCACTTTGCCGGATGCTGCCCGTCGAAGGTGGCGCGGGCCTGGGTGATCTCGGGGCCGTGCTCACCGGCCCACCGTCCCAGGACCTGCACCGGTTCCAACAGCGTCCGCCCCAGGCGGGTCAGCTCATATTCCACTCGCGGCGGCACATCGGGGAAGACCGATCGCGTCAAGAGACCGTCCCGTTCCAGCCCGCGCAGCGTCAGGGTCAGCATGCGTTGCGAGATGCCCTGGATGGCGCGGCGCAGCGCACTGAAACGCAGGGCCCCGTCCCCCAGCATCACGATGATGAGGACGCTCCACTTGTCGCCCACTCGGCTCAAGATGTCGCGTACCACGAGGCAGCTTCCCATAGAGACATCCCTGTGACCTGGTGACATCCATGTGCCTCCTTGCACTTCGGTGACCTGGTAATCAATATAGCCATGGTTACGGATCGAAACCAGGCAACAAGCCGCTCATCCCGCGGCGCATGCATCAAAGAGGAGGAGGACACGATGGAAACGCAACCAGCCACGAGCAAAGGGGCCCTGTGGGCCGGGCGCATCCTGACCGCGCTGCCCGCGCTCATGCTGCTCGGCAGCGGCACGATGAAGCTCACGCATTCCGACAAAATCGTGAGCCAATTCGCCATGTTCGGTTACCACGCGTCCGCCCTGACGGTGATCGGCCTGCTGGAACTCGCCTGCACCGTCCTGTACCTGATCCCGGCCACTGCGGGGCTGGGGGCAGTGCTTCTGACCGGGTACCTGGGCGGCGCGGTGGCCACCCACGCGCGCATCGGCGATCCGGCCCTCATCGCCCCCCTGGTGCTGGGCATGATGGTCTGGGGAGGCCTGTATTTCCGCGACAGCCGGGTACAGGGCCTGCTTCCCCTGCGCCGCTAACGCACGTCGGGACGGCCTCGACGGGGTCCGCGTGGGGTTGTCGCCCCCCATCTCCTTTGCTACTCTCCTTTGCCATTCTGGCGCTTCTAACCATGTCAACGTCATCCGGGAAGTAGGTCTACATGAGCGTGCTGAAGAAGGGTTCGTCCGGCGAAGAGGTCAAGGCCCTACAAGAGAAACTGAACAGCCTGGGATTCAGCCTGAACGTGGACGGCGAGTTCGGGGACGCGACCCACAACGCCATCATCACCGTGCAGTCGGTCTTCGGCTATGACGTCGATGGCAGCGCCGGCCCCGCGACCCACAAACTGATCGAGCAGCAGACCGGCTGCGGCTGGAACCTTTCGGCCGCGCGCAAGGCCTTCGTCAAGGGCGGCGGCGGGAACTCCTAGATTCCGTCGGCCCCCACCTGCTCCTTCGACTGCCCCCGCATCCTCAGGTAGTGGATGATCCCCGGCAAGATCGACAGAAACACCACCACCATGATCACCTTCTCGATGTGCCGGTCCAGGGGGAGGCCCATGCGCTCGCACACAGCGCCCAGGAAATAACCCAGCAGCGTCATCGAGAGCACCCAGCTTGCCGCCCCGACGATGTTGTAGGCCGCAAAGCGCCGGTAGGTCATGGCCGCCACGCCCGCCACCACGGGCACGAAGGTGCGCAGCACCGGGATGAAGCGCGCGATGATGATGGTCTTGCCGCCGTGCTTGGCATAGAAGGCATGGGCCGCGCGCAGGTGGTCGGGGTTGAAGAAGCGCGAGCGGGGCCGGCTGAAGATGCGCGGGCCGGTCTTTTCCCCGATCTGGTAGGACAGGGCGTCCCCGGCGACGGCCAGGGGGATGAGCAGGAGGTTCAACCACAGGATGTTCAGGCTCCCCTTGGCGGCGAAGATGCCGGCGACCACCAGCAAGGAGTCCCCGGGCAGGAAGAAGGCCATGAGGCCGGTCTCGGCGAAGATGATCATCGCCATGACGGGGTAGCCGCCCCACTTGATGAGATCGCCGGGGTTTCTGATCAGGTTTAGCAGCAGTTCCAGATAATGCATCGTCACTCCGAGGGGGGCCTTGGGGGCGTCAGGTTTCGCGCGGCGATGGTCGATTGTCAAGGATCGCGTCGCTTTCGGCTACCGTCATTCGCGCGGCGGTGGCTTGGCAACGTGATAAAAGCCTGTTCATGAACGCAGAACAGCTTGTGCTGGTGCCGGCGGACGCGGCCTTGTTGGTCATCGACGTGCAGGAGCGTCTTGCCGGGGCGATGCAGCCCGAGGCGATGACCCGGGCGGCCCGCAGCATCGCGGCCCTGATCGAGGGCGCCAAGCTGCTGGGACTGCCGGTGGTGCTGACCGAGCAGTACAAAAAGGGCCTGGGGCCGACGGTAGAGGCGGTGCGGGCGGCGCTGCCCCCGGGGACAGTCCCGATCGAGAAGATGGAGTTTTCCTGCGTCGCCGCCCCCGCCGCCCGGGCGCGGCTTTTGGCACTGGGCAGGAAGCAGGTGATTGCCTGCGGGATGGAGACGCACATCTGCGTGTTCCAGACGGTGCGGGACCTCTTGCGGGAGGGGTTTTCGCCCTTTGTGCCCCAGGACGCGGTTGTCTCGCGCAGCCCGGACAACCACCGCGTCGGCCTGTCCCTGATGGATCGCGCAGGGGCGGTGATCACCTCGACAGAGACGGTGCTCTTCGATCTGCTGGGGAAAGCGGGGACGGCGGAGTTTAAAGCGATCTCCGCCCTCATCAAATAGCCCGGGGTTTACGGGTACGAGTTGAAGAGGTCGGACAGATTGGTGGCGTGGGCCGCGTCGCCGAGCAGGGGCGTCACGCCGAAGATCTCCTGCATCGTCCGCAGCGTCGAGCTGTGGGTGTAGGGGATGGCGTTGTTGTAGCCCCCGCCCCTGGCCTTGGGCGAAAGGACAATCATTCCGATGGGTTTGTCGCCGCCCTCGCTCTCGTCCCAGGTGATGAAGATCGCGCCGTGGTCCTTGTAGGCGTCGGACGCCAGCAGCTTGGGCACCTCCGCCGCCAGCCAGGTGTCCGCATTCTTGACGTGGTCCAGGGTGGCGCAGCCGAAGGAGTCATGCCCATCGTCGCACAGGTTGGGGGTGATGAAGTTGTAGCGCGCGGTGCTGTGGCCGGAAAGGTCGGTGCCAAGCTCGGTGTAGGGGCGCACGTGGCTGATGCACTCCACCGAGGTCTTGCTGTTGGTATTGGTGACGTCGTCGAAGAAGAGCATGCCCAGGTGCTTGGGCGCAAACTTCCCGACAGAGGTCAGCGGGCACTCGGTGCCGGAGATGTCCTCCTGGTAGGCCTTCCAGGTCACCCCCGCGGCCTTGAGTTGGGTCACCAGGTGCTGCGTGCTGCTCTGGTGGTTGCTGCTCGGGTTGTTGTCATTGGTCACCCCGAAGTTGGTGCCGGCCTCCAGCCACAGGTAGTTCGGCTCGCTGGGGTGAAGGCCCGGCGGGTTCTGGTACTGGGTGGCGTACGAGGCGGCTTTCAGCAGCGTGTTGTTGATGTAGGGCGCCGACGCGCTGCCCTTGATATCGGACCAGTTGGTGTTCTCCATCAAGATCAGGAACACCGTCTTGACCGGCCCCCCGACGGGGTTGGTCAGGTCGGCGTTGGCGCCGCTCAGGTCGGGGTTGGTGCCGCTGAGATCGGGCGGTGTGCCGCTCAGGTCGGGGTTGGTGCCGCTGAGATCGGGTCCAGGGCCCATGTCGTGCCCGCCGCCGCCGGGACAAGCCGAGAGCAGCCAGGTACAGGCAAGCATCGGGACGGTATATGTAAGAAAACTCATGACAAGACCTCCGTAGGCTGTATTCTATATCACACCTCGTCCCGCTGTCCCAGCAGCATCCGCTGCTCCGCCTCGGTGAAGCGGGCCACCGCGTCGGCCTCCGGCATCGCCAGGGAGACCAGGAACCCGACGGCGAAGGAAAGCGGGATGGTGATGATGCCGGGGTTCTTCAGCGGAAAGATCGCCGTGGCGTGCTTCAGGATGTCCACCTGAATGGTCGGCGACAAGTAGATGAGCAGCACGCTGCTGATCGTCCCGAGCGCCATGCTGGCCACGGCCCCCCGGGTGGTGAAGCCGCGCCAGAAGATCGAGAGGAAGAGCGCCGGAAAGTTGGCGCTGGCGGCGATGGCGAAGGCCAGGCCGACCATGAAGGCGACGTTCTGCCCCTTGAAGGCGATCCCCAAAAGGATCGAAAGCCCCCCCAGCACCACCGTGGCGATGCGCGCCACCCGAAGCTGCTCGTGATCCGGCGCCTTGCCCTTGCGCACCACGCTGACCCACAGGTCGTGGGCCAGCGCCGCCGCCCCCGAAAGGGTCAGTCCGGCGACCACCGCCAGGATGGTGGCAAACGCCACTGCGGCGATGAAGCCCAAAAAGACCTTGCCGCCCACCACCTCGGCCAGGAGCGGCGCCGCCATGTTGCCGCCCTTGTCGATGCCCCGGATGACGTCCTGCCCGACCAGCACCATGGCCCCGAAGCCGAGGATGAAGGTGATGAGGTAGAAGAAGCCGATAAAGCCGGTGGCGTAGAACACCGAGGTGCGCGCGGCCCGAGCATTGGGCACGGTGTAGAAGCGCATGAGGATGTGGGGCAGCCCGGCGCAGCCGAACATCAGGGCCATGCCCAACGAGATCGCCTCATACGGGTTCGACACCAGCTTGCCCGGCCCCAGCACCGCCCCGCCGTAACGGGCCTCCGCCGCGGCGAAGAGCGCGACCGGGCTGAAGTGGAAGCGTAAGAGCACCAGCAGCGCCAGGCAGGTCGCGCCACCCAGAAGCAGCACCGCCTTGATGATCTGCACCCAGGTGGTGGCGATCATCCCGCCGAAAAGCACGTAGGCCAGCATCACGCAGCCCACCACCACGATGGCGGTGTTGTAGCTGAGGCCGAACATCAGCTTGATCAGCGTGCCGGCGCCGACCATCTGGGCGATGAGGTAGAAGAGCACCACGGTCAGCGTCCCCACGGCGGCACAGATGCGGATCGGGGTTTGCCGCAGGCGGTAGGCGACCACGTCGGAGAAGGTGTATTTTCCCAGGTTGCGCAGAGGTTCGGCGATGAGGAAGAGCACCACCGGCCAGCCCACCAGCCAGCCGGTGGAGTAGATGAGGCCATCGAAGCCGGAGGTCGCCACCATTCCGGCGATGCCCAGGAAGCTGGCCGCGCTCATGTAGTCGCCGGCCAGGGCCAGGCCATTCTGGAAGGCGCTGACCGACCTGCCGGCGGCGAAAAACTCCGCGGTGGTTTTGGTGCGCCCCGCGGCCCAGTAGGTGATCATCAGGGAGAAGAGGATGAATACGACGAAGAAGGAGATGGCGACGGCGTTGGGCTGGCCCAGGGAGGTGGAAAGGGCGGCGGGGGAAAGGGCGGCGGGGTTCATCATGGTCATGGCGTCTCCCGCTGGCCGTGCACCGCGGCATCGTGGCCGTTGGCCCAGCGCACGTAGATCAGCGTCAGCACCCAGGCGGAGAAGATCACCAGCACCCCGAGCAGGATGCCCAGGCTCAGGCCGGGCATGACCCGGGTGGCCAGGAGCGGCTTGTCGAAGGCAATGAGCAAGACGAAACCGAAATAGATGCCCAGCATAGCGAGAGTGAGGGTGATCGCGATCCGCCAGCGCCGCCTGGTGATCTGCGCAAGTGCCTGCGCCCGGTCGCCAAGCGCCGCGGTCCTTTCTTCATTCATGTGCTGCTCCTTGCCTGAATGCGCGCATTCTAGCGCAAAAGTGACGTGACGGCGGGCGAATTGGTGGAATCAGGTGCGGGACAGCTGGATGTGGATCGGCTGCGAAAGCGCCGCGCCGGCCAGCGCCTGACGGGACGAGCGCCGCGTGCCGGCGGCGTCGAAATAGAAGAGTTCCACGGTCATGGGTCGGGAGGCTGTCACCTCGTACTTCAGACTGCGCTCCGTCGAGGTGCAGCGCAGCGAGATGCGGCCCAGGGCAGTGGGCGCCGAGGCAATGGCAAAGGTGGTGCCGGGGGCGAACCACGAGCGCGGCGCCCCGGCGGCGCAGAGCAGCACCCCGGTGGGCAGGTCGTCCTCGTCGCGTTCCTCGAAGAGCAGCAGGTAGCGCAGGGACTGGAGCATCACCGCGGTGCCGGCGGAGCAGGGGTCCGAGTCGTAGCGGCGGGGTTCGTCGGACAGCGCTCGCATGCGGTCCTGGTGGTCGCGGCGGGAGAAGCGCACGATGGCGGTCTCCGGCGAGACAAAGGTCGCGGGGTCGCAGGAAAGCCCGACCTGCCCGAGCAGCCCCAGGTAAAAGCGGTCGAAGTCCCGGCGGTGCAGGTGCGCGAGCTGCGTACCCCGGGAGTATTCGGCGTCGATGCCCAGGCGGCCAAACCATTGATCGAAGCGCGCCACCCCGCACACCTGCCGCCCGGTCTGCAAGAGGTAATCGGTGATGGCCTGGGACCACGGGCCGTGCCAGCCAAAAAGGGCGGTCTCCAGCACCAGTGAGGAGAAAAGCTGGTGGTAGTCGCCGGCGGCGGGCGGGTCATGTGTCGCGTCTGATGGTGCCGCTGGTGTGGGTACCGGCGTTGCCGCGGGGGCGCTGACATCGAAGGGCAGATACGGGGGGCGGGCGTCGCGCCGGTAGATGCGCTCCGCAGCCTGGTTCATGTCCCCCCGCGCGGTGGCGGCCTCCCGGGAGAACTCCGCCGCCGCCGCGTCCTCCCCGAGGATGCCGGCGATGAGAGCGGCATCGCGCAACCCGCGCCAGCAGGTCGAGCTGCCGTAGAGGCTGTAGGCCGGCTCGTGCAGGTCTCCGCCGTAGGTGTGCTTCGGCATCAGGCCATAGTGGGGCGGGCGCTGGCCGTTTTCCTCGACACGGGTGCTGTGCAGGCTGGCGAGGATCCACGACGCGCTGTCGAACACGATCGGCCACAGGCCCCGCAGGAAGGCGCGGTCGTCGGTCAGGCGAAACACGTCGAGGGCGTAGGTCAGCGCCAGGCCGTTCCGGTACTGGTGATGCTGGCCTTCTTTTTTGAGGAACTCGGGATCGAAGAAGGTCCGGATCAGCAGGTCCTGCGCCAGCGCGCCGTAGCCGTAAAGGGCCATGGCCACGATGTTCCAGCCCTCCTCGACACCGAAGATGTCGCCGTCGTAGACGCCGGGGAACAGGCCGTAGCGCATTTTGCCGCCGCGCACGAAAAGGTGATTGTGCACGAGCTGCGCGCGCCACAGGTCCTGCAGCCGCGGATCGGGCAGGTCCAGGTGCGCGCCGCCCTCGATGATGCGGGTGGAGAGTCCGCGGAGGGCCAAAAGGGCCTCGTCGAAGGGGCGCGGCGCGGGGGCGCCGTGAAGAGGCAGGCACAGATCGATCTTCCCATCCCCGGCGGTGATCCTGCCGGCGAGGCCGCCGACGCGGAGTTCGCCTTCCGCCAGAGACACCGGCAGGGGCTCCGCCCGGGCCAGCACGCAGGTGCGGTCGTTCTCCGCCCGACGTTCGACGACCCGGGCGGCCAGGAACGCCGGGGAGCGGGAGGCGCCGTCCAGGTCCCGGGACGGGCCGAGCCAGCGCACGTGAAGGCGCCCCTCCGGGTCGATGAACGTCCACTGTCCATCCATGCCTCCCGGGCCATGGACCACCGACACCGGCAGCCAGCCCTCCAGAAGCCCATGCTTCGGCAGCGCGGCGGGAGACCCTGCCCGGGACGCCAGCCGGAGCCAGATGCGATCCGCTTCGCCATCGCGGTGCGGAAGAACGATGCCGCCGTCCCAATTCACCGCGGCGATGGGCCCGTCGATGAACGGCGCTTCGCTTCGCTGCGCGCTATTGGAGAACGGCGCTTCGCTATCGATCGGCTTGGCCGAGGTGATCGGGGCCCCCAACAGGGCACTGCCCCGGTAGGGCAGCGCCAGTCGCCAAAGGGCATCCAGGGAGGGCTCGCCTTGTTGCAACAAGGCATCCCCCAGAATATCGCCCCGCCTGGCCAGGGCCTCCTGCCCTTCCGGGTAGGCCGAAAGGTCGGGGACGAACGCGCCGGTGAACGCATCGCCGACCAGGGCCTCCGCCGCCACCGCGACCCCGAGAAGGGCAAAGGGCCCCGGGGGCAGGTGCAGGTAGAGGTCGCGGCGCTCCTGTATCGGCACCCGCAGCTCGATGAGGACCCCATCGCCGATGCCGGCCTCGCCGCGCACCCGCCAGCGGCGCTCCTCGGCGGCCAGGCCCTCGATGGAGAGCGTGCCCGGCGGCGGCAAGCGCAGCCCGCGCACCCAGGCGTTGCGCACGTCGGTCTCATAGGTCCCGGCGAAGAGCACGCGCAGCGAACGGATCGGCACCGGCTGCGGGAACCGGAGGCGCACCCCGATAAGAGCGGCGCAGCCGAGGAAGCGCGGATCGTCCCAGCGCAACGCATCGGAAAGGCCGGTAAGCCCGGTGCTGCCATCGCGCAGCAGCACCTCGACGGCGGGCTGGTAGCGCAGATCGGGGAGAAGAGACGAGAGCATGCTTCAGGGTAGCGCGATCCCCGCGGCCTGGCGAAAGGTCCGCAGCAGGGGACCGCAGATTTCCTGCAAACCTACGTCCCGGTTGAGCTGGGCGAAGACGAAAGGGCCATCTCCCCGCATGCGCCGGGCGTCGCGCGCCATCACCGATAGGTCGGCGCCGACGTGAGGGGCCAGGTCGGTCTTGTTGATCACCAGCAGGTCCGACTGGGTGATCCCGGGGCCGCCCTTTCTGGGCACCTTGTCGCCGCCGGCCACGTCGATGACGTAAATCGTATAATCCACCAGCTCGCGGCTGTACTGTGCGGCCAGGTTGTCGCCGCCGCTCTCGACAAAGAGCAGGTCCGGGGAGACCTCCTCCATGAGCTGTTCCAGCGCCACCAGGTTCGAGCTGATGTCCTCCCGGATGGCGGCGTGGGGGCAGCCGCCGGTCTCCACCGCGCGGATGCGGTTTGCCGGCAGCGCCTCGTGGCGCAGGAGGAACTCGGCATCTTCCCGGGTGAAGATGTCGTTGGTCACGACCCCCAGGGAATGCTGCTCGCGCAGGGCCCGGCACAGGCCCAGGAGCAGCGCGGTCTTGCCGCTGCCCACCGGCCCGCCGATCCCCACGGTGAAAGCGCGGGCCCGGTAGTCCCGCGGTCGCGGCGGCTCCCGCTGATGAAAGAGGCCGGCGCCGGCCCAGGGTTCGTGGGGGTGGGGGTGATTGTGCGGGGAGTCGTGGTCGTGTGGGGGCATGGATAATAAATCCTACGTTTGAAAGAGCCGGGCATAAAGCCGATCATGGGTTCCGTGAAACAGGTCCAGCACCGGCGCCGTTTGCGCCAGTTCCTCCACCGGGATCTCGGCGCAGCAGGCGAGCACCCGCAATAGTTCCTCGCCGGCCCGCCGCTGCACCCCCTGCGCCTCGTGAGGCCCCGCCATCCCCAGGCGTACCGCCGCCGAGACGGCCCCGCGCATGGCCAGGAAAAGAAAGAGCCCCTGCGCCTCCGAACGCCCGATCCCCAGCGCCCGCAGCGCCGCCCCGAAAACCGGCGCGTGGTGATGCCGCAGCCGCTCTGCGCGGACCTGCTCGCGCAGCGCCGCGATCCCCGCCTCTTGCGGAAAACAGCGCGCGCAGGTGGACAGGAACGCCCGGCCCTGCGCCCGGCTCGCCCGATTGGCGACCGGGTTGCTCAAAAAGACATCGCAGCGCGCGTCCAGCCCGGAGATCGCCGCCCCGTCATGGGCCGCGCCGACCAGCGGCAGTGCCCCGTGCCCCGCCTGCCAGAGCACCTCCGCGACGTACCCCGAAAGCGTTGCCACCTCACCTTGCTGCCAGGCCGCCTCCAGCCCCCCGGAATGGGCAAACCCCCCGGCCGGGAACGCACTGTCGGCAAGCTGAAGCATGAAGAAATCCATCACAGGCTCGAGTGCCTTCCGCTAAAACAAGAAATACCGCTGCGCCAGCGGCAGGGTCACCGCCGGTTCGCAGCGCAGAAGCTCGCCGTCCGCGCGCACCTCGTAGGTCTCGGCGTCGATCTCCATCCGGGGCAGGGCATCGTTGAGCTTCATGTCGCGCTTGCCCAGGCCGCGGCAGCCGCGCACCGCCACCAGCCGCTTGCCCAGGCCCAGGCCGGCCACCTGTCCTTCCTCCAGGGACAGCCGCGACACAAAGGCCAGGCTGATGGCTCCCGGCGCGCTGCCCTGGGCGCCGAACATCGGGCGCATCAGCACCGGCTGCGGCGTGGGGATCGAGGCGTTGGCATCTCCCATCTGCGCCCAGGCGATGACGCCGCCCTTCACCACCATCTCCGGCTTGGCGCCGAAGAACGCCGGCCGCCAGAGCACCAGGTCGGCCAGCTTGCCCACCTCGACCGAGCCGATCTCGTGGGCCACGCCGTGGGCGATGGCCGGGTTGATGGTGTACTTGGCCACGTAGCGGCGAATGCGCAGGTTGTCGCCCAGCCCTTCCTCGCCGGGCAGCGGGCCGCGCTGGGCATGCATCTTGTGGGCCGTCTGCCACGTCCGCGTGATCACCTCGCCCACTCGGCCCATGGCCTGGCTATCGCTGGCAATCATGCTGATGGCCCCCAGGTCGTGGAGAATGTCCTCGGCGGCGATGGTCTCGCCGCGGATGCGGCTCTCGGCGAAGGCCACGTCCTCGGGGATGTCCCGATCCAGGTGATGGCACACCATCAGCATGTCCAGGTGCTCGTCCAGGGTGTTGACAGTGAACGGCCGCGTCGGGTTGGTCGAGCTGGGAAGCACGTTGGGTTCGCCGCAGACCTTGATGATGTCCGGCGCGTGTCCGCCGCCAGCGCCCTCGGTGTGGTAGGTGTGGATGGTGCGTCCGCGAAAGGCGGCGATGGAGTCGTCCACGTAGCCCGATTCGTTCAGGGTGTCGGTGTGGATGGTGACCTGCACGTCGAGGCGTTCGGCGACCGAAAGGCAGCACTCGATGGCGGCGGGGGAGGTACCCCAGTCCTCGTGGAGCTTGAGGCCGATGGCCCCGCCGCGGACCTGATCAGAAAGGCCCGCGGGCAGGGACGAGTTGCCCTTGCCGGTCAGGCCGATGTTGACCGGCATCCCATCGGTGGCTTGAAGCATGCGGGCCAGGTAGAAGCGCGACGGGGTGCAGGTGGTGGCGTTGGTGCCGGTGGCCGGGCCGGTGCCGCCGCCGATGAGGGTGGTGACGCCGCTGGACAGCGCCTCCGCGGCCTGCTGCGGCGAGATGAAATGCACATGGGTATCGACGCCGCCGGCGGTGACGATCAGGCCCTCTGCCGAGATGACCTCGGTGGTGACGCCGATGACCATGCCCGGGGTGACGCCGGCCATCACGTCGGGGTTGCCGGCCTTGCCGATGCCGGCGATGCGCCCGCCCCGGATGCCGATGTCGGCCTTGTAGATGCCGGTGTAGTCGATGATCAGCGCCCCGGTGAGGACGCATTCCAGGGCATCGCGCTCAGCCACCCCGGCGGCCTGCCCCATGCCATCGCGCAGCACCTTGCCGCCGCCAAATTTGCACTCGTCCCCGTACTGGGCGTGGTCCCGCTCGACCCGGGCGTAGAGGCCGGTGTCGCCCAGGCGGACGCGGTCAAAGGTGGTGGGGCCGAAAAGATCGGCGTAGTGCTCGCGGCGCATGCGGTAGGGTGTGCGTGGTGGAAAGAGCGTCTGTCCGCTCATGAGCGGACCTCCGCCGGGCCGGATGCCACCGCGTCCGAAACGGGTGCCGCGGGCTGGTGACCGAAGCCGCGGGCAATCACCGCAGCCAGCGCACGCGCGCGGCCTTCTTCATCGACAGGTCCGCTGGCCAGGGCGCTGCCGCCGCGGATCACCCGGGCCCCGGCGATGGCCACCAGGTGAATGGTCTTCCGTTCGCCAGGCTCGAAGCGCACCGCGCTGCCGGCGGGGATGTCGAGGCGCATGCCATAGGCCCGGCCGCGGTCGAAGCAGAGCGCCCGGTTGGCCTCGATGAAGGGGAAGTGGCTGCCGACCTGGATCGGGCGGTCGCCGCGGTTCTCGACGGCCAGCGCGAAGCCCTCTCGTCCCTGGTTCAGCGTGATCTCGCCGGGCATCACCACCACCGCGCCGATCGCGGCGTCGTCGGGCGGGCCGGCCGCCGGGGGATTCATGCGCTCGAAGAGTCCCCGCGCAGGCACGGGAAGGAAGCTGCCGTGAAGGGCCAGTTCCAGCTCGCCGCGGGCGGCCACGATGGGGTGGTGCACCGTGACCAGCTTGGTGCCGTCGGGAAAGGTGCCCTCCACCTGCACATCGGGGATCATCTCGGGTATGCCGTCCATGACCTCGGCGCGCCCCAGGAACCGCCGCCCCAGGTCCATCAACTCGGCGACCGGGCGGCCCTCGCGGATGAACTCCAGGATCTGGGTGGCGATGAGAGCGACGGCCTCGGGGTGGTTCAGACGCAGCCCGCGGGCCAGGCGTTTCTGCGCCAGGAAGCCCGCCTGGTGCAGTACCAGCTTGTCGATCTCTCTGGGGGTCAGGTGCATGGGTCCTTTCCCTTTAGCACCTTGGTGGCAGCGGCGGTAGGGCCAGAATGCGAAACGGGTGCAGATCCAGAGACTCGAGTTCAGGAGGCGATTGCATAGATAGATAGCTGGTTGATAGCGCGGGGCGGGGACCGGCTTGCCCCTGTTTGCCGTCGAGGTCAAGGCCCTTGCGACCCCCAAGCTCTTGGCGAGGGCCATCGGGCAGGTCAAAAGCACAACCTCGAAGATATGCGCCAGCCCACGGCTGCTGATCTCCGCGCCCCGCTTTTGCTGGTGCCAGGGTATCTGCTCTTGCTGGACGCGCTCTTTCCGGAGAACTGCCTGATCGAGGCCTTCAGCCAGGCGGTCACGGGCCTTCAGTCTTCGATCCAGCCCCGTCTCCTCACAGGCGGCCCCGAGCAGCGTGAGCAGCCCTTGAGCAATCGCCACCAGGAGGAGCAATCGATCTCGTCGCTGACAGTCGCCGATGTGGGTGGTCGATAGCCCGAGACCGAACTTCAGATCTTTGGTGTCACGAAAGTTTTCCTCGATGGTGAACCGTCGCCCGTACAGCTTGACGACCTGCTGAGCCACAAGGTCCGTGCGGCTCGTCGCCAGACACCACGCCTCCTTCATTTTCTTGTCGTGGACGCAAACCACTGCGCCGACCTCCTCCTTGGCCAACGGCTTTACCACGATCAGGCTTCGGAGCCTCAGCCTGGCCCTTCAGCCAGCTGGTTTCCCTTCGATCGCGGTAGGGACGGCCCTTCGCCTTTCGGCTCGGGCCGCCCCCCGCACAGATCCGAGCGAGCGGAACTACCGCACTCGGCTCCCACCTCGGGTTCGTTCGTCGAAGCGGTCCCAGGGATAGGGGTGAAGGACTCGCG
>JBBRLA010000062.1:0-20642 GCA_038231615.1 Polyangia bacterium | reverse complement strand
GCTTTCGCCCTCCGACCCCCACGCCCGCGCCCGGATGGAGCAGTTCATCAGCGTCGAGCAGTCTTACTTCACCCCGGGGGCGATGAAGATCATCTACCAGCTCTACTTCAACAAGATGGCCGGCAAGCCCGCCGACATGGCAGTCGTCGAGCAGGGCCGCGGCGAGGTGAAGCGGGTGCTGGACATCGTCAGCAAGACCCTCGACAAGCACCCCTACCTGTCGGGCGACAGCTTTTCCCTGGCGGAGATCTCGTGGATGCCTTATCTGGAGTACCTCCAGGCCGCCGGCGCGGGCGATCTGATCACCGCTCATGCCAGCGTGGGCGACTGGTGGAAGCGCATCAGCGCCCGCCCTTCGTGGCACAAGACTACCGGCAAGTAGCCGCCCAATCTTCGACCCCTCGCGGCGCCGCCGGCCCATCGTCGGCGCCGCTGCCACCTCAAGGAAACGAGGCATGACATGGCAAGAGCAGCAGGCAACCAGGCGGACCCTCCCATCGACCTTAAGTGGGCCCGGAAGGCCCTTGTCGACAAGCGGGAGGCGCTGCTCGGACGCATCGAAGCGGACGCCGTCCCCAAGGATGTTGCCGTCACCACCAATGTCGAGGTCCGCGAGCCCTGGGACGCCGCCGACGGTTCGGTGAGCGACGTCGCCCAGGATGATTTGCTCACCGATGCCGAACGGGCCAGCGACGCGGTGCGCCTGGTGGATGAGGCATTGTCCCGCCTGAATGCCGGCTCCTATGGCCTGTGCATCGACTGCGGCGAGCCCATCGACGTCCGCCGCCTTCATTCGATTCCCGAGGCGCCGCGTTGTATCGACGATCAGGAGCAGTACGACAAGGCGCACGCGACCGGCGAACACCACGCCACTCTGTGACCAAGATGTGCTAAAACCAGCCTGGTGCAACGCACGAGTACGCTGGCCTTCATCACCGCGGGATTGATCCTGCTGAACGCGGTGTTGTTGCTGCCGCGGGCCCGGGTCCGCGATGCACCGGCGGCGCAAAGGGGTTCAGGCACCGCTCGGCCCCTGCGGGTCGGGTTGGTCTTCGACGTCGGCGGTCGCGGAGACAAGTCGTTCAACGACGCGGCCTATGCCGGGGTCGAGCTGGCAGTGGCACAACTGGGAGTCAAGGCGGAGTACATCGAACCCGGCGAGGGCTCGGATCGCGAGTCGGGGATACGCTTGCTGGCGGCCCGGGGTTTTGACCTGATCATCGGGGTGGGTTTTATTTTTTCCGACGACATGATCGGGGTGGCCCGGGATTATCCGACGGCCCGCTTCGCCTGCGTGGACTACGCCAAGTTTGACAAGCACGGTTTTGTTTTGCCGCCGGCGAACATGGTAGCCCTCAAATTCCGCGAGGAGGAAGGCAGCTATCTGGTGGGGGCGGCGGCGGGGCTCTTTTCGCAGGGCCCGAAGAAGAACCATGCGGTGGGCTTCGTCGGCGGCATGGACATCCCGCTGATCCACAAGTTCGAGAGCGGCTATCGCGCCGGGGTCCAAAAGGTCTGCCCTCAGTGCCAGGTGCTGGTGGGCTACGCCGGTACCAGCGGGGACGCGTTCAAGAACCCGGCCAAGGGGAAGGAGCTGGCCCTGGCCCAATATGGTGAAGGTGCGGAGGTGGTATTCCACGCCGCCGGCTCGACTGGCCTGGGGGTCTTCGAGGCGGCGCGAGAGCGGGGCAAGCTGGCCATCGGGGTGGACGCGGACCAGTGGGCGGAGGCGCCGGGTTTTTTGCTGACCTCGATGACCAAGCAGGTGGACGTCAGCGTGCTCTCGGTGGTGCGGGCGGTGAAGGACGGTCACTTCACCGGCGGCGTGCGGGTTTTCGGGCTGAAGGAGGGCGGGGTGGACTACGTCTACGATGAACCGCGCCGGGGCATGATCCCCAAAACGGTGCGCGACCGGGTCGAGGTGCTGCGCGCCGAGATCATCGCCGGGCGCATCGTGGTGCCAAGCGAGCGGTTGTGATGGAAATAGCTCAAACTCCACTGTGCGAACTGCGTCAGATCGACGTGCGCTACGGTCCCCTGTGGGCCAACCGGGGGGTGTCGCTGGCGGTCGCGCCCGGCGAGATTGTCGCGCTGGTCGGCGAAAACGGGGCGGGGAAATCGACGCTCTTGCATGCCCTGTACGGAACGGTGGCGATGGCGGGGGGGGAGGTGCGCTACCACGGCGAGGAGGTGGCGCCGTCGCCGGAGCGGGCGATTGCGGCGGGCATCGGGCTTTTGCATCAGCACTTCATGCTGGTGCCCACGCTGACAGTGGCGGAGAACGTGGTGCTGGGCCGGGAGCCGCGGCGGGGTCTTTTGCGGGCCTACGATGGGCGGCGGGCGGAGGAGGAGACGGCGGTGCTCGGGGATCGCTATGGGCTGCTCGTCGATCCCGGGAGGCGGGTATCGGAACTGACGGTGGGCGAAGCGCAGCGGGTGGAGATCCTGAAGGTGCTCTATCGGGGGGCGCGGCTGCTCTTGCTCGATGAGCCGACAGCGGTGCTGACGCCGGGCGAGGTCGAGCGGCTCCTTTTGGTGCTGCGGCGGTTGATGCTGAAGGAAGACGGCGTCGGGCGGCGCGGGATGCTGCTGGTGACACACAAGCTGGACGAGGTGATGGCCATCGCGGATCGGGTGGTGGTGATGCGCCGGGGCGAGGTGGTGACGGAGGCGGCGCGGGAGGCCTGCACCGCGCAGGACATCGCTCGCGCGATGGTGGGTCGGGAGCTGCGGCCGGTATCGCGGGGGCGGGCTTTACCGGGGGCCTCGGGGGGCGCTGGTTCCAGCGGGCTTTCTCGTGAGCCGGGGCCGATGGCCGTGCTGGAAGTCGAGGCGCTGGCGGTGGATCGCGATGATGCGCGGCGGGTCTCGGATGTGTCGTTGCAGGTCCGCGGCGGCGAGATATTAGGAGTGGCCGGGGTCGAGGGGAATGGCCAGACGGAGCTGTTCGCGGCCATCGCTGGATTGCTGCCCGTGGCGGCGGGCTCGGTGCGGCTTTGCGGGGCCGATCTCAGCACAGCCTCGGTGGCGGCGCGGCGGCGGGCGGGCATGGCGCTGGTCTCCGAGGATCGTCACCGCCACGGGCTGGTCCTGGACTTTTCGCTGGCGGAGAACTTCTTGCTCGGGCACGACGCGGACCATGCCGCCGGCCCGGGGGGCGTTCTGGTCGATCGGGCCCGCCTGGATGCCACCGCTCGCACGCTCCTGCGCGAGCACGAGGTGTACCCCGGCGACCCGGATGTACTGGCGCGCAGCCTGTCGGGGGGCAACCAGCAGAAGGTGGTCCTGGCCAGGGAGCTTCATGCTGCACCGCGGCTGCTCCTTCTGTCCCAACCCACTCGCGGGGTGGACATCGGCGCCATCGAGGCCATCCACGGCAGGCTGCTCAAGGCCCGGGACCGCGGCTGCGCCATTCTGCTTTTCTCCGCTGAACTGGACGAGCTGCGCGCACTTTGCGATCGGATCGCCGTGATGTACCGCGGACGCATCGTCGCCCAACTGGAGAACCCCGCGGAGGCGCCTGTATCTCGCGACCGGCTCGGCGAGCTGATGACCGGCGCCGGGGCGGTCTCCTCCAACCCACCCGAGGAGCGGCGGCTATGAAGGAACCCGTGGTGGTCTCCAGCGGACCCGCATCTGCCCAAAGTCCGGCGGCGGGGCCGGCCTTGTCTTCCGGTCCATTGGCTAGCGAAGCGCCGCGGTTCATCGAATCCCTGCTGGCTCGCGGGCTCCCGCTGCTCTGGGCCGGGCTCTGCGCCCTGGCGGTGGCCTCGCTTTTGACGCTGATCTACGGCGAGTCGCCGTTTCAGGTGTATCGCCTGCTGCTGTCGGGGACCTGGGGCAGTGTATATGGCATCGGGCAGGTGTTGTTCAAGACCACCCCCCTCATCTGCACCGGCCTGGCGGTAGCCATGGCCCTCAGGGGCGGCCTCTTCAACATCGGCTGCGAGGGCCAGCTCATCATCGGCGCCTTCGCTACCGCGATGTGCGGGGTGGCGCTGCCGGCACACACCCCATCTGTCGTGGCGGTACCGCTCTGCGTGCTGGCCAGTTTTGTCGGCGGGGCCGCCCTGGGGGCGCTGCCGGGGGCGCTGAAATGGGCGACCGGGGCCCACGAAGTGATCGTCACCATCATGCTCAACTTCGTGGTGCGGGCTGCGATGGTGGGGGTCGGGCTACGGCTCTTCTTGAAAGAGTCGGTCCACACCGCGCCGGTCATCGCCGCCGCCGAGCTGCCGCGCCTTTCTCATTACCTGCCGGCACTGCACGGCTCTGCGGTGAATCTATCGCTGGGACTGGCGCTGCTCGTGGCGGCCGGCTGCGCCTTCCTTTTGCACCGCACCCGCGCCGGCTTCGCCCTGCGCACCGTGGGCCTGAACCCCGACGCGGCGCAGGCTGCCGGGATGTCCCTGGGTCGCACCTATACCTGGGTGATGGCGCTGTCCGGCGGGCTGGCGGGGCTTTCCGGGGCCAACTTCGTTTTGGGGTACAAGCATTATTACGAAGATGGGTTCTCGGGCGGCGTGGGCTACATGGGCATCGCCGTGGCGGTCCTTGGGCAGAACCGGCCGCTGGGGGTGGTCTTGTCGGCGCTGCTCTTCGGGACGCTCTCGCAGGGCGGGCTGGCGGTGAATGCCCGGGTGCCGCGTGAGTTGATCGACGTGCTTACCGCGGTGACCATCTTCGCGGTGGCCGCCGCCGGCCCCGAGGTCCGGCGCCTGTTGGCCGGGTCGCGCGCCAGGGGAACCCGAGGTCAGGCGTCGTGACCGGTGTGTGGCTCATCGGGTTTCTGTACGCGGTGTTGCGCATCAGCATTCCCTACGTGATGGCGGCCCTTGGCGGGACCGTGTCGGAACGCTCGGGCGTCATCAACATCGCGCTGGAGGGTTTTTTGCTGACCGCTGCAATGGGCACCGCGCTCTGCGCCCCGCACGGCCCGCTGGCGGCGGCACTCGGGGGGCTTCTGGCGGGCATGGCGATGGCCGTGCTCTACGCGTTGCTCACGGTGGTGTTGCGCGGCGACCAGATCGTGTGTGGCGTGGCCATGTTCCTGCTTGCGGACGGGCTCTCGCGCTTCCTGCTGAAGGTGGCCTTCGGCTCGACGAGCAACTCGCCCAGGCTGGCGCTGCTGGAGGGGCGCTGGGTGCCGCTTTTCCTGGTGCTGGCGATCGGGTCGGTGGTAGCGCTGGAGGGCATCCTGCGCGGCACGGTGTTCGGGCTGCGGCTGCGGGCGGCGGGAGAGCACCCGGACGCGGCGCGGATGCTCGGGGTGTCGGTGGTGCGGGTGCGTTTCGGGGCGGTGTGCCTTTCGGGGCTCTTGACGGCGGTGGGCGGGGTATGGCTGGTGTTCGATCAACGGCAGTTCGTGGCGCTGATGTCGGGGGGGCGGGGCTTCATCGCCCTTGCAGCGATGATCTTCGGCGGCTGGTCTCCGCTGCGGGCTGCGGGCGCGGCGCTGCTCTTCGCTTCGGCCGAGGCGCTGGCGATCCGTTTGCAGGCGATGGGTTTGGGGATACCCAACTGGGTGGTGCAGATGTCGCCCTATCTTTTGACCATCCTTTTGCTGACCCTGCGCGGGATGCTCGGCGGCAGGAGCCGGGCACCGGCGGCATTGGGAAAGCCACTGCCCTGACCCGGGGGCCGTCGATCGAAAAGGCAGGCACAGTCACTTGGGCCGCGGCCCGGTGTCGAGGCTGTCCAGGGAGCGCCAGAGATACCAGCTGGCGACCGAGCGGAACGGTCGCCAACGCTCGCCGAGAGTGGCCACCTCCTGTGGGGTGGGCAGCTCGCTCAGGCCAAACGTTTGCGCGACGCCCTTGCGGATGCCGTAGTCGGTCCCCGGCAGCACGTCGGGCCGGCCCAGGCGGAAGATGAGCAGCATCTCGACGGTCCAGCGGCCCACGCCGCGCACGGCGGTCAGGCGCTCGACGATCTCTTCTTCGGGCATCAGGTGCAGCGCGTCCAGTTCGGGCACGGTGCCACAGAGGGTCTTTTCCGCCAGGTCGCGGATCGCCGCCAGCTTGTTGCGGGACAGACCGGCGCCGCGGAGGGCATCCTCATCGGCGGCCAGCACCTGCTGCGGTGTGGGAAAAGGATGGACGCCCGGGATGGGCGGTCCCGGGGGCCCCGGGGAGAAGAGCGCCTTGAACCGGCCCAGGATGGTCGCCGCCGCCTTGCCGTTGAGCTGCTGGTAAATGATTGCCTCGGACAGGGAAGCGAAGGGGCTGTGCATGCTCTCCAGGCGCAGTCGGAAAGGTCCGACCTGTCCGATGAGGCGACCCAGGCGGCGGTCCTTCTTGCTCAGGTGGGACAGCGCCGCATCCTCATCGAACGACAAGTCGCCGCTGCCGTTGAAGAGGCACAGGGAAGGGGAGGGGAGGGCGGTGGGGATGGCCGGGGCGGCGGCCGGGGCCGGGCTGGGCCTGGCGGACGGCCTTTTCTTTCGGGGCACTGCAACGGGGGCGACGGGAGGCGGGGGGATGGTTTTCTTCTGTTTCGTCACGGGCAGGCAGCTCCTTTCTTTCTGCATACCATGCCCTGCTGACTTTCGAGAGGCCTCTGTCTCAAGTGGTCCGACCTGCCGCACCGCGGCAAGCGCAGGCGACGTGCGCTTCTCCCTTGCCGAGAATCCAAGGGGTGACGATACTTCGCCTATGTTACGTTCTCCATCCGGGGTCCTCTTGATCGCCGGCCTTGGCTTCGCCCTCTCGGGGTGCAGCGCGGGCGCGGCGGCGGCGCCGGCGGATGCGGCGCGGAACAAGATGGACCCGCCGTGCAGCGTCTCCATCGACGGGGTGATGCGGTCGCGGGCGTTGAGCTGCTTCCGCGGCTGCCCGGTGGAGATGTTCGAGCCGGGCGCCGCGGTCTACGAGTTCGCCGACGTGGCAGCCTTCTCCCGCGGGTGGAGTGCCAGCCACGCCTCCCCGGCGATGGTCGGCGGCATGCTGCGGTTCGGTCCGCACCCACTCACCGGCAACCGCTGGGACAACGACAGCCCAATCCGCACCAGCGCCGCCTTTGGCAACGCCATGGTGTGCGCTCGCTTTCGCATGTCCCCGCAGGATGACCCCGTCGATCCCGGCGGCGATGCGTTCCAACTTTCGCTGCGCGGCGAGGCCGAGGGGATGGCGCTGACCATCGAAGGCGCCCGTTCGGACGCGACGCTGCGCTCGCGGACGCCTGCCGGGGACTGGCGACGCCACGCGGTGGCGAAGATGTCGCTGCCCCGCGGCCAGCAGCAGGTGATGGAGGGGTTGCTCTACGGCAGCGGCGATCACTTCATCGCCGAGGTCAAGGACGGGATCACCGGCGAGATCGCGGCGCTCTCGGCGACCGCCCAGGTCCCGCAGAGTGGCGTGGTGGGCATCATGGGGTGGCGGCTTCACAACGCGCTGATGCTGGACCGGGTGGTGGTGGGCATGCCCTCGTCCAGGGTCATCGATGCGCTGACCGATCCTTCGCGATGATGAACCTGCGGGCGGCCAGGCTGCGCATCGTGGCCATCAGCGACACCCACACCCTGCACGATCGGGTGCGGGTGCCGGAGGGCGACGTGCTGGTCCATGGCGGCGACCTGACCAGCAACGGCGATCTGGACGATGTGTCACGTTTCGACGAGTTCCTCGGGCGGCTGCCCCATCGTCACAAGGTGGTCATCGCCGGCAACCACGACTTTTGCTTCGAGCAGCGGCCCGAGGCGGCGCGTCGTCGGCTGACCCATTGCATCTATCTACAGGATGAGGCGGTGGAGATCGAGGGGGTGAAGTTTTGGGGCAGCCCGTGGCAGCCGTGGTTCTACGACTGGGCGTTCAACCTGAAGCGAGGGGCGGCGTTGCAGGAGAAGTGGGCCATGATCCCCTCCGACATAGATGTGCTGGTCACCCATGGGCCGCCCCTGGGCGAGGGGGACCAGACCTTCCGCGGCGAACGGGTGGGGTGCCAGGACCTGCGCGAGGCGGTGCTGCGCGTCCGCCCGAAGGTACACATTTTTGGCCACATTCACGAAGGGGCGGGGGTGACCCGGGGCGAGCACACGGTGTTCGCCAACGCCTGCACCTGCGACCTGGACTATGAGCCGAAGAACCCGCCGATCGTGCTGGACCTGCACGCCGACGGCCGCGTCGAGGTGGTGGCGCCCGCGGGGCCTGGCCGCGCCCCGGCATGATCCTCCCGGAAGGGCGGCGAGGCGTGACTGCCCGAGCGTCGGCGTGACTACTCCTGGCTGCCGGCGGCGGCGGCCTTTTGCTCGTAACGCTCCTGGCTTTTGTCGGCCTGCTCCATGGTGCTCTTGATGTTGTTGAGGGCCTTCTGGTTGGGCAGGTTCTCCGTGGTGGGGAGTACTGCCTTGAAGCCCTCGGAAGCGGTCTTGTATTCGTGCCCGGTGCGCGATGTGGACTGCTCCTTCTGATCGGGGCAGCCCGTGGTGAAGACGCCAAGCAGGGCCAGGGGGATCGCGAGAAACGAGGTGCGCATGGTTTAGCTTACCATGGCGGAGGACGCCTGTCGGCCGCCGTTCGCCGGGCCGGCGGCGTTTGATGGAACGATGGCTCACACCTTCACGCAGAGATCACGACGTCGCAGCCGGGCGGATCTAACCAGTCACGCATTGACTAACTGTAACTAGCGCGCCAGCTCCGGCATGGCGTTCTCGACTTCCTGGATCATCTGGCTGTTGTTCAGCGTCCCCCCCAGGATGCGCCCGGTGTTGACCACGTAGAGCCGATCCGGGATCACCGTTACCGGAAGCATCTTGCGATCATAGTGCAGGATGTGCAGCGGACTGACATAACGGCTGCGAAACACCCGCCACAGCGCCACCTCTCGCTCAAGAAAGCCGCTGTTGCCGAAGATGCTCCTCATTCCTGCCATGAAGGGCTGGTAAAACGACTGGTCCGGCTGGTCGAAATCGGGCGCGTCCTCGGGGAGGTAGCGCGGCAGGTAGACCAGGTGGTGCCCACCCACCTCCGTCGGGTCCACCAGGGTGGTCAGGCCGATGACCCCGGTGAACGGAATCCCCGGGTCGGTGATGTTCAGGACGTAGTAGGGGCTCACCGGGCGCTGCATCTTCAGCACCATGCAGATGACCCCCAGGTAGCGCAGTTCTCCGGCCCGCCGCAGCAGGTCCGGAGGAATCGGCAGATGGGGAAAAATCTTTCCGATCAGCCGGGACGGCCCAGTGTAGACCAGCCGATCCGCGGCGATCTCCTCGCCCCCTTTCCCCGGTGCCCTGTCGATCCCGTTCCCTACTGCCCGCACCACAAGGCCCGCGCCGCGCTCGATCACCGCCGCCACGCGGAAGCCCGTGCGCACGCTGACTCCCAGGCCCTCAAGGTAGCGTCTGGCCACCTGAAAAACCGGAGCATAACCGCCCGAAATATAGCCGAACGATTCGGCACGCTGCTTCCCTTCTCGGGTGGCGTAGAGCCGGCGAATCGTCGACCAGATGAACGATGCCGCCACCTGTTCGTGGGCTGTGCCCAGCTTCGCCTTCAGCAGCGGTTCCCAGATCTTCTCGTAGGTGCGCTTCCCCGACAGGCGGCGCAGCCACGTCGCGGCGGTGATCGCCTCCAGGTCGGCGCCGTTGCTCTTGCGCGAGGCATAGAGGATCGTCGCCCCCAGCCGGACCTTGTCTGGCAGCGAGAGCGCCGGGAAGCGCAGGAAGTCCAGCGGCGTATTGAAGGGGTAAAGCTTCCCATCGGTGAAGAAGCCGGTGCCCACGCTGCGCCAGCGCAGCCGGTCGGCGATGCCCAGGCGCCCGAGCCAATCGATGAGGTGGCGGTCCTGCGGGGTGACCACGTGGTAGAAGCGGTCCCACCCGATCTCATCGGGCTCGCTGCGCACCGAGAGACCGCCCAGGTGGTCCTCGGCCTCCAGCAGCGTGACCTGGTCCCCTGCCTGCCGCAGCCGCTCGGCGAGGGTGCAGCCCGCTACCCCCGCCCCGACGATGAGAGTATGTCTCTTCATCAGGCGTGAAAGAGAGTCCAGCCCAGGATGACCAGCCCTGCCAGCACCAGGGCGACGATGGCGGCGATGATCAGCTTGCTTTTGCCGCGCATCTCGTCGATAAGCTCGGAGTCGGTCATCTGCTTGCCCCCGAGCAGGTTCTTGCCCGACGTGACCGTGGGGTGCTGCCCGGTGTGGCCGCTCTTCAACGAGAGCCGCTCCCGGTCTTCCGCGGTGACCGTGATCTCCGCTTTGGCTTTCTCCAGTTCATCCTCGATCTCGCCGCGCTTGAACCAGGCCGTCTCGCGCATCCCCTTGTTGGTGTTGGCGGCCTCGCGTTGCGGTCGCTGCGGCCCGTCGTCGAGGCGCGCTTCCTCACCGGTGACGGAAGCCCCGCGTGCCGGCTTGATGAACGGCGCCCCGCTTGGCTGGGCGCTACCGAAGGTAGCGCCGGCCTGGTGCAAGAGCGCGTGAACCTCCACCGGTTCCTGCATGGAGCGCGGGGGCTGCAGCGGCGAGGTGGCCCGCTCGCCAATGGGCGCGTCTTCGTCGAGGAATGGTGCCGGTGCCCCGCTTCGCGGCGGGCTATCGTTGCGCTGGCCATGGACTTCGGTGGGCCGCTGGGTAAAGGGCAACTCGGGCCCGGGCGGGGCGCGTTCGGAAATGGCGAACGAGCCGCCCATGAGCGTCGGCATCTCTGCGCCAGAAACATGAAACGGTGGGGCCGGTTCGGGGGCCTGCATCGCGAGATCGCTCGCACCCGCAGTGCCACGGGAGGACTCGCTGCTCCTGAGCAGGGGCACTTCCAGGCCGAAAGTGGCCATCAGCTCGGCCTCGGACATGCGCGGCATCGGGATGGTGCTCCCGTCATTGGGGCTGGCGTACTCATCAAGGGCCGTCGCTGCGCCAGGTGCCGCCTCCGGGCCATGCCCCGCCTCCGCGTCAGGTGCCGCCACCGCTGTGGCCGCAGGGGTCGACACCAGCGTATCCCACTGTTGCCCCGACCCATTGGGCGAATACGACTCCACCGCAGCGGGCCGTGGGGTCGCCTCACTGCGCCAGGCCACCGCCGTCTCCCGGATCGACTGCGAGGCGAGATCCGCCGAGGCCGGCGTGGGCGCCTCGGTCATCCCCTGTCCACCCGAGAACGCCGCCGCCAGCGCCGTCGGCGTCACCCGGCCCGCCCGGCCCGAAACCACCGAGGGGAACCCCACCAGCGTCCGCGCCGGCTGCCCGCTCAACGGTCGCGCGTTGATGAGGGATATCTCCTTCACCACCGGCGCTCCCGACGCCGCCACCGGCCGCTCCGGCAGGGCAAAAGAGATCGCCGGCAACGGCCCCGACACCGCCCGGCCCGACGCCAGCGGCGCGAAGATCGATTCCGCCCCCATGATCATCGTCCGGGTCGCCGAACGATAGGGCCGGACCTCGCCCGACCCACCGCTCGGCGTGGACATGCTGCCCAGCTCGTCCAGCTCGTTAAGGAAGTGGCGCAGCGTCAGGTGCCGGCGCGCGCTGCCCTTCTCCAGGGCCTTGCTGATCAGGTTGTCCAGCGCCGGAGGCAGCCCCGGACGCAGGCGGCTCGCCGGGGGTGCCGGAGCGCCGGTGACCTGTGCTAGCACCTCGCCGATGTGCCGCCCCGTGTGCGGCGACGTGCCGGTCAGCAGATAATAATAGATCGCCCCGAGACTGTAGATGTTCGACCGCTGATCGACCGACTTGCCCTCCGCCTGCTCCGGCGACAGGTAATAGGGCGATCCCTGCACGATGCGGCCGTTGATCTCGTGGACCTCGGGCAGCGCGAAGTCCACCACCAGCACCTCGTCACCGCCGGCGCCTTCGCTGACGTAGATGGTGTGCGGGGCGATGTTGCGGTGGACCACCCCGCTCTGATGGGCCGCGGCCAGGGCCTCGCCCACCTTCTGGACGATGGCGCGCGCGCGATCCGGCGCCAGCGTGCCGGTGCGCTGGAGGAACTCGTCCAGCAGCACGGCGCTCGTCGGCGGCGGCGTGAACACCACGTAGACGTCGCCCGCCGGGGTCTTGCCCTGGCTCAGCACCTTCATCACGTAGGGCGACGTGACGCGCGGCAACTGGCGCAGCTCCCGCAGGGTGCGATCGACCAGCATCGGCGAGGGGAAAGTGGCGGCGGAGACCAGTTTGACCAGGACCTTGTTGACGCCCCGCAGCTCGATGGCCTGGTGCAACTGGCCGGTGGGGGTCTCCTGAAACTCTCGGTCCAAAAGGAACCGCTTGTCCAGAATGACCCCCTGGTCGATCTCGGTGGCCAGCGCCTGCTTCCAAGGTCCCGGCGGCTCAGGCTCCCGTAGGTCCACTGGCTCCGGCGCCTTCACCGCCACCAGCTCCGGTAGACGCGTGGCGTCCATCGGGCAGAATTTAGCGTCGTCAGGATAGGAAAGGCCGCAGGCCGGGCAGTCATGCATCGGGAACTCGACTCAAAATTGGAGCATTTGAACAGATGAATCGCAAGGCGCCGCGGTTACAAGCCGTCAGCACCGCTCTCATGGTTTGCGCAGCGCCGCGGTCGCTAAGCGGAAGCACGCGGTCATGGCTCGCGGGCCCACCGCCGCTGGCGACCGGGCTATGCCTTCTCCGAAGGGATGGGCTGGCCGGGCTCGCCCATGCTGGCGAAGAGTTCGGCGTAGCTGGGGGTCGATTTGCGCGACTCCACTCGCTTGCGCTTCCGGCCGGCCTTGACGTGCTTGCGATCGCGGCGGGTCCAGGTCTTTGCGGTATTGGACGCCATGGAACGAAATCTCCTTCGATGTGCGACAGTCTTCATCGCTAAGCGCCACAAGCGCCGCGGTGCTTTGGTGATTTGAGGTAGCGAGCCCCGGCAGTGTGTCCAGCGGGGGCGCTCTTGTCAAGCCAGTTGCGGGTCGTTTTATGCCCGCGGCCCTTAGCGCTTCACGATCCAGGAAATACCCGTCGCGGCAGCCACGTGGCGTTCCGCGCTTGCCCCACGTCGCCAATAGACGACGCGACCCGACGCGAGCAGGCGGGCTACTTCTTATTATCCATGGCGGGTTTGACGGGATCTTTGGCCAGGTCAGCCGGCTTCTTCAGCAGCCGATCAGCCTGGTACTTCTTCACCCACATCGCTTCTTGCCCCGCCTTCTGGACGATCACCTCGTCGCCCTTGACGTCGCCGATCTTCAGCACCGCCGCCGGCCCCCCTTTGGGCTTGACCGTCACCGTCGCTTTCGGCTTCGCCAGCGAGGCCAGCTCCGCCGAGCCCGGCGCCACGAACCCGCCCCCCGAGAAGCTGTCCAGCGAGTCCACCACGTTCTTCACCTTGGCCTCGTCGGCGTTGTCCAGCTTGTCGGCTTTCCAGGTCTTGTCCGCCTTCTTCAGCGCCACGAGGCTGTTGTCCGGCGGTCCCATCTGGATGGTCACCGCTTCCAGGTCGTCCGCCTTCAGCTTGAAGATCGTCTTGTCCTGCACATCCATCGGCAGGTGCACCACCCGCTCCAGCGAGTATTTCTTCACCGTAAAGACCTGCGGCGAATCCAGCGCCTGTACGTTCCACTCGTCGCCCTTGACCGATCCGACCCGCAGGCCTGCGACTTTTCCCCCCTTGAACGTCACCTTGATTTCTATAAGTCCCGGCAGTCCCGCCGCCCCAGGGGCCAGCCCTAAAAGCTCCGGCTTCGCGTCGTCCACGAAGTCCCCGGCCCGCAGGTTGGCCACCCCTTGCGCGATCCCATTGATCAGATTGTCGTCCAGCGCCCCGCTCACCTTCAGCGTGCTGCCCTCGTCCACCTTCCACTTGGCGTCATAAATGCTGCTGCCCCCTTCCTTGCCATCCGGCCCCTTGTTGGGCGGCAGCCGGGTCAGGTTCACCGTGGCCCCGCCGCCGGTCAGCGAGAGCTTCTCCGCCTCGTCCGCCTTGAAGTCGAAGATCACGTGGTCCCGCCAGGCCTTGCTCTCCTTCTTGAAGTTGAAGGCGCTGATGTCCGTCGCCTGGTACACATCGTCCTTGCCGCCGATGCGCACCATGGTTCCCGATCCCACGGCCTTGCCCAGGTACAGGTCGCCGAGCACCGCGCCCGCGCTGTCCTTGGCCACCACCCGCACGGCCTTGTCGTCCGCGACGTCCATCTCCCCGTGCTGCGCCTTCTGCTGCGTGGTCACGTCGCCCCAGCGAACCTTCTCCAGGGACTCCACCGCGCTCTTCACCGCCGCCTGGTCCGCCGGCTTGTTGAAGGGCGCCGTCACCTGCCATTTGTCGTTCTGTTTGGCGATCGTCACCGGGTCCTTGCCCCCCGGCTGGGTGATCTCCAGCGTCTTCACCTGCTCGGCTTTGATCTCGGCCAGCGGCCGTTGCTTCTCGCCGACCCGTTCGTGCTTGTCCGGCCGGACCAAAACCAGCACCGCCAGCGCCCCCAGCCCGATCAGCGCCATGAGTGCGTAGATAGTTTTTTTCTCCATGATTCCCTCCCCCCTCGCTTAGAGGTGCGCCTGCGACCGCCGCGAGTTTCGCACCCGCCAGCGAATCAATCCGATGACGCAGAGCAAGAACGGCAGCCCGATGATGTTGACTGCCTTGATTGCGCTGGCCGTGCCCTCGCTGACCTGGGCCAGCGGGCGGTTCTGCATGCCCTTGTTGCGCACCTGCGCCAGTGCCTCGTCCTGTGCCAGAAAGTCCACCAGGTTCAGGGTGAACGCCAGGTTAGCGATGTACTGCTGCAAGCCCCGCATGGCCAGCCCTGCATACTGATCGTTGATGAAGTCCGAGTCCCCCACCACCACCAGGCGGGTGCCCTCCGGCGATTCGGCGATGAGCGGGTCCACGCCCGGCGTGCTGATGTTGGCATCCACCTTGGTGCCGTCCTCCCGCACGATCTGCTTGCCGGCGAAGAAGCTCTTGAACTTCCCCGTCGCCGAGTAGCCCAGGGCGAAGGGCCCGTGGGTGGCCTTGTCCGGGACCTTGCGCGGGTTCATTTGCGGGTCAAAGACAAAGGGCCCCTCGGGCTTCCACGAGTCCTTGCTGCTGGCCATCAGCTTGATCACCTTCAGCGGCGACTTCCCGTCCTTCACGTCACCGACCAGGTCCACCGAGCTGGCATAGGGCATGATCATGGCCTCGATGCCCTTGGTGATCTGGCTGTCCTGCGAAAGCGGGCCGACCACCATGAACACCGGGTGGTTGATTCCCAGCACCTGCTGCCCGATGGTGACCGGGCCGATGAAGTTCTGTTTGTCCAGGATGATGTCGGCGTTGATCTTGAACCCGTAGTGCAAAAGCAGGTCGTCCACGCCCGCGTCGTTGGCCTGGGCGATCTGCGGCATGTCCATCCCAGGCATCATCATGCCCCGGGGGGTCTGCATGGTCTCCCCGTCCACCAGGAAGGCCACCGACTTGCCCTTCATCAAAAACTGGTCCACCACGTACTTGCCGCGCTCGCTCATCGGCGTCTTGGGCCCGATGATCAAGAGGCCGTCCACGTCCGCCGGGATTGCCGCCTTCAGTTCCAGGGAAGTCGTCTCATAACCCGACTTCTTGAGCTGATCCGCCAAGAGCCCCAGACCCCCGTGTTGAAGCTGCGGCTCGCCCTCGCTGCTGGCAAACGCCACCTTCTTCTTCTTCACCGTCATCTGTTTGATGAGGCCCGAGATCTCGAACTCCAGCCCCTGGTCGCTCTCGATCACCGGGATGGACTCGATGGTGCCGTGGTAGTCGAAGCCGATGCCCAGGTAGCTGGCGCCGATCTCGACCTTGTTGGCCGACATGACCCCGCGGCGCGACTTCTGCACCTTGTACTTGGCCGCCTCTTCTTCTTTCTTGGATCCCTCCTCGCCCTTCTTGGCGTCCCCATCGGACATCTTGATGATCTCCAGGTTCAGCTTGCCCCCCGAATAGGTGGCGTAGTCATCCAGCAGATCGCGGACAAACTGCGCGGTTTGTCGGAAGGGCGGCTTCAGGTCGTCGCTCATGAAGAGCTTGACGTTCAGCCGATCGGGCAGGTTTCGCACCAAATCCTTGGACCCCTTGGACAGCGTGTAGACCTTCTCCGCGGTCATGTCCAGGCGGGTGAAGAGCCGGATGGCGATGAGATTCAGTACGCCCAGCCCGGCGAGCACCAGCACCACGAAGAAGATGGCGTTGGCGGCGGTCTTTCCCTTGGTCAGTGGCTTGGCCATTAGCGCCACCTCCGGCTCTCAAGAGTGGCCTGCGTCACCAGCAGGCACGAGGTGATCAGGGTGAAGAAATAAAGCAGGTCCCGGGTGTCGATGACCCCGCGGGCCATGTTGCTCATGTGGCGGTCCATGCCCAGCCAGTCGAGGATCGGCTGCACCGATGGCGGGAACACGGCCACCACCTTGCCCAACAGCCAGAGCACCAGGCAAATGAGCAGCGCGGCGATGAAGGCCACGATCTGGTTTTTGGTGAATGAGGAGGTCATCAGCCCGACCGCGATGTAGGTCGCCGCCGTCAGATAAAGCCCCAAAAACCCGGCGAAGGCCGGCCCCTTGTCCAGCGGCCCCAGGAGCCACACGCTGACCCCGAAAAGGGCCATCATGGCCATGGCGAAGGCGAAGAGCCCTAGGGCGGCCAGGTACTTGCCCAGCACCACGTCCCAGTCGGTGACCGGCATGGTCAAAAGCAGCTCCAGCGTGTCGTTGCTGCGCTCCTCGGCCAAAAGGCGCATGCTGATTGCCGGGCCGACACAGGCGACCAGAAGGGTGGTCCAGAAGCCGGCGAAGAGTTCCCGCAGGTCGGCCTGGTTTTGAATGAAGAGCGCCTCGAAGAAGAGCAGCGCCGACAACAAGAGGAACGCCGCCACCACCACGTAGGCGATGGGGGAGTTGAAGTAAGCGCCGAGTTCGCGGCGCGCGATGGTGTTCATGGCTTTCATGATCCGTACCTTGTGTTCCCTTTCCCTGGCCCTCAGGCCGTGGCCGGAGCGTCGGTGTGGGTGGTCAGCTTGCGGAACACGTCCTCCAGGGAGGCGCGCTCGCGGGCCAGTTCGGTCAGGACGAAGCCGCGCTGGCTGGCCATCTTGAAGATGTCGGCGCGGGGGTCCTCGCCGCTCTTGGCCAGGAGCAGGAAGCGGTGGGCCCCGGCGTCGCGTCCCAGATCGCCGTCTTTCGGGGCGGGGCGCACGGTGGAGATCCCCGGTACCTTGCCCAGCGCCTCGCGCAACTCGATCTCACCCGCCGCGCCGGAAAGCTCGACGGAAAGTTCCATCTGCCCCTGCGCCTTTCGCTGCAATTCGTCGGGTGCTCCGTCGGCGGCGATGCGCCCCTCGGAGATGATCACCACGCGGGAACACACCGCGGTGACCTCCTGCATGATGTGCGTCGAGAAGATGACCGTCTTGGACTCGCCGATCTGGCGGATGACCTGGCGGATCTCGACGATCTGGTTGGGGTCCAGGCCCGAGGTGGGCTCGTCGAGGATCAGCACTTCCGGCTCGTGCAGGATGGCCTGCGCCAGGCCCACGCGCTGCCGCAAGCCCTTGGACAGCTCGCCGATCTGGAACCCCAGGCGGTCCTGAAGCCCGACCTGCTCGACGACGCGGCGCAGGCGCGAGGTGCGGGTCGTGCCGATGGGGATCTGCCGCAGGTCGGCGATGTAGTTCAGATATTCCAGCACCGTCATATCGCGGTACAGGGGCGTGCCCTCGGGCAGGTAGCCGATGCGCGAACGGACCTCCAGCGGGTGGTCGAACACGTCGTACCCGCCGACCTCCGCCCGGCCGCTTGAGGGGGATAGGTAGGAGGTGAGGATCCTCAGGGTGGTGGTCTTGCCCGCGCCGTTGGGGCCGAGGAACCCAAGGATCTCCCCGGCGTGGACGTCGAAGGAGATGCCGTTGACTGCCGCGACCTCGCCATAGTGCTTGGTGAGGCCGTCGACGTGGATCATGGTTTTTCCTGGCGTAGCCGAAGCCGTCATCGCGTCATGTCCTTGTCTTTACCTTTCCAGAACGAAGCCCGAGCCAAGATCAACCAGCCAGCCGCCCCACCGGGCGGTGGAGCCGCGACAGCCGATGGCCCGCAGCGCGAGCCTTGAGTTGCGGCCTGACCTTGGGCGGGATGCGAAGCATTTCTGCAACACATGGGTGACGTGGATTATTCCCGGGATTTCCGTGGTGTTTGCCTGAAATCTAATCGATTGCTGATGGCAGCGCTTCCAAGTATCCGGGCCCACACAAGAATGTCAAGTGCAGGCAGTTCTCGCGGGCCTTGGCGAAGAGAAGGACTGGCTTTTTCCCGCTCAGGCGGGGCAGATGGCGGGGCCGGGGACGCAATGGGCGAGATTGCCATTGATGGCGCAGTGGCCGCCCTTGCAGTCGGCGCTGGTGCGGCAACCCTCGCCGGGGTATACGCAGAAGAGCCCCTGGGCAACGGTGCTGCAGCATGAGTTGAATACCGTGGCACAGACCCCGCTGGGCTTGGCCGTGCAGTCGGCGTTGACGTGGCAACCCGTGGGCAGGCACCCGCTGACTTTGAAGCTGAGCGCTCCGGCGGGGATGCAGACGCCATTGTTCGGGCAGTCTGCCGACCGCTGGCAGCCGTTGCCGGCGCACTGGTTGGCGGGGAGCATGACAACGCCCAGGCAGCGCGGGATGACCGGCCCCTCGAAGCATTTTTCGGGGCTGGTGCAGTCCTTGCTGGTGCAGCATTGGTCCTGCGCTCCGTGGGTGCAGGCGGTGGCCTCCATGGGGGGCACGTCGCAGACGCGGAAGCCGCCGGGGGTAAGCTCGACGCATTTGCCCGGGGCGCACTCGGCGTCGGAGTGACAATCACCGGGCCCGGGAAGTAGGGCCAGATCGTGGTTGCCGCCGGTCATGTCCCCGCTGCCGCCGCCGCTCATGTCCCCGTTGGCGCCGCCAGTCATATCCCCGCCGCCAGCCCGGGAGTCGCTGCTGCCGTCGATGCCGCTGACCTGGTTGGCGGTGCAGCCAGCACCGACAAAAATAATCGGGGCGCTGCTATAATAGAAGAGAACGAAATACAGCAGCCGCTTGCCAAGGTACCGTCTCATCGGGGGACCTCCGGATGGGGTATTCCCGCCGCCGCGGGCACGTGGGTCTAATACGGGGCCAGTGTAGCATATCCCGCCAAGCGGCCCCGAAGCGGTCTCTGCCTGTCAGGCGTCAGCGCCGGGGCTTTTCATCGGGGTCTTCTTCGGCGATGCGGTTCTTGCCGATCTCCTCGGCGCGGCGCAGTTCCTCGCCCTCGGGGCCGTCGACGGCCTTCTCGGCGGCTTTCGCTGCCGGGCCGACCTTGCCTTCCTGCACGAACTTCTGCGTCGCCTGATTGTAGTGCTTCGCCGCCGTCTTGTTGCCTTCACCTTCGTTCATCGCGAACCTCCTGCCTTTATAGGTAAGTCCGTTGGCGAAAGCGGCAAGAAACTCTCCGCCGATTGATGGGTTGACGGACGGACTCTTTTTTGCCGGGCTGGCGCGGGCGGGGCGAACCGATTAGCCTCTATCCTCATGAACGTGCATCTGATCGACGGAACGTTCGAGTTGTTCCGCGCCCACTTCGGCGCCCCCGCGGCACAGGCGCCCGACGGGCAGCAGGTGGGGGCGGTGCGCGGGCTCCTGCGTTCGCTGCTGGCGCTGCTTGGCGAGGACGGCACGACCCATTTGGCCTGCGCCTTCGACCACGTCATCGAATCCTTCAGGAACCAGCTCTTCGACGGCTACAAGACCGGCGCCGGGCTGGACCCGGTGATCGTGGCCCAGTTCCCCCTGGCCGAGGAGGCCGCCTTTGCCCTGGGCCTGGTGGTCTGGCCGATGGTAGAGTTCGAGGCCGACGACGCGCTGGCCACCTTCGCCGCCCGCGCCGCTGCGCTGCCGCAGGTCGAGCGGGTGCTCATCTGCTCACCGGACAAGGACCTGGCGCAGTGCGTACAGGGGGAGCGGGTGGTCCTGTGTGACCGGATGCGCAAGCGCGTGCTGGGCGATGCCGGGGTGCGGGAGAAATACGGCGTCCCGCCCGGGTCGATCCCCGACCTGCTGGCCCTGGTCGGCGACACAGCCGATGGCATCCCGGGGCTGCCCCGCTGGGGCGCCAAGTCGGCGGCGCAGGTGCTCTCGCGCTACCCGCACATCGACGAGATCCCCGACGACCCCGCGGGCTGGGACGTGGCGGTGCGCAGCGCCTTGGCCCTGGGCGAGATCTTGCGGACGGGCCGTGCGCAGGCCCGGCTTTACCGCCAACTGGCGACGCTGCGCACCGACGTGCCGCTTTCCCAGGGGCTGGCTGACCTTCGCTGGCAGGGCGCCCGCAGGGAGGCGCTGCATGCCCTCTGCGCTCGTCTGGGCGAGGAGCGGCTGCTCGACCGGGTGCACCGCTGGCGCGATTAACCCGGCGCAACCACGATCCGATGACTAAAGGACCCTACATCGCCCGCATCTTCCCCGGCCGCCTGCCGGCCCATGGGCGGCGGCGGAGGATCCGGCGGGCCTTCGGTTTTCGCGGGGCTTGGCGGGTCGCCTGCCGCGGCAGCCAGGGCGGCCTGGGTGCGCTCGCGCAGCCTTGCCAGCCGCTCGTCGTCCCAGGTGCCGATGGGCAGGGGCAGTTCGCGGTAGCCGTCGCGCTTGCTGTCGGAGTAATTGGCGAAGGTGGCCAGGGCCAGCAGGCGGCGATGGCGGGCCGCCCCTTCCCCGGGAGGCAGCGCCAGATAGACTTCCGCCAAACGCCCCAGGCTCTGGGTCTCGCGG
>JBBRLA010000061.1:0-20760 GCA_038231615.1 Polyangia bacterium | reverse complement strand
TGCCTGAGCTCGCAGCGCAACCGTCACGGCCCCCTTCGCCTCACCCTTGAGACTCCGCGGAGCACAACGCGCATGCTCGCCGCATCCTGGCGCGTCTCCGCTACCGCTTTTCGGCGATGGTCTATCTATGCTGCTCCCCGCTGGAATGCGTCAAGGGGCAGTGCGTGTACAACCTCGGGTAACATGCCAATTGCTAATTGATGGATCACCCGCACTCGCACCCGCATCGGAGACCTCATGGTACGTATCTCTTTCGGCTCGCCCGCGACATTCTGGCGCGCGCTTCGCCGGCTGACCTTCATCGGATCGTGCGCCGGATGTCATACCGACAGCAGCCAACCGCCGCCGCCGCAGGTGCCCGCGCTGCAATTCAGCGCACCGGCGAGGGTCGAGACCTACACCTGTGCCAGGCTCACCGTGGCCGCGGTAGACGGGATGGACCAGCCCGTGGCGGTGTCGGCCAATACCCAGATCGCGCTGAGCGGCCTGGGATCTGCGCAAACCTTCGCCACCCTTGCGGACTGCCAGACCGGCCCGGCGATGGCCACCCTCATGTTGGCGCCGTCTCAGACTGGGGCCAGTGTGGACTTTTACCTGCGGGCCAGTGCCACCGAATCGCTCACGCTCTCGGCATCGGCGGCGGGCTTCACCTCGGGCAGCGTCAACCTCACCACCCTGCTGTTCCAGGTCCTCGGGGAGCCGGATGTGAAGGTCAGCGCGAACGTCATTTTGGGCCAAAATGCCCCGACTGTCGTGACCGTGGCACACGGCAAACTCTTCATCGCCGACAGGCTCTCGCACCGCGTGCTCATCTGGAACAGCCTTCCAGGATCGAGCGGGACTGCGCCGGATCTCGTCCTGGGCCAGCCAGACAAGTCGTCCCGCAACGCCAACTTTGGCACCGGGGTCGCGCACAGCGCGACGGCATCCAACATGAACCAACCGATTGGGGTGGCCTACGACGGCGTCCGCCTCTTTGTCGCTGACTCCGGCAACCACCGCATCCTTTCGTGGACCACCTTCCCCACCACCGATGGTCAGCCGGCCAGCTTCGCACTGGGTCAGCCCGGCGGCCCGGCCAACCTGACCTCGAACACGGTCAACAACGGCGGGGTGTCCGGGGCCGGCCTGGCCACCCCCCGTGGCCTGTTCACCGATGGGACCCGGCTTTTCATCGCGGACCACGACAACCATCGCGTGCTGGTGTGGAACAACCTTCCCGACTCGCCCAGCCCGCTGACTTCGCTCTTGGCCAATCTGGGGGGAACGACAACCTGACGAGAGCTTCAGCGCCCAACCCGCCGACGGGCGCGTCCCTGTCCGGACCCAACGCCGCCGCCACCGATGGCAAGCGGGTGTTCGTCGCGGACACCAACAACAACCGCGTCCTGGTATGGAACACCCTCCCCACCGGACCCATGCCCGCGGACTTCGCGCTGGGACAGCCCGTCGGCGCGACCAATTTGACGTCGAATGCGGCCAACAACGGCGGCCTCTCAGGCGCCGCGATGAAAGGACCACAAGGGGTGGCCACCGATGGCACGCGCCTGGTGGTCTCTGACAGCGGCAACCACCGCGTGCTCATCTGGGACACCATCCCGACCGCTCCCGTGCCCGGGGACCTGGCCCTGGGCCAGCCCGTCGGCGCGACCAACCTGACCTCGGGCACGGCCAACACCGGGGGGCTCTCGGGTTCGTCGATGAACAATCCGGGCCTGGTCTCCGTGGACGGCAAGCGGCTCTTCGTCAGCGACACCGACAACCACCGCGTGCTGATCTTTGGCGCCATCCCCAGCACTCCAGTGGGCGGGGATCTGGTCCTGGGACAGCCGGATTTTTTCCACAACGCCTCGGGCACGACCCGCCAGGCGATGAGGTCGCCCTATCACGCCATCACCGCTGGGCAACGAATGTTCGTCGCGGATACCTACAACCACCGGGTCCTTTTGTGGGACCCCCTGCCCATAACCAATGGGCAGGCCGCCACCACGGTGATCGGACAGGCCGACTTTCTGCAGAACCTGCCCAATCGCGACGCCGCCTTGAGCGACCAAGGGCTGAACTACCCCCAGGGATTGTGGGCCGACGCCACCCGGCTCTTCATCACGGATGCATTCAACCACCGCGTTCTCATCGTCCCCACGGTGGGCATGCGCTGAGCGCAAGTTCAAAGAGGGAACCCGTTTGCTCCATCTCATGATGTGAATTATTTATTTGGTCGCGTCTTGGGCGCCAGGTGCCGTCTACGGGCGAACGCAGGAGGCGGCGCTTGCGGCGGTCCAATGCTCGCACTTCTCAAGGCTCGATCAGGAAACGCAGGCGGGCCCGTCCCTGGTCGTCCGGACGCAGGGCGGCGATTGCGCCTTTTGCCAGGTCGAGGTTGTCGTCGCCGTCGCCCTTCGGTGGGGGGTGAAGAAACGTCCCCAGCAACGTCCCCAGCATTGGCTGGTGGCCCACGACGGCGACACAGCGATCTTGCCCGGTGAGCAGGGAGGCGACGGCCTCGATCGATCCATCAGGGGACAGTTCGGCGTAGACCTCGACGGGTCCGCGCAGCCGCAAGGCCCTGGCCAGAAGCTCCGCCGTCATCACCGCCCGGGGAAGCGGGCTGGTCAGGATGGCCTGGATCTGTCCCTTCTTCAGGCGACGGGAAAGACGCCGCGCTGCTCGATAAAAAGCGCGACGGCCCTTCGGCAGGAGCCAGCGGTGATCGTCTGGAGACAGGGTGCCACGGGGGATGGCCTCGGCGTGGCGGACAATGTATAGATCATGAGTCATGACGACAACATAACCATGTCGCGTCCCTGCGCCGCCTTTTCACTAAGCGAATGCCTGCCAGAGGCAGGGCCCGGTACGCCTGTACGAAGGTTCAATGCCCCAGGAGCAAATAGACCAGGGCCCCCAAGACCGAGAGCAGGGCCCCGCCCGCGGCGAAGAGCACGACCATGATGTTCCGCTCCCGCCGCTGCTTCAGCGCGAAGATCTCCTGCTTGGTGGTATTGCTGACCACCGTCTGAAACGCCATGTCCGGCAGGATGGAGGTGCCCACCACCGTCTCAGAGAAGGGGCTGGCGACGCGCAGCTCTGAAGTGGAGGCGCTGCGCAACGCCCGGGCCAGGGCGTCCGCGCGAGGGCGGTGCGAGGGGTCCTTGTCGAGACACCTGCTGACCACCCGGGCCACCTCGGCGGGCACGCCGGTCAGCGGCGGCGGCGTCTGGGTGGTGTGCGCCGCGGCGAGTTCGGCGAAGTTGCGCCCGACAAAGGGCGGCCGCCCGGTACACAGCTCGAAGGCCAGCACCCCCAGGGCGTAGACGTCCGCCGGCGGGCCCAGGTCCTGCTCGCCGCGGAACTGCTCGGGCGGCATGTACGCGGGGGTGCCCAGCACCGCCCCGGTCATGGTCAGCTTCTCCGCCGCATCCAGGAATTTGGCGACGCCGAAGTCGAGCACCACCGGGTAGTCGGGGTTGCCCTCCCGCTCGACGAGCTGGATGTTCTCCGGCTTCAGGTCCCGGTGGACCACGCCGGCGCGGTGGGCGGCCCCGAGCGCCTCGCAGATCGGCGCCAGGATGTTCACGGCGCGGATGATCTCCATGCGACCCCGGGCCAGCTCGTCGCGGAGAGTGCGTCCGGGCAGGTACTCCATGGCGATGTAGGGGACGCCGTCTTCCAGCTCGCCGTGCTCGAAGATCCGCGCCACGTGAGGGTGCTCGACCTTGGTGGTGACCTGGGACTCGCGGCGGAAGCGCTCCAGCACCTGGTCGACCTGCGACCACTGGGGATGAAGCACCTTGAGACCCGCGGGCTGCCCTGCCAAGGGTTGTCCGGGGTGAAGTTGTTCCGCCAGGTAGACATCGCCAAAGCTGCCGCGGCCGATTTGGCGCACCAGACGGTAGCGCCCACCGGCCACGATCTGGCCGGCCCGAGATGCACCTTGTACCATCAAAAGTGCCCAAGAATACCACGATCGTCGCCCCTTGCCGAGAATCGCGGTTTACACCCGTTGCAGAAGATCCGCCTTGGACTATGATCCAGCCATGTCAGTACAGTCGCACACCGGCGGCCGGGTCTCCCCGTGAAGGGATGTCCCCGCTGCCGGTCGAGTTGCTGGGACAGCCATCGGCATTGTCTCACGTGCGGCGCCGACGTCAGTGACGCGGAGCCGCTCGACGGCGACGCCCTTTGCGGCAGCGTCCTTTGTGGCAAATACCGGCTGATCGAGCTGATTGGCACCGGGGCGATGGGTCGCGTCTACCGCGCCGAGCATATGCAGCTCGACTCGGAGGTCGCGGTCAAGGTGCTGAACCCGGATCTGGTCACCGACGGTCAGACCATCCGGCGCTTCCACCATGAGGCGCGGGCGGCCTCGCGTCTGCACCACCCGAACGCCATCCGCATCCACGACTTCGGCGAGGCGGAAAATGGCCTGCTCTACTTGGTCATGGAACTGCTCCGCGGGCGGACCCTGGGGGAGATCAACCGTCGGGAGGGCCCGCTGCCCCCGGCGCGAATCGCGCGGCTTTTGGGGCAGGCGCTGCTGGCGCTGGACGAGGCACACCACGCGGGGGTGATCCACCGGGACTTCAAGCCGGAGAATATCTTCGTCGAAGATCTGCGCAGCGGCGAGGAGCACGTCAAGGTCCTGGACTTCGGCATCGCCAAGGCCCGCGGGCTGGCCGACAGCGGGATCACCTCGGCGGGATCGGTGTGCGGCACGCCGGACTACATGAGCCCCGAGCAGATCCGGGGGGAAGACCTGGACGCGCGCTCGGACGTGTACGCCGCAGGCGTGGTGCTCTATGAATTGCTCACCGGGACGCGGCCGTACGAGGGTTCGCTGTTGGAGGTGCTGGCGCGGCACCTGTCCCAGGCCCCGGAGGCGCCCCGTCACCGCCGGCCGGACCTGCGCATCGCCGCGGGGCTGGAACTCATCTGCCTGCGGGCGATGAACAAGCGTCGCGATGATCGCTACCCGTCTTCGACGGAGATGGAGCGGGCGCTCCAGGCGGCGGTGGAGGGCCTGAGCGGGCAGACCTGCCCGACCTGCGGCGAGGCGGGAAAGGCCGGCATCCGCTTCTGCCCGTGGTGCGGCTCGACCATGGGGGGCGCGGTCAGCAAGCTGACCGAGGGGCAGCGGTCGGGGGTGGACCTGCCCCGCTGGCCCGAGCGGTTCCTGGGGCGAGATGACGCCTTGCGACGACTCTCGGGGCTGGATCAGAAGGCGCTGGTGATCGTCGGACCGAGCGGCATTGGCAAGACGCGTCTGTTGGCGCAGTGGATGGCCCGGCTGGGCGGGGCCCGTCCGCTGATCTTGACCCACCCGGACCCGAGCGGGGCGCGGACGCCGCTGCGCCCGATCCGCGCGGCGCTGGCGCAGGCGCTGGGGATCAGCGAGCGGCCCGGCTTGGCAGAACTGGACTTGTCGCTGGAGTTCTCGGGACAAGGGCGGAAGCGAGGCGCCCACGCGGTGGACCGCCCCGGCCTGGCGGAACTTTTCGGCGTGTGGGAGGCGGCGGGGAGCGCCCCCTACGACGTGCGCAAGCGGGAGTGTTTCGCCGCGACCCTGCAGACGCTGCGGCGGTTGCCGATGATCTTCGTCTTCGAGGACGTGGATCGCTATGACCAGCCGTCGCGGCAGCTGCTTTACCGGCTGTGTCAGGAGACCGGAGAGGCGACGGCGCTTTTGACAACCAGCGATCCAGCTGCGCTGGCGATCGGCGAGGCTGACACGCTGGTACTGGGGCCGCTCTCCGCCCCGGCGCTCTCGGCGATGGGGCTGCCGCAGGTGGTGCTGGCGGCCGGCAAGGGGGTGCCCAGGGATCTGGAGCAGGCCTATCGCGCCACCGCGGAGGGCGTGCACGAGGCCACGCTGAGCGCGCGCATCGACTTTCTGCCCGACGATGCGCGGCGGATGCTCGATGCCCTCTCGGTGGCCGGAACGCAGGCCACGGTGGGCCTTTTGGCGGAGCTGTCGCAGCACGCCGATCCCCGGCCGCCGCTGCAGGAGCTGACCATGCGGGGCTTCTTGCGGGTGAGCGGCGAGCTGGTGGAGCTGCCGTCGCCCTCGTTTCGCGACGTGGTCTACCAGCGGGTGCGGGAAGCGCGGCGCCGCGAACTGCACCGCGCCTGCCTGGGCCTTTTCGAGGAGCGCGGGGCGGGGCCGACCGTGCTGGCGCATCACGCACTCCTGGCCGATCCAGAAAAAGTCTCGCTGCATCTGCTGGAACGCGCTGGCGACGCCGCCCGCAACGGCTTCGATGACGAGGGGGCGGAGCGCTGGTTCCGCCATGCTTTTCAGCGGGCCCGCGCGCTTCATGAAAAGGAGCAGGTGACCCGGGAGGTGCTGGTGCAGGCGGGGCTGCGGCTGGCGCTGACGCTGCGCTACGCGGGAAAGATCGTCGACGCTGAGCAGATGCTGCGGGAGACGCTGAAACTGGGCAAGGGAGATGCCCGGTCCGAGGCCGATGCCCGGCGCGGGCTGGCGCGGCTGGCCTATGCCTGGGACCAGCCGGCGGCGGCCCAGAACGAACTCTTCGCCGCGATCAAGGCGTGCTGGAAGGCCGGGGACCCGATTCTGCTGGCAGAACTTTATCTGGAGCTGGCCGATGTGCTGGTCCGGGCGGGAGACACCGAGGCGGCCGAACGCGAGCTGCGAGAAGGGATCGACACCGCGACCTGCGGCGACGGCATCGAGTCGGAACAAGGGCCTCCGGTGCTGTGGCGGCTGCTCTTGCGCCTGGGCGAGCTGGTGCTCAAGGGGCAGCGCGCCTCGGAGGCTCTGATGCTGGGGCGGCACGCCCTGCGCTGGGCGGGCCGGGCGGGCATCCCGGTGGCGAAGAGCAAGGCGCAGCACTTCCTGGGGCTGGTGCACCAGCTCATCGGGGAGCCGCAGGTGGCGGCGCGCTACCACCACGCGGCACTGGAGGAGGCGCGGCTGGCGGGGGACCGGCGTTCGACGGCGGAGTTGCTCATCGTCATGGCCCACGCGGTGCAGGCGACGGAGCAGACGCCGCAGTCGCGGGGCAGCGCCCGGGCCCTTCTGGAAGAGGCCAGCAGCCTGTCCCAGCAGATCGAGTGGGGCGAGGGCGTGCGCATGGTGGAGCAGCAGATCGCGGACCTAGAGCCTTGTGAGTAGCCGGTCCCCGCGGCGGGGTTTCAGGGGGACAGGTCGAGAAGCGCGAAAATCTCCTTGAGGCGGGCGCGGGTCTGCTCCAGTTGCTCCAGGGCGAGATCGTCGCCGGCGGCATGCAGGGCTGCGCGGATGTCGGCCAGTCCATCGCTCAGGGCGTTGAGGCACTCGATGACCCGGGCGGGAATCTTCGGCGGTCCGCCTCCCGCAGCAACCAGGGTCCGCAGGGAGTCGCGCTCGCGTTCGACGTCCCGCAGCTGGCGCAGGGCCGCCTCCAGATCGGGCGAGGAGGGGGACACGGTCATGCTGGAAGTGCGACGTCGGAGTTCTGCCTGCAACTGGTCGATCTGCCGGCGTGCACGCTCCAGATCCTCGGCCACCCGAGGGTCAGGCGGCACTGGGGCCTTTTGCGCCGGCTCGTCCGGCTTGGGCGCCGGGGTGCTCTGGCGCAGGGCCTCGTCGCGCTCCGCCTCCACCCGGCGGACCTGGCCCTCCAGCTCGGCGATCCGGGAATCGGGAGCTGGCTCGGGGGGGGCTTCACCGCCGCGGAGGCGACGATTCTCGCTCTGAAGTTGATCGACCCGGCGCTGCAGGCGCGTCCGTTCCTGATCGTCGCCGCCGACCCTGCTGGCGGCAAGCTGCCCTTCCAGCTCCCCGACACGCACGCGCAGCCGATCTCGCTCGGCCCGCAGCTCGGCATCCGCGGGCCCCGGCGGGGGGCCGGGAGGCGGAGCAACGACCGGGGGAAGGATCGCGACCGGGAGAGGGGCGGCGAGGGGTGGCGCAAACACGGCGGGCGGCGGTTCCTGCCGCCGGGGCCCGGTCGATCCCTCGATAGCCTGACTGACGCCCGCGTCCGCTGCCCGCAGGGGCGTGGCGGAGGAGGCGATCATGTCATCGGTCACCGCGCTCAACCCCTGGGTACGTCGAATGGCGGCGGCCACGTCCGCCTCGAAGCGCAACGTCAGGCTGCCGCAGAGCGCCTCGTCACCCGGCCGGATCTGTGCGCGCTGCACGCGCTGCGAACCCACGTAGACCCCGTTGGCACTGCCCAGGTCCTCGATCCAGTACGATCCGTCATACACAATGCGCGCATGACGGCGGGATACCAGACCGTCCTGGGTCTGGATTTGGCACTCCGGGGCGCGACCGATGAAGATCGGATCTGCGCCCAGCTCGACCGATTTTTCGACCCCTTCGGAATCGTGGTAGACGATTTTCGGCATGACAGAAGCGGCTCTTGACTTACATCCAGGGTACCATGGGGTTCTGGTTCAGGAAAGGCGGGCCCTTTTAGCCGGCTGGCTGCTCAGTGCTGAGGTCCCTCGGAGGGCTCGGACCGGGACCGCTCGGGGCGCCGGAGCCGCGGCGGAAGGGGCAAAAGCTTTACTTCTTCCGGAGAATAGAGCCTGCCGGCAATGGTGATGAGCGCCACGCAGGCCTCGTTGACCCGGTCCGCCACCGCCACCAGGTTGTCCGACACCAGGCGGCGGGCCACGCGCAGTTCGGTTCGTTCGGGCCGCAGGTCCCGCAGCCCATCCCGCAGGTGGGCGAGCCGCTGTAGCGTGGGCGGCCCGACCCGGACCTGTCGCAGCTCGGCGTCGTGATCGACAGCCGCGCGCAGCACCTGCTCGGCGAAGGCCAGCACCGTCTCGGGCTTGGCCGGGCTGGCCGCCAGGCCTTCGCCAAAGACACGGCGGAGTTCCGTGTGCCTCGGCCCCCGGTAGCGGACCTTGACGCGCCTGCGGACCTCGGCGCAGGCATCGAAAAGGGTCTGGGAAGCGGTCTGTCTGCGGGAGGAGACCCCTTGCAGTCGCCGCGCGGCACCGATTCTCAGCTTGGGCGCGGTTTGCAGGATGGCCAGATCCTGGGTGAGCTGCGAGAGATGAGGACCGGCTTCGGGATCATCCTTGATCCCGCTGAAGGATGGGTAGGCGGTGATGCTCTCCAGCAATTGGGTGGCGGTTTCAAGAGCGGCCCGGGTGTGTCGGCTTAGCTGGGTGCTCTTGGAGGAACGACGTTTCGGCGTTTTCGCGGTAGCCATGAAAGCTACCTCGGCAAAAACCCGCCCGGGACTTTAGGGCCCATCCCGGCAGGTCGATCCGCGCCAAGGAACGCACGCGCGCCCTCTTTTTTAGATCGCGGTAGGGCCCAGGCGCTTCTTGCCGGGCGTCTTTCTCTGCCCATTCTTCCTGAGCGGCTCGACCTTGCGAATCTCGAACGCAGTCCGCCAGAAGTACTGGGTCGGCTCATTGGCCAGGACGAAGGTCTTCCTCGGGCTGACCGGCGCGATCCGCGGATCGCTGTCCGTCAATAGCGTCACCGTGATCTCGTCACCCGGCTTGCCCTCGTGAAGGAACATGCCCACCCCGCGGGAGTTGAGCCGGGTCTTCTCGATGCCGAAGACCACCACCGGCAGCCCGGCGAACTGGTTGGTCGCGATGAGCACCACGTAGGGCAGGTTCCGCTTCCGCAGCTTGATGTCGTGGTCGACGATGTTGATGTTGCCATAACCGCCGCCGATGGAGCGCAGGCGCTTGAGCAGCACGCGGCGCTTCTCGCCGCCCTCGCTGATCAGGAACTCCGGCGGGGGCTGGATAGAAAATTCCGCGGACTCGCCCTCCTGACCGACGGCGGTGAAAAGGGCGCGGCCGTCGGAGTTGGTGCGCCCGATCTCGGCCCCGCCAGGGCCGAGGATCACCAGCCCCTCCACGGGCCGGAAATCATTGCCCTTGGCCTCCACCAGGATGACGAAGGTCTGGCGATCGACGTCCCCCCGGGTGTGGCAGCTTGCGCCCAGCACCCCGAGCAGCGACGCCAAGAACAGGCAGCAGAGTCGTGAAGAGAAAACCGGCCGGCGCACGTTAGCGATCCTTATCGGTTTGCGATTGTTGGTTCTGGAGCAATTGCACCATGAACTCCGCGGCCTGACTGGAATCTTCCTCGCCGTAGCGACGGAACAGTGCCAGCGCCTCCTCGGTCTTCCCGGACTCGAAGGCCAGGATGGCCCGCTCAAGCAGGGCGTCCTTCTCCTTGACTTTGGCCGGGTCGAGATTTTCCTCGGGTTCCTTGGGTGGCGGCGGCTTGGTCTGGGCCGTCGGGCCCGGATCGGCGGTGATCGCCGTGGGGGGCGGCAGGTTCGTCGGCTTCTTGGGCCAAAAAAGGACCAGCACCAGGGCGATGCCGAGCATGCCGCAGCCACCGATCAGGCCGAGCCGCCCGTTCTTCGAGCCCATGATCTTGTCGACCATCCCCGGGGGCTTCATCTGCTTGGCCGCGATCACGGTGGCCCTGCCGCTCATCCCGGCGTTCTGGGCCTGTGGGGGCGAGGGCAAGGGAACATATGCGGTGTCCATCTCCGGTGGGGCATCCCCGCTGGGCAGACGCGAAATCGGGGCCATGGCTGGGTCCATTCTCGGCAGGCTCGCGGGATCGATTCGGAGCGCCGCTGTCCTTGGCTCGGGTGGTTGAGCGGGCTGCGCCCGCAGACTGGGATTCAGCACCGCCGCGGTGGGCGCATCCAGCGACGCGCCATCGGCGAACGGCACTTCGCTTCGCTTGGCGCTATCAGAGACGAACGGCACTTCGCTTCGCTTCGCGCTATCAGAGACGAACGGCGCGGGCCTCGGCGCCAGCGCGGCCGAATGCCCGGTCCGCTGTGGCGGCACCGGGGTGATCCGCTCCACCAGGAACGAGGCGCCCTGCATTGTCGCCTCCTCCAGCGCCTGGAGGGAGCCTTCATAAGTCGGGACCGGCTGGTGAAACCCCGGGGCCGGCGAGGCCACGGTGGTGCGATCGGTGCCCTGCCCGTCCTCTGGATCGCCCTTTTTCATGTCCGTCCCCCCCGTCGCCCGGCTTTCATCGCCGCCGGCAGCTGGAAGCCACGGGCCTCGATGTCATCCGCGAAGGTCGGCGCGATCCCGGTGGCCACCAGCTTCCCCAGCACCCGCCCGGTCCCGGGCTCCATCCCTTCGTTCTGGAACTGGAACAGGGCGCGCATCACGTACTCGCCGTGATCGCCGATCTTCTCTGCCTCGTATACCCCGACGATGCGCCGGCTGCCGTCGCGAAGCCGGTTCTGCTGCACCACGATGTCGATGGCCGAAATGATCTGCGCCCGCAGCGGACCCACCGGCAGGTTGATGTCGCTCATCAGGCACATGGTCTCTAAACGGTGCATCGCGTCCACCGCGTGGTTGGCGTGCAGCGTCGTCATCGAGCCGCCGTGGCCGGTGGTCAACGCCTGCACCAGTTCCATCGCCTCGCCGCCGCGGATCTCGCCCACGATGATGCGGTCGGGGCGCATGCGCAGCACGGCGCGAAGCAGGGCCCGCATGGTCACCTCGCCCCGGTCCCGGTGATCGGCGGGGCGGGTCTCCAGGTAGACCACGTGCTCCTTCTGCACCTGCAGCTCGCTGGTGTCTTCCATCACGACGATGCGCTCCTCGTCCGGGAAGAACGAGGAGAGCACGTTCAAAAGCGTCGTCTTGCCGGATCCGGTGCCGCCGGCCACCACGGTGTTGCGCTTGGAGTGGAGGCAGGCCTTGATGAAGTCCAGTACCTCCTGGGAGGCGCTGCCCCAGCCGATGAGCTGCTCGGGGCGGAGCCGCTCCCGGGCGAAGCGCCGGATGCTGACCATCAGCCCCCCCCGCGCCGCCGGGGGTGCCACCACTGCGACACGCGAGCCGTCGGGCAGGCGGGCCTCCAAAAAGGGCTTCTCGAACGACATGGTCTTGCCGACGTACTGCGCCAGGTTCTGGCACAGCCCCTCCAGATCCTCGGGGGAATCGAAGCGGATTTCGGATTTGTGCAGTTGACCGCGCTGCTCGTAATAGATGTCGTTGTACCCGTTGATCAGGATCTCCGAGACGGTGGGATCGTCCAGGTACCCCTGCACCGGGGCCAGGAAGCCGGCCAGCGTCTCGTTGAAGACGCGCTCCGGAATGGGTTCAAACGTCGAAGACATGCTAGTTCGTCCTCCGTAGCACGCTCTTTTCCAGATCTTGTGCCAAAAGGGCCGCGCGTGCTTGCGGGGCGTCCGCGCCCCCGGGTGCCTTGTCAAGGTAGCGCCGATAGAGCTGAGCGGCCCGGCGCTGTCCGTCACGGCTGCCGATCCGCTGATAGAAACGCGCCAGCTCGATGAGCTGATGCAGGTCGTCCGGCCGCGCGGCGATCACCAGCTGGCGCTGGACCTCGGCCCCGGGGGTATCGCCGGTGGCCTCCAGGATCGCCGCCAGAAGCACGCGGACCTCCGCGTCCTCCTTCCGCTCAAGCTGCCGGTGGCAGCGCAGGATGGCGTCGTCGTATTGCCCCGAGCGCACTGAGATCACCACGCCCAGCCGGAAGTTGGCCATGGCGTCATGATGGGGCGCCCGCTCCGCCACCGCCAGATACTGCCGGGCCCGCAGGTAGTCCTTTTGCCGCAACGCCACACGTGACATTTCCAGATACCCCGCGGCGTCGTTGGGCTCCTGTTCGACCCGGTGCAAGGCCGCCTCCATCTCCGGCGGATGCTGCGGCCCCTTGGGGGCGCAACCCGAGGCCGCGGCAACCGACAACCAGAGACCATAGACCACGCGTCGCATCTTACTTGAACCCACCGGTCCCGTTCGTGATGGCCTCGCGCCGCGCCGAATCCCGCACCTCGATGACGCGCGCCTTGGCCCGCAGAAGCTGGTCGTGATACGGGTGCTTGCTGCCCTGCAAAAGCGCCAACTGCTCGTCGATCGAGGCCAGCGCGGCGCTGGGGTTGCCGTCCTGTTGTGCGCGGATCAGGCGCAGCCGGGCGTCCTCGAAGGCGGTGATGACCTTCTTGCGGGCGGCCTCGTAGCGTGGCTGCAATTCGGGCAGCCGGTAATTCTGTCCCTTCAGCGCCAGGCTGGCCACCTGGAACTGCCGCGCCGCCTTGTACAGGGTGGTGGGGTCCGCCCCGCTCTGCTCCGCCAGCTTCAGCCCCAACTCGTAGCTGCGCTTGGCGCGGCCGAAGCATTCCTCCGGGTCGGTGCATCCCACCGGCGGCGGATCGGCGAAGAGGTCCAGCCGTTCCGGCGCGGCCAGCACCTCCTCCTTGGCGCCAAGGACCTTCACGTAATAGTAAAAACCGCCCAGCCCGACCAAAAGCGCCAGGGCCGCGGGCAGTGTCAGCTTCTCGATGGTGGTCTTGGACTTGCCGGCCTGCGCCCGCCGCGCCTTCTCCGCCGCTTCCTGGCTCTTTCTTTTGGCCTCCGCGTCCTCGGTGGAGGCCATCCAGCGCGGGGCGATGCGCTTTTCTTCCTCGGCCAGCGCCTCGTCGATGGGTCCGGCGGGGTCCCGGGGGATGCGTGCCGCCTTGGCCACCGGGATCTCCGACTCGGCGATCACCTCGAAGCTGCAATAGCCGACGGAGACCCGATCGCCGGGGCGGAACTTGCAGGTCTGCACTGGGCGCCCGTTCAGCAGCACCTGGTTGCGCGACCCCTGCGACACCTCCAAATCCACCGAGTCCATCGCGTGGGTGAGCGTGAACTGATGCCGAGAGATGGACACGTCGGCGACCAGGATGTCCACGTCCTGCCCGCGGCCCACCACCGAGGGCCGATCCCCGCGGATCGGGAAGCGTTTGATCTCGCCGCCGCGAGTCACGATGAGTGTGAGATTGGCCATCAGAAGCCCTTCCCGCCTGCCAGGCTGTCGCCGACGACCATGACCATGGGGACAATGATGATGGACATGAGGGCGATGATCACCAAAAGAATCGGGGCCAGAAGCTGAAGGTTGGCGGTCTGGATGTAGGCCTCGGCGTCCTGCACCCGCTTGTGGCGCAGGACCTCGGCCTGGATGCGCAGCACGTCGCGCAGCGGCATGCCCTTCTCCTCGGCCTGGATGACCGAGATGGTGAACGAGCGCACCGCGTCGGTGGGCACGCGCTTGCGCAAAAGTTCCAGGGCGGTCTTGCGCGTCCTGCCGAGCTGAAGCTGGTGCAGGAACATGAGGAATTCGTCCCGCACCGGCATCTTCCCGTCGGCGATGGCGCTCTTGGTGACCAGCAGGCGCACCGAGCCGATGAAGTCCATCCCGGCCTCCATCGAAAGCACGATCAGGTCGGCCATCGTCGGGATGCCGCGCCCGATGGTCTGGATGCGCGTCCGCGCCGCGCCCTTCACCGTGTCATAGGGCAGCATCAGCCCGACCAGGAACGCGGGCAGCGCCAAAAGGGGCAGGATCTGCCAGTAGACAAAACCGCCCAGGAACGTGGCCGCCATCAGGCACAAACCCATGACCTCCGAGGGCACCAGCCCGCCCAGTTCATCCGCCTGGCGCAGCCACAGGTCCAGTTTCGAGCGCATCTTGGGCGCCTTGAACAGGACCGCGTAGCCGGTGAAGAAGCGCAGGAGCGGCTGGATCAGGACAAAGAGCGGCGAGCCGGCCATGGCCCGCCGCCGGTTGCCTGCCCGACGCCCGCGGATCTCGAAGTCCGGGCAGGTCGGGGAAAGAATCGCATCGACGAGAAGGAAAATACTCAGCCCCGCCAGGAGGAACCCGGCGTACTTCCACATTTCCAGGAGGAATCCGATCACCTTTGGCCCTCCGTCACAGATTGTTCGGGTTGAGGATCTTGCGCGCCCAGTAGATGGCCAGGATGACCGTCATCGCCGAGAAAAGCAGCGTCAGCTTGCCCGGGTAGGTCTCGGTCAGGGTGGTCCAGATCTGCGGCATGAACTGCTTGATCCCCAAAAGGCCCAGGGGATAAAGCAGCAGGATCAGGTAAAATTGCCCCCGCTGTCCCTTGGTCTTGGTCTTCAGTTCCAGCTCGACCCGGACCGCTTCGCGCGTGGCGTTGGCGATGCGGCGCAGCGTCGCCGAGATGTTGCCGCCGGTGCGCTTGCCGATGATGAGCGCGATCACCATGGCGGTCACGAAGGGATCGTTGCACCGTCCGGCCATCCCCTGCAGGCCGTCGTCCAGGGTCTGCCCCAGACGGTAGCCGGCGACCACCCGGGCCACCTCCTCCGACATGGGCGGCTTCATGTGCTCGGCCACCATCGACAGCGCCTCTTGCAGGTTGGGGGTCACTTGCAGGGCGTTGGCGATGAATTGCAGGGCCGGGTCGATCTGCTGCTGCAAGGTCTCGCGGCGCTTCTCCACCTTTTTCATGTACAGGTAGGGCGGCCCGACGCCGCCGGCCAGAAGGCCCAGGATGATGGCCACCGGGTGGGCGTTGAACACAAAGATGGCGATGAGCAGGCACGCCAGCGCCTGAAGGGCGTGGTCCATGGCGAACTTCTGCACCGGCCGGCGATCGATCAGGTACTCCGAGGGATACTTGTACCAGGCGACGTAGGCCTTCCACGCCTGCTGGGGCAGCGAGTTCTCGGTGTCGATCCAGGCGTCCACCGCCAGGACCAGGGCCACGACCCCGGTGACGCCCAGGGCGATGCCGGCGAGACCCAGGAAGTCCACCTTAGAAAGCCTCCCCGGGCTGGATAAGCCCCATGGCGTAGAATTCGTTGATGAACGAGGGCACGTAGCCCGTCGATCGGAAGCGCCCCTGGATCTTCTCGTGATGTTCGGCGCCGACCCGGGAGGCATGGCGCTGGAACACGAAGAGCGGGTGCATCTCGACCTCCCCCTCGTCGTTCATCCCGGTGATCTCCGAGACGTGGGTGATGCGGCGCGAGCCGTCGGCGAAGCGGGCCTGCTGCACGATGACGTGGACCGCGTTGGCGATCTGCGCCCGGATCGCCTTGGCCGGCAGCTCCACGTCGGCCATCAGGCACAGGGTCTCCAGGCGGCTGATGGCCTCGTTGGGGTTGTTGGCGTGCAGGGTGGTCAGCGATCCGTCGTGGCCGGTGTTCATGGCCTGGAGCATGTCCAGCGCCTCGCCGCCGCGGCACTCGCCGACGACGATGCGGTCGGGGCGCATGCGCAGGGAGTTTTTCACCAGATCGCGGATGGTGAAGGCCCCCTGTCCCTCGAAGTTGGCCGGGCGCGTCTCCAAACCCACCACGTGGGGCTGCAAGAGCTTGAGTTCCGCGGAGTCCTCGATGGTGACGATGCGCTCGGATCGGTGGATGTGCTGCGACACGGCGTTGAGCAGTGTGGTCTTCCCCGATCCCGTGCCCCCAGAGATGATGATGTTCTTGCGCGCCTGGACGCAGCGCACGATGAAGCGCTGGATGCGCTCGTCCATGGCCCCGAACGAACGCAGTTCGTCCAGCGAGTACGGGCGCTTGGAGAACTTGCGGATGGTCAGCGCCGGCCCGCGCAGCGCCAGCGGCGGGATGATGGCGTTCACGCGGGATCCGTCCCGCAAGCGGGCGTCCACCAGGGGCTGGCTCTCGTCGATGCGGCGGCCCAGCGGCATGATGATGCGCTCGATGACCGAGCGCAGCGCGCCTTCGGACCCGAAGCCCACCGGGACCAGTTCCAGCCGGCCCTTGCGCTCGACGTACACCGTCTGCCGATCGATGACCATGATCTCGGTGACCGCGTCGTCGGCGATGAGTTCTTCCAGGGCGCCCAGGCCCAGGGCCTCGGCCAGGAAGTCCTTCTTGATCTCCTCCCGGGTGGTGATCGGCGGGATCTGATCGGAGAACTCCTCCAGGAGTTCGTCGATGATCTTGCTCATGTGACGGACGAAGCGCGGGTCCTCGATGTCCTCCGGCCGAAGCGACGGCAGATCGACGATTTCCAAGAGGCGGCGGTGCATCGCCTCGCGCACCGCCAGGGTGTCCGGGTGCAGGCGCCGACGGCGCTCCTGCTCGATCTTCATCTCCTCCGGCGTGGGATCCAGATCGACCGGAGTGATTTCCTTGATCTTGCCTTGAGGGACCATTCTCGTGTCATCCTCGCTTGGGGCTATGGGTCCTCGAAGTGTTTCAGCACGTCATCGATCCGCTGGACGTTTTCTGGGGACGATGCCTGGATCAGCGTCGGGGTGATGAAGAGCAGTCCGTCCGCGTCCTCCTTCTCGTAGTCCTCCGAGCCGAACAGATACCCCAGGACCGGGATGCGGTTCAGCCACGGCAGGCCGGTGGTGGTGCGGCCGTTGGCCTTGGACTTCACCCCGGCGATCATCACCGACTGGCCGATCGGCAGGTGCACGGTGGTCTCGACGTGGTCGATGAGCCGCCCGGGGATGCCGTCCTGTGCCCCGGCGTTGTCCCGCTGGGTCAGGTCGGCGCTGATGTCCAGGGACACCGAGTCGTTGTTGGCCGACAGACGCGGGCTGACGGTCAGCTCGGACCCGAAAAAGACCTTCTCCAGCTTGGCCGCGGCCAGGCCGCCGACCAGCCGCAGGTAGATTTCCGACCCGTCCTTGTAGGCCGCCCGCGAGCCGTTCTCGGTCACGATGGAGTCCGTGCGGCTGACGCGGATGTAGCCGCTGGCCTCGGTGACGTCCAGCCAGGGCAGAAGATCGGTGACGATCGAGTACTGCGCCTGGGTGATGAAGGTCTTGCCGTCGGCCCCGCCCAGAAGATCGGCGGACAGCAGGAACTGCGGCCCCTGCGCCTGGCTGTTGCCGCCGCCCCCCGAGGTCCCGATCGCCGACGGGTAATGCAGGCCCAGCCGGCGCTGCACCCGGCGCCGGACCTGGACATAATGCAGGTCCAGGCGAATCATCACGTTGCGCCGCGATCCCGAGGGGCCCACGGTGACCACCGAGATGACCTGGCCGCCGTAGTTTTTCTCCAGCTCTTTCAGCCGCTGCTCTTCCTGTGGCGTCTGCACCGAGCCCTGGAGGACGATCTGCGGCCCGTTTTGCCGGACCTGCACGTCGGGGAAGTTGCGCAGAATGTCGTTCAACTCGGACATCACCGCCTTGGGATTGCGGGCGAAGATGTTGAAGGTGATGGTCCGATCGGGCTCGGCCTTGTTCTCGTGGATGAGGAGCAAGGTCGTGGTGCCCGGCTTCAGCGCCTTGGCCACCAGGGTCCGGGCGTCAGTCGACACCACCACCTGGAGGAGCTTGGGGTTGGACACCGAATAGTTCTGGATGCCCTCCGCCGGGAAGGTTTGCTGGCCGCCGACGACCAGATTGTATTCCTCGGTCTCGGCGCGGGCCGAGGTGGCGGTCGCGAGGACCGCCAGGGCGGAAAATAGAATCGCGAAGCGCGAAGCGCCGCGGTGAAGGCTCGCGAAGCGCGAAGCGCCGCGGTGAAGGCTCGCGAAGCGCGAAGCGCCGCGGTGAAAGGTCGCGAAGCGCGAAGCGCCACGGTGAATGCTATACAGGGTCTTCATCGGGGTCTCGGCCTCTTCCCGCTTTGCGCGTTCAGAGAATCTTGGATGTTTTTCAGCACGGCGTTGGGATTGGGGGCTTTCCTGTCACCCCCCGACCCGACCAGGGACGCCGGCGCCGCGGTGATCGCTTCCAGCTCGCGGATCTGGGCCACCAGGGACTTGAAGGACTTGGGCGGAATGTCCTTCTTCACGTCCAGGTCCTCGGCGTTGCGCAGGAGCAGGGACACCTGCCCCTTGGCGGCGGCGAAGGTCATGAGTTCGGCTTCTTCCAGTTCCAGGGCCAGCATGGCGGTGGTGCCGTTGATCTCGATGAGGGGGACGTTCTGGAGCAGGGTGACGGTCAGGCTGCCCTGGATCTCGTTGGAGCTGCTGAGGCCGAAGGTGCCCAGGACGTCCACGCGATCGCCGGCGGTCACGAGGCCGGACTTGCCGATGAATTCGTTGACCGAAATGGCCGTGCCGCGCAGGCCCTTGGGGACGGCGCTGCCCGGGCGCCCGCCCTCGGAAGTCCCGAAGTCGGTCCACTGGATGGGCTGTCCCTGGTTGACCGCCAGGGCAAGCTGGCGCCCCAGGACCTGGCCGGCGTCGGTCTGACGAATCGCCTGGGGGTGCAGGTAGACCTCGGGGATGTCCTGGGTCTCGACGTCCTGCTCCTTCAGACGGCCGCCGGCCTTGATGGCGTTCTTGGCCACGATCACCGAGATCCTGGCCCCGCCGAAGGCGCGCTTCTCCAGCTCCTTTTCACGCGTGTACAGGAGATACAACGCGAGGACACCCGCGACGATCGCGGCGATGACACGCAATCTCAATTGCAAGGCCGCACCTCATGCTCCGTGGACGGGTTACTCATGATGTCTGCCTGTACTCTTTGGGTTCCGATCTGGAACAAGCCTCAGACTGGCCTACTTTACCAGGGCTCGGGGCCTTCGGGGGGACATTTCCTCTTGGATTCAAGCAGGATTTTTACGACGGCGATCCGCGGCTGGATTCATGATGCATTTGGGGAAGAAGAAGCAGTGGAAATACGAAATGTTAGGAAATCCGGGGGCAGGGAAAGGAAGGCCCGGGTGGGAGTAGTACGTCCCATGCCCCGATGGATGAATGGGGGCCGGCTGAATCAAGGGTTGTAACGGTAGCCGACGCCTCTGACGGTTTCCAGGTGGACCGGGGAATCCAGGCTGATTTCGATCTTGCTGCGCAGGCGGGCGATGAAATTGTCCACGGTCCTCGGGGTGCCGAAATGACCCTCGCCCCAGATCTTCTGCATCAGGTGCTCGCGGCTGAAGACGTGCCCGGGGTGCTGTACGAAGTGACGCAGAAGGTCGAACTCCTTGGCTGTGGTCTCCACTTCGCGGCCCTCGACCAGGGCCCGCCTGGCGGCCAGATCGATGTGGATGCGGGTGGGCGCCCCGTGGCCGTGGCCGGGGCCCTGGCCGAATTTTTGGCCGAATTTTTGGCGGTCTCGCCGGCCCCGGCGCAGGGCCGCGCGGATTCGCGCCAAAAGCTCGGCCAGACCGAAGGGCTTGGTGATGTAATCATCAGCGCCCAACGAGAGCAGGAGGACCTTGTCCCCCTCCTGGTCCTTGGCCGAAAGCACCAGGATGAAGACCGTCTCGTCCCGTGCCCGCAGCTCGCGGATCACTTCGGTGCCGGAAATCTTGGGCAGCATCAGGTCCAAAAGGATCAGATCGGGAGCTTCCTCGCCGAACAGGCGCAGTCCGTCCTGGCCGTCTCCGGCGCACAGGACGCGATAGCCCTCGAGTTGCAGGTTCAGTTGCAGGCCCTTGCGGATGGAGGGGTCATCCTCGATGATCAGGATGGTGTCGGGCATGGTGGCTTCCCGGTGGCGGCGTCTTTAAGCGGTGCCTTTGGCGCGGGTTTTGCGGGTCCGGCCGCGGCCACGGCCATGGGAAGAAAGACCGTGAAGGTGGCGCCCTGACCGACCTCGCTTTCGACTGCGGTGGATCCGCCGTGGGCGCTGACGATGTGGTGCACCATGGCCAGGCCCAGCCCGGAGCCTTGTACCTCGGAGGCGACGACATCGCCCCGGTTGACCCGGTAAAACTTCTCGAAGATGCGCCGGTGCTCCTTTTTGGGAATGCCGGGGCCGTTGTCGGCCACGGCGATGGCAATCTGATCACCGCGCCGGACACAAGAGATGCGGATGCGCTTGTCAGGGCCGGTATGGTGGAAGGAATTCTGCAGCAGGTTGAGGATGGCCTCGCTCATCGCCAAGAGGTCGACCTGGACCGGGGGCAGGTCTTCGCCAATCTCTTTTTGTACGATGATGGACCGCGGCGCTTCGCGATCGAAGGATCGCGGCGCCTGCGGCGCTTCGCGATCGAAGGATCGCGGCGCCTGCGGCGCTTCGCGATCGATGGACCGCGGCGCCTGCGGCGCTTCGCGATCGAAGG
>JBBRLA010000060.1:0-20872 GCA_038231615.1 Polyangia bacterium | reverse complement strand
GATACGTGAGATGAAACTGCTGAGAGAGAGCTGCCCTCTCCTTGTTTTGGTCCTCGACGGGAGGCCTAGGACAATTTCATCTCAATCGACCGAATAGAACTCTATCGTCGGTGAGGTGGCACATCAGCCGAACCTCAAGACTGTCGCCGGAACCACGGAATCCGGTCGCTGCTGATGCCCGCTTGAACGTGGAAATGAGCGGCGGACACGGTCGTGGTGTCGCTCTTGATGCGATTTTGCACGAGTTGCGTCCAGCTTGGCCCACCCCAGGGGTTGAACGAGTGATCATTGAAGAAGGTCACCGTCCCTTCAACCCATCGACTGACCCACTCGTCGGGAGTCCGATAGCTGGTCTCGGCGTTGTTTTGCTCCCGCAGCCATGCCTCGAAGGCGGCGGCGCGCTCGGCGGGGTGCTCCAGATCGTGATCCATGCCATTGCCAAACCGGTAGCTGACCGGCTCCAAGTGGAAGACTTCCTGGTTGTTCTCGCCGGTCATCTTGTAGCGAATATCGTGCAGGGTCGTGTCCGGGGCCAAAAGGGCGCCGGTCTCCTTGACCCGGTAGGTGATGGCGCTGCGGTTCTCCAGCCCCGTCAGATACGAACCCATCGATCCGCGACAGGAGGTGCAAAAGACCAGGGCTGCCATGATCAGCAGAGAATCATCGTTCGCTTTCTGCCGGGGCGAACTCCAAGCGAACCAGCGTGTCGACAAGGACCGCACCTGCGGCCCCTGAACCAAGCCCAATTTTCCCGCACAAATCCTCTTTACGCCCCCACCGACCTCCGCTATGTTCCGTCAGTTCTGCACCCTGATCGGAGCGACCCCATGAATCGCCATCGGCCCTCTTTTTCGGCTGCGCGCACCGCCTGGCACCCGCTCTTCATCCGCAATCTCCGTCGCTCATTGCCACGTCCCTACTTCCATGTGTCTGCGGAGTGATCCCTGTCTCAGGAGCCCCTGCGACAGGACGGGGTGGTGATACGCAAGAAGGACCTTCCCGCGAGCTACGTCCCCAGCGCGCTGGCTACCCTGGTGCCGCTCTTGGGGGACATCACCTTGATCAACCTGAAGGGTCCGCAGGCGAAGTTCGACATCGACGACTACCTGCACCTATGGGCCTGCGCGGCGCTCTTCTGTCGGGACGAGAAGAAACGCGACCCGGCCCAGATACGGCTGATGGCGGTGGCGCCGCGAGTCACCGAGCAGTGCAAGGCGCAGATCGAGAAGAGGGGCCGGCATCTGTCGGCCCATGAGACTCCCGGGATCAGCCTGGTGACCGGGTCGGATCATCAGCTCTGGCTGGTGGAGACCGACGTGGTGGCGGACCCGCTCCTGCGGTTCTTTTCGCGCCGGGCCCGGCCGAAGCCCGGGGTAGAGCTGTTGTTGCTGACGGCGGCAGAGCAAGCTATTCTCAGAGAACTGATATCGGATGTGCAGTATTTCAAGGTCAACCCGAGGTATCGGATGAGGTACCCCGACCTGGAGCAAGTCACCATGACCATGGAAGAATTCGCGGAAAGCGTGCAGGAGTTCCTGCCGATGGAGAAGCGGTTGAAGGGCGTGCCGTCAGAAGAGCGACTCAGGGGCCTGCCTTCAGAAGAGCGACTCAAGGGTATGCCCGCGGAAGAGCGAGTCAGGGGTATGCCCGCGGAAGAGCGACTCAGGGGCCTGCCCGTTGAAGAGAGACTCAAGGGCGTGCCTTCAGAAGAGCGACTCAAGGGCGTGCCCGTTGAAGAGAGACTCAAGGGCCTGACCGCTGAAGAGCGGGCCCATGCTTTTCTTGCCAGTGGGGTTCTGGAAGACATGACGCCAGAGCTACAGCGGCAAGTTAGCGACCACCTCAAGCCGCGTCGCTGATTTCCATGCCTCACCAGCGCGAGCAGCCCTTGTGGTTCTTTTCCCACCGGGCCCGGCCGAGGCCGATGCCGTTCTTGCTGATGGCGGTGGCGCGGCCTTATCTGAAGCCAGCCCCCATGACCATGGAAGAATTCGCGGAAAGCGTGCGGGAGTTCCTGCCGATGGAGAAGCGGCTCACGGGCTTGACCGTGGAAGAGCGACTCACGGGCTTGACCGTGGAAGAGCGGCTCACGGGCTTGACCGTGGAAGAGCGGCTCACGGGCTTGACCGTGGAGGAGCGACTCACGGGCCTGACCCCAGAGGAGCGGGTCCGTGTCATCCTTGCCAGTCTGGCCCAGGAAGACCTGACCCGGGAGCAACAGCGGCAGATCAGCGATTGGCTCAGCTCCCGGCGCCCGGCTGCTCGTCATCCCTGACGCATCTCGTTATCGTTCGCATTCCGCCGCTCCTTTACTCGCCGACCCACCTCGCCGACAACAATCCCTCGGCATCATGGGCGAACTTCAGGCGAACCAGCGTATCCGCAAGTACCGCATCGTGCGCACCCTGGGCCGCGCCTCGATCAAGGTCCTCGCCGACGACCTGGCCGCCAACCCGGAGATCGCCCGGCGGTTCATCGCCGAGGCCCGCGCCGTGAACCTGGTGCGCCACCCGGGCATCGTGGACATCTACGAGGTCGATCGCCTGGACAGCGGCGTTCCCTACTTCATCATGGAGTTCCTCGACGGGGTCAGCCTCTTCGAGCGCCTGCGCCAGATGGGCGGGCGGCTGGAGGTCCGGGAGGCCATGCACCTGGGCCGCGAGATCGCCCTGGCCATGGCAATGGTCCATGAGAAGGCGAAGATCTGCCACACCAGATCTCCAAAACAGCGAGAGATCAAACCACATCCAACCTCACCGGCCCAGACCCCATGCACCGCCCGGCGATAAGTCGAAGCAGCCCGAGCCTTCGATGGAGGAGTTCCTGAAGCCCTGATTCTCTGCTCCCCCGCAAGGTCAAGCCAAGCTTGCCCACAAACCAACCCGATGTGGGCCAAAGGCCCTTGCGTAATCCATCGCTGATGATCATAGAGAAAATGACCTATACCGCGCTCATGACGGGAAGGACCGGGGCCGCGGTGCGTATCAAGAGATGGGTGGATTCTGCTTCTTTGGCAGCAGTCTTTGCTTCAACGAAAAGGACGTTTGTCATGTCACTCAATCGGAACTTCATCATGATAGTGGCCGTGCTGGCCGTGCTCCTCGGGGCGGGCGTGGCGCTGGGGGCGGACGGGGTGGTCCTCGGGATGGTCGGTCTTTCTGCGGTGGCCTGCGTCATCGAGGGCTTCACCGCCGCCGCCGCTGCTCGCCACGATCCGCTCCGCTAGATCGATCCGGGCCGAAGTTCGGGGGCGTCTTTGCCCCCCGCTTCGGCCGTGCATCTTGCCTGTCCTTCCTGTAGAACTACGGGACCCCGCAGGTGCCGAGGTGAACCAGGATGAAGCGGCCGGAACGGATCGAGCGAACGGAACAGGCGATCGTGACCCTGAATGGCGGCTCGTCGAGCATCAAGTTCGCCGCCTTCACCTGGCCTACCGAAGGTCCGCCGCGGCGCCTCTTTTCCGGTTTGATCGATCTCTCCGTCCCAGGCAAGCCCCCGGAGCAGGCCCTTGTGGACGTGCAGGATCACCTGCAGGCCGCTGAGCGCGTGCTGGACCTGCTTCACCGGGAGATCGGGAGCATCCCCATTGGCGGCATCGGACACCGGGTGGTGCACGGCGGCCCGCACCTGCTCGCCCATCAGCTCGTCACGCCGTCGCTGCTGGCGGAGCTTTCGCGCGCCACGCCGCTCGATCAGGTCCATCTGCCCCAAGAGATCGCCCTCATCGAGGCGATGCGTCGCCGGCTGCCCGATTGCCCGCAAGTGGCGTGCTTCGATACCGCCTTCCATCGCGACCTGCCCCGAGTGGCCCAGATCCTGCCGATTCCGCGGCGCTACTTCGATGCGGGGGTGCGGCGCCTCGGGTTTCACGGGTTGTCCTACACCTATCTGATGAACGAGCTGCGCCGCGTTGCCGGCCCGGCCGCCGAGGGCCGGGTGATCCTGGCGCACCTCGGCTCCGGGGCGAGCATGTCGGCGGTGCGGGGCGGGCGGCCCATCGACACCACCATGGCCTTCACCCCCACGGCGGGGCTGGTCATGAGCACCCGCCCCGGCGATCTGGACCCGGGGCTGCTGGTGTATCTCATGCGCAGCGAGAAGCTTGGCGCCGATCAGATGGACGAATTCATCAGCCAGCGCTGCGGTCTTGTGGGGGTGTCCGGGACCAGCGGGGACATGCGCGACCTGCTCGCTCGCCGCGCCACCGACCTGTCCGCTTCCGAAGCTGTCGAGATCTTCTGCACCCAGGCGCGCAAGTGGATCGGCGCCCTGGCCGCCACCCTGGGCGGCCTGGACACGCTGGTCTTCGCCGGCGGCATCGGGGAGCACGCCCCACAGGTGCGAGAGGAGATCTGCCGCGGCCTGGGGTTTCTCGGGATCGCCCTCGACCCGGGTCGCAACGACACCAAAATGGAAGACGAAGCGCCCCACCGGATGATCTCCGCCGATGGCGCGGCGGTCACCGTCCGGGTCATCCGAACCGACGAGGAGAAGGTCATCGCGCAGGCGGTGCAAGAAATTCTGGACCAGGAAAGAGGCAACCATGGGTGACGCGATTTCGACCGAGGCGCTACGGACGATGGACGCCTACTTCCGGGCCGCCAACTACCTGTCGGTGGGGCAGATCTACCTGCTGAACAATCCGCTCTTGCGACGGCCGCTGCAGATCGAGGACATCAAGCCGCGGCTCCTGGGGCATTGGGGCACGACGCCGGGGCAGAATTTCATCTATGTCCACCTGAACCGCGCCATCCGGGAGCGCGATCTGAACCTGATTTACCTGTCCGGCCCAGGTCACGGCGGGCCCGCGGTGGTGGCCAATGTGTACCTGGAGGGGACCTACAGCGAGGTCTATCCGGCCATCACCCAGGACGAGGCGGGGCTTTTGCGGCTCTTCAAGCAGTTCTCCTTCCCCGGCGGCATCCCCAGCCACGTGTCGCCCGAGACGCCGGGCTCGATCCACGAGGGCGGGGAGCTGGGCTATTCGCTGTCCCATGCCACCGGCGCCGTGCTGGACAACCCCGACCTCATCGCCGCCTGCGTGGTCGGCGATGGCGAGGCCGAGACCGGGCCGCTGGCCACGGCGTGGCACAGCAACAAGTTCATCAATCCCCGGACCGATGGGGCAGTGCTGCCGATCTTGCACCTGAACGGCTACAAGATCGCCAACCCCACCGTGCTGGCGCGGATCACCCACGAGGAACTGGAGCAGTTCTTCCGCGGCTGCGGCTGGGTCCCGATCTTCGTCGAGGGCGACGACCCACAAGCGATGCACCCGCTGATGGCGGCGGCGCTGGATCGGGCACTGGACGAGATCCGCCGCATCCAGCGCGGCGCCAGGGAAGGCAGCGAAACCGGGCGCCCGCGCTGGCCGATGATCGTGCTCAAGACCCCCAAGGGCTGGACCGGCCCCAAGGAAGTCGACGGCAAGCAAGTCGAGGGGACGTTCCGTTCCCATCAGGTCCCGCTCGATCCCCACGGCAGCCCGCGGCACCTTTTGCAGCTCGAGGCCTGGCTGCGCAGCTACCGGCCGGACGAGCTTTTTGACGACAAGGGGCATTTGCGTCCCGAACTGGCGGCGCTGGCACCGAAGGGCACACGGCGCATGGGGCAGAACCCCCACGCCAACGGCGGCGCGCTCCTGCGCGACCTGTGGCTGCCCGATTTTCGCGACTACGCGGTGACGATCCCGGCGCCCGGGGCAGTGGAAGAAGAGGACACTCGGGTATTGGGACGTTTCTTGCGCGACGTGATCGGACTGAATGAAGAAGAGCGCAACTTCCGTCTTTTCGGCCCGGACGAGACCCTTTCCAACCGCCTGACGGCGGTATTCGAGAAAACCCACCGGCAGTGGGACGCGGAGACCCTCCCGGGGGACGAGTTCCTATCGACGCAGGGCCGGGTCATGGAGGTGCTGAGCGAGCATCAGTGCCAGGGCTGGCTGGAGGGGTACCTCCTGACCGGCAGGCACGGGGTGTTCAACAGCTACGAGGCGTTCATCCACATCGTGGACTCGATGTTCAACCAGCACGCCAAGTGGCTCAAGGTGACCCTGGGATTGCCGTGGCGGCGCAAGATCGCCTCACTGAACTACCTTTTGGCATCGCATGTGTGGCGTCAGGACAACAACGGCTTCACCCACCAGGACCCGGGATTCATCGATCATGCGGTGAACAAGAAGGCGGAGATCGTACGGGTATACTTGCCCCCCGACGCCAACTGCCTGCTGAGCGTGATGGACCACTGCCTGCGCAGCAGGCACTACGTGAACATCGTGGTGGCCGGCAAGCATGCGGCACCACAGTGGCTCTCGATGGACCGGGCGGTGAAGCACTGCTCCGCGGGGATCGGCATCTGGGAGTGGGCCAGCAATGACCGGGGCGTCGAGCCCGACGTGGTGATGGCCTGCGCCGGGGACGTGCCCACGCTGGAGACCCTGGCGGCGGTGTCGATCCTGAGACAGGAGCTGCCCGAACTGAAGGTCCGCGTGGTGAACGTGGTGGACCTGATGAAGCTGCAACCCTGCACCGAGCACCCCCACGGGCTCAGCGACGCCGATTTCGACGTGCTCTTCACCAAGGACCGGCCGATCATCTTCGCCTACCACGGCTACCCATGGCTGATCCACCGGCTAACCTACCGCAGAAAGAACCACGAAAACCTGCATGTGCGCGGCTACAAGGAGGAAGGGACCATCACCACGCCCTTCGATATGGCGGTGCTCAACGATCTGGACCGCTTCCACCTGGCGCAGGACGTCATCGCTCGGCTGCCGCAGCTCGGGGCGCGGGCGGCATACCTGCAACAGGGTTTGCGGGAGAAGCTGCTGGAGCACGGGCAGTACATCCGCGCCCATGGGCAGGACATGCCCGAAGTGCGGGATTGGCGCTGGCCGGCGCCACGGTGAGGTAGCGTTCGATATGGGCGAATCCGGCGCGGGGCTGCCCGTCCTCGTACTCGGCTCGGGCCAGGTAGTAGAGCAACGCCGGGCGGCGCCGGACGAAGGCGTCGTCTTCCAGGAGAGGGCGCAGGCGGTCCACCGCCTGATCGGGCAGTTCGGCCTGGTAGAGCAAATAGCCCAGAAGCAGGTGAAAATCCGGGCCCATGCCGTCGACCCACTTGCCGGACCAGGTGCGCATGGCGGCCAGGGCGTGGGCCCACCGCCGGTCGGCCAGGGCGGTCAGGAGATCGGCGAATTGCTTTTCGATGCGGTCGCGATCCTTGAGGGGCAGGTCGGCAGGCAGGCGCAGCGGGGCCAGGTCGCCGATGCCCGAGGGACCGCCGCCTTCAGTCAAGGGCACTTCGGGAAAGCCGGGGTCAGGCTCCGAAAGCGCCACCAGCAGCGCCTGTGCCCGGACCGCCATCTCCCCGCCGCCCACGGCGCGGGCGTCGCGCAGAAAGTCCGCTGCGGCGCGGCGCTTGCCATGGGCCAGCAGGGCCCGGCCCAGCCTGGCGTAGGCGTCAGCCCGGCTGCCCGGCTGCCCGGGTCGGACAAAGGGCGAACCTTCATCCGAAAGATAGCGAATGAAGCGGCCGTAGGGCCACTCGGCCCCGTAGATGCGCCGCACGTAGGGGTCGTGCTTCATGTAGCCCAAAAGGTCCCGCGGGGCGGCAAACTCGATGAGGGCGTTGTCATCGGTGTTGATCTGGGAACCGGCGGAGAAGGCGGGGATCTCGTCGGGGCAAAGAAGCAGGTCGGCCAGCAGGTCCTCGGCGCTGGTCAGGCCGGCGCGCTGAAGCTCGGCACGCAAGGCGGGGTGGTCGGGGGAAAAGTTCCGGGCAAGGCGGACCAGGGAAAGCGGCAAGGGGCGCAGGCTGGCCACCAGGATCACGTCGGAGGACAGGTCCTCGGCGGCGAAGGCGTAGGTGTAGGGGAAGATGCTGGCAAAGCTGCCCAGCAGGGTCTTGATGTTGCGCTGCGACATCTCGTAAAGCTGCGCCCATTGGCAGAAGACGCCGTCGTCGCGAAGGCGGCCCCGGGCCAGGCGCCAGTAGTCCACGGTAAAGAGGCTGGAGACGCCGGTGATCCAGGGGTTCGAGGGCTCGCTGACGATGGCATCGTAGCGGTCCTCCGGGTCGCGGCTCTGGGTGAGGAAGTTGCGGCCGTCGCCCAGGATGACGCGGACCCGGGGGTCGGCGGAGGGGTGGTGGTTGTAGGGGCCGAAGAAGCGGTCCCCGGCCTCGACCACCGCGGGCTCCAGCTCGACCACGTCGGCGTGCCCGATGGGGAACTGGGTGACCGCGCCGATGGTGACGCCGGAGCCGTAGCCGATGACCGCCACCTTTGGGGGATGGGTAAGGGCGGTGGGGTGAAAGAGCAACGGCATCAGGCCGACGCGGATCTGAGTCGCCATGTCATCGGCATTGCTGGCGTCCACCTTGCCGTTGTTCTTCAAAGCCAAGCTCTTGCTCCACTGCTCGACGGAGACGGTGGTGGAGATGCCGTCCTTGTAGTAGAGGAGCTTGGGCACCGGCCAGTTGTCGTGGCGGATGATGTCGTTGGCGATGGCGACGCGGAACAGGCCGGCGGAGAAGTGCTGGAGGTTCCACCGGGGCAGGAAAAGGATGAGGGCGCAGGTGGCCACGCACGTGCAGGCCCCCAGGACAGCGCCGGCCCGGGGGCTTTCGCTGGTGGAGAGCAAGAGAGCGGCCAGGAGCGCGGTGACGGCGGCACAGCCGAGCAGCCCGTGCTGGAGACCGAGGCCGGGCAAAACGATGAAGCCGGCGGCGAAGGACCCGGCGATGGCGCCGACGGTGTTCAGGGCGTAGGCGGTGCCCACGTCGCGTCCGGCGCGCTCCGGGGTGGCGGTGTAGATGCGCATGGTCAGGGGCATGACCGCGCCCATCGCCAGGGTGGCGGGAAGGATGGACAGCGCCGCCAGCAAGAACTGGGTGGTAATCAGCCCATCTACGGTAAACGCGCCGCCGCGGAGGATGGAGAGGAAGAGCGCCGGGAGCTTGTCGATGGTAAGATAGGAGACCAGGACGGCGAAGAGGGTCAGAAGGTGGCTGATGCCGAGGAAAAGGACCGGGCGGGCGACCCTGCCGCAGAACCGGGCGGTCAGGGCGGCGCCCCCTGCCAGGCCGACGAGGAAGCTGAGAAGGATCAGGGTGAAGGAGTAAACCGAGGAGCCCAGAACGATGGCCAGCGCCCGGGTCCACAGGACTTGGTACATCATGGCGATGGCGCCAGAGACCGCGTAGGCGAAGACGGCCAGGTGGCGTTGCCGCTGTGTGGGCAGGGCGGCGCTCTCGGGTTCGCCGGGAAGCTGGGCGGGGGCAGGCGGGGTGGCCGACTCTTCCCGGGCCAGGCGGGAGAGCCGGCGCCGGGCCAGGAGCACCACGGCGGCAAGGGTCAGGTTGGTGGCGGCGGCAACCAGGTTGGTGGCGTGCACGCCGAGCCAGGGCAGAAGGACGAAGCCCGCCAGGAAGGTGCCGACAACGGCGCCGAAGGTGTTGAGGGCGAAGAGGGCGCCGATGTGCTCGGCGGCCCGGGCCACGGTGCGGGCGAGGCGGTGGCGAACCAGGAAGTGCGAAAGAAGGGGCAGCGTGGCCCCCATCAGGGTGGTTGGCACGAGGAGCAGAAGGGCCGTGGCCAGGAAGCGCAGGAGGGAGAGCGTCAACTGGTGATCGCCGACCATGCGACAGAAGAGGGCATTCAGCGCCGGGTAGGCGGACAGGGAAAAGGGCACGGTGAGGGCGTAAAGGCCGACGCCAGCCTCTGCCAGGGCATAGGCGCGCAGCGGGTCGCGGAGACGCAGGACGATGCGCCCCGACAGGTGGCTGCCCAGGGCCAAGCCGCCCATGAACGCCGAGAGCACGGTGGAGATCGCCAGGGTGGTGGAGCCGAAGATCAGGCCCAGTTCGCGGGTCCACAGGACCTCGAAAAGAAGTCCAGATGCCCCTGAGAAGAAGAAGCAGGCGAGAACCAGCACAGCCATCGGGCGCAGCCTATCGCATCTCGCGCCCCCATGCCCCAAATCAAGGCCGGTTCGAGCCCGGCGGCCTCAGGGCACGCCGCTCGGGACCAGAAGGAGCGCGCGCAGGGGCAAAAGGTCGGGGGCGAATTCGTCCTTCGCCAGCATGCCGCTGTTCACCGCGGAAAGCAGCGGTTGCGGCTCGGCCATCACCAGGCGACGGCCGGAGGCCCGGTTCAAGATCCGCTGCCGGAGCTGCCGGTACGGCTCGGCGGGGACCTGGCGAAACCCATCCAGCCCCCCAAGCCCGGTGGCCGAGAGCAGCACCCGCTGTGCCCGGATCACCACGTCCCGTGGCAGCCGCTGCTGCACCTGCACCAGCGCCGGGTTTTGCACCTTGCCCGCGTCGAACACCCGGCGCAGCCCCTTGCCGGCCACGGCGACATCCGGGGCGAAAACGCAGTCGGCGTGGCGCAGCACCACCTCGCTGACCGCGGCGGCGATGTCGGGGGCCGGCGGGCGCAGGTCGAAGTGCTCCGCCACCTTCAATTCCCCCTCCAGGAGCGCGTTGTCCAGAAAGGTCGGCTCCTTGCCCGCCGTCTGGGCCCACGAGAGGCGCTTGCCGGCAAGGCTGCCCAGGTTCCCCTGGGGCAACGAGGTGTAAAGCCCCCAGCGCAGCGCCGACTCCCCGGACACGGTCGTCGCCGCCAGCACCGGGTAGTTCAGGCCCCGCTCGGCCAGGTAGATGGCATCCAGCACCGCCAGGTCCACTTGCCCGTGACGGATGGCCCCCTCCAGATCGCCGGAGCGGGCGAAGACCTTGCCCTGCGCGGGCACCCCGGCGGCGCTAAGCTGCTGCGCCAGCTTCTCGACGTAGGCGAAGCGGGCCTCGGCGTTGGCCAGGGGGGCGGTGGGGGCGTAGAGGGCCACCACCAGGGGACGAACCTCGTCCTGGGCCCAGGCCGAGGACGACGCCCCCGACGCCAGCAGCTCGGCCACGAAGACGACCAGGCCGAACACCGCCGCGGGCCTCGACGACGACGACGACGACGACGACGACTTCATAGCGTCTCCCCATAAAGCCGCTCCTTGGCCTCGATCCATTCGCGCAGCTTGGGCGTGTGGGCCCCGCGCTCCAGGGCCCGGCGGTACAGCTCCAGGGCCTTCTTCTGCTCCCCCTTGCGCTCGTGGAGGATGCCCAGGTTGACCAGGGACTCCACCGGGCGCCCGCCCAGGCGCTCCAGCACCCGCTCCCCCACGGGACGCCCCTCGGCCAGCTCGACCACCGCCAGATTGTGGACCAGCACCGGGTCCTCAACCTTCTCCCCCTCGGCCCGCGTGGCCAGCTTCTGCGCCGTCCGCAAGAGCTGCGCTGCCCGCTGGGTCTTGCCGGTGGCGTAATAATCGTACGCCAGCATCTGGTTGGCGGAGCGCAAAAGCGCCCGCAAGAGCGCCCCGAGCTGCGGCGAACCCGGCTGCGCCCCACCCAGCCGGCCCTGGAGCTTGGCCAGCGTGCGCAACGCCAGGTCGCGCTGCGCCGAACTGCCGGTGTCGCGGTAGTTGATATAGGTGGTCAGAAGCTCATATCCCAGGCGGTCGAAGGCCGGCTGGAATTCGCAGCCCCCTTCCCCCTGCGCCCGCCGGGCCAGGTCCCGGGCGACGCCATACTTGGTCGCCTGCACCGCGGCCAGGGCGGCGGCACAAAGTGCGGTGCCGGACTCATGCTTGCCCGGATGCAACCCGCCCCGATCGATGGCCCGCGACAGGTCCTCCAGAGCCCCCTCGGCGGTCTTGATCTGTGGGGTCGATTGGGCCTCAAACTCCGCCAGGCGGGCCCGCCCGCGGGCCAGGTAGGCCAGGGACAGGTTGCGCAAACCCGCCTTCAGCAGATCGGCGCCGCCGCTCTCCGGCAGGCCGGCGGAGCCGAAAAGTTCCCGCGAAGCTTTTTCCAGGGACTCGACCGCCTCGTCCAGCTTGCCGGCCAATAGCAAACGGCCGCCCAGTTCGATGTGCAGCTCGCCGAGTTGCTGGACCAGGACCTTCTGCCGCTCCTTGTCCGCCGCGGCCCCTGCCAGAAGCCCGCTGGTCTCGGTGACGGCGCGCTCGTACGCCTCCAGCGCCGGCCCCTTTTGCCCCAGCCCCAGGAGCACCCGCGCCCGCAAGCGCAGGAGCACCGGATCCCGCCCCGACCCCGAAAGCACCGTGCCCAGCACCCGATCCGCCTCGGCGTAGCGCCCGATCATCAGGTACACCACCACCAGGTCCCGCGCCGCCGTCGAGGTCTCGCCGACGCCGTCATCTTGCAGGCGCAGCGCCTGCTCCAGCAGCGGCACGGCGGCCTGCGCCTTGTCGCTGCCCTCGCCGTCGGCCCCTTCGGGAACTCCCAATGTCGCCAGGCGGATGAGGACGCGGGAAAGCCCCACCCGCGCCCGCCGCAGCTTGCTGTCCCGCAAGAGCGCCTCGCCATAGAAGATGCGGGCCCGCTCCAGCTCGCCTGCGCTGAAGGCCCCGCTGCCAGAGAGCGCCAGGGCGCCGGCATCCGCCGGATACAGGGTCGAGAGGCGAGAGGCCCAGGTCACGGTCTCGGGGGAGACGCTTCGGTCTCCCTGGGCCAGCTGGAGTTGCGCCTCAAGCAGCGCAGCCAGAAGCTCGCCCTCTTCGCCGGCCTTGGCCTCGCCGCGGGTGTCCGCCGCACGCAAGAGCTGGCCTGCCGGGCGCCCCTGTGCCGACCCACCCCGGCGCGGGTTTTTGCGCGGCGTCTCACCCTCGTCCGGTCTGCCGGCGATCCGGTCCAGCCGGGCCCGGGCCACGGCGATGGCGCGAACCGGGTCCCGCGCCTGGATGTAGGCCCGGGCGACGCGGGAGTCGAGGCTGATATTCAGCGGTTCGGCGCTCGTTCCCGGCGACTGACCCAGACCATCCGCCTCCCCGTACGCGCGCAGGGCGGCACGGGCGCCTTCCTCCTTGCCCCCTGCCAGCGCGATGTCCCCCGTGAGCACCTGCCCCAGGGGATCTTCCGGGCGCAGGCCGGTGTACTCCGTCGCCAGGCGGGCGGCGTCCTTGAGGCGCCCGAGCTTCAGGTAGGACAACCCCAGGTTGTAGGCGATCCGCGGGCGCCGCCGGGCCTCACCGGCCAGCGGCTCGTGCAGGGCCACCGCCCGGGCAAAATCCCCCCTGGCCAGCGCCACCGCCCCCAGGGTCAGACGAATGCGCATGTCCCCCGGGCGTTCTTTCAGCGCCGCCTCCAGCGCCTGCTGCGCCTCGGGCAGGCGCCCGACCAGGAAGTATGCCGTCCCGCGCAGAAGCTGCACGGGCGCGTCCAGGGACCGCTGCTCCTCGGGACGATAGCGGAAGTACAGGTCCAGCGCGGCGATGGCCTTCCTCGGGTCTGTATGGGCATAGTGCTGCCCGATCTGAAACTGCGCCTCGTAGCTCTCCGGGCGGCGCGCAGCCACGTCTGTCAGGTAGGACAGTCCGCGTTCCTTCTGCCCGATCTGCCCGCTCTGGTACAGGCACAGGCCCAGGATGCTCTTCAGGTTCAGGTCCTCCGGCGCCAGCTTCTCCGCCCGGGACAGGAGCTGGATGGCCTGGTCGTAGCGCCGCTCGCGAAAATACAGGGTGGCGCGCTTGACCAGCGTCGCCGGCCGGGTCGGGTTCAGGGACAGCGCCTTGTCGTAGAGCGGCGCCGCCTCGCCGTAGCGTCCGGCGTTGAAGAGCTTTTCCGCCTCCGAGAAGCTCCGGTCCTCCTCGGTCTCCGCCCCCGCCCTGCCCTGCCCCCGCGCGGGGCCGCACAGGGCCAGCATCAGTGCCAACCCCATCCACCTTCCGAAGCGCGGCAAACGCTGCATGGGGCGCCTGATCACCGGATGCGGGCCATGACCAGGGTGATGTCGTCCTTGCGCGGACGGTCCCCATAGAACACCGATGCCGCCGCCACCACCGAGTCGCGCATCTGCGCCGGCTCCTGGTCCGCGGCGTTGCGGATCGCCCCGCGGAAACGCTTCTCGCCGTACTCCTCGCCCAGGGCGTTCTCGCACTCGACGATGCCATCGGTGTAAAAGACCAGCACGTCCCCCGGGCGCAGGGTGGCCTCGGTCTCCGCGTAGTTTGACTCCTGCAAGTCCCCCAGGCGGTTGCCTCGGGACATAAGGACGGTGAACTCATTTTCGCCGGGGCGCAGGTTGTGCTGCATGCGGTACAGATAGGGGAAGTTGTGCCCGGCGTTGGAGTAGGAGATGGTGCGCCGGCTCATGTCGATGATCGACACGAAGCAGGTCATCACGAACTTGCGCTTGGCGCTCTCGTAGATGGCGCGGTTCATGATGGAAAGCAGCCGCCCCGAGGTCAGCGTCGGCCCCTCCAGCGCCCGCACCACGTCGCAGGCGGCCTTGGCCGCGGCGGTGATCATCGCCGAGGGCACCCCGTGGCCGGTGACGTCCCCGATCACCACCAAAAGCTTGTTGTCGGGCAGGTCATGGACCGTCCACCAGTCCCCGCCGCACTGGGTGGCCGGCTGAAAGTACCCGGCCAGCCTGACGATCGACCGATCGATGGGGTCCGCCGAGGGCACCAGGGTCTCCTGGATGGCGCGGGCGACTTCCAGTTCCTTCTCCAGGGTGGCCTTGGCCGCGGTCTCCTGCAAAAGCACCTGCAGGCGGTCGGCCATGTAGTTGAAGTTCTCGCCCAGGAGCCCGATCTCGTCCTGGGACGTGATCTCCACCCGGGTGTCCAGGTCGCCCCGGGCGATCTGGTCGGCCCGCAGGGAAAGCTGCTTGATCGGCCGGGTGATGCGCAATGCCTGGAACACCGACACCATCGTACCCACCAGCATGAAGAGGATGCCCAGGATCACCGTGCGGAAAAGGTTGTCGCGGCCGGCGGCGATGCGGTCGGCCTCGATGCGCGCCAGGGCGGCGTCGAGTTCATGGAGGCTGTAGATGACCACCAGGGTGCCCAGCTTCCTGCCCGAGGCCGTCACCGGGCTGGCGAAGACGAAGCGCCGCTCCGACGGGCTGCCCTCGGGCTCCAGGGTCTTGTCCGGTACGCTGGGCGGGGGGATGATGAAGGAGTCGGACCTTGAGACCTCGACCATCCGCGCCCCCAGGACCGGGTCCACCTCGGCCACCGGCCGTTCGCTCAGGCGGGGGTCGCTGTGGGCCGCGACGATGCCGGTGTCGGCGACGATATAGATGGCCACCACCGATGTGTCGTTTTTGGCCGCCGCCGGCACGAAGGTCTTCAACGTGCTGTAATCGCTCTGCATGAGCGCGGTGCGCGCCGTTTCGACCATGGTGCCGGTCTGCACCTCGCCGCGGCGCTTCAGGGAGCTGGTGTGGAGTTCGGCGAGCTGGCCGGCGGCGTCATCGAAGATCCGCCGGGTGTTGAGCGCGCTGATCGCCCCGGACATGCCGATGAGCACCAGCACCAGCGCTGTCGAGGTCAAGATCATCTTCTGGCTGATCGATGCGCCGCGACGCGTGGCCATTCGAGCAAAGTCTACGCACCCTTGCTCGATGGGTCAACGACAGCTAGATTAATGGGATCATGCATCCGGCCATGGAACGCTTTCTCCAGCAGTTCAAGGCGACCTCCGACGCCCTGATCGATAGCTGGTTCGTTTGTGACGCGGAGCGCAACATCGTCGATTACAACCGGGCATTCTTCTCGATGTTCCCCCGGCACGAGGCGCGGACGCTGAAGGGGCGCAAGTGCCAGGAGGTGATGAATCTCTCCATCTGCCAGGAGTCCTGCATCGCCGAGCAGTGCTGGCGCGAGCACCGCCATGTGCGGCTGGACGAGATCGACGGCAAGCCCATCGGCCTGGCCGAAGACGCCCCCAAGCGACGCTATGTCCTTTCGGCCATCCCCATTTTCGACGACGAGGGCAAGCACATCGGGGCGCTCGAGATCCAGCGCGACGTCACTGACGAGGCGTCCGTGCAGGACAAGTACCGCAAGATGCTGGACAACGAAGCCCGGGAGCGGGAGCGCCTGGCGGGGCAGATCCGCACCCGCACCAAGGAGCTGCTCGACACCAATCAGCTCCTTCTCAAGGTCCAGCGAGAACTCATCGCCTACAAAAAGGGCCTGGCCCTTTAAGCACTCACGAAGACCCAGATCAGGAGTACGGCCGCCAGCACCAGCAGTACGCCGAGCATCATCCAGGGCAAGAGCGACCTTGGGGCCTGACCCAGGGAGAATCGCTGCGACTGCGCCTGTTCCGCCGCCTGCTGCGCCAGGGCCACCGGGGTGCCCGGGGTGGTAGTGTTCGACTTCAGGCCGGCAAGCCCCGGAAGCAGGCTGCCGTGGTGTCCGTTCACCGCCTTTTGCGCCCCGCTCTGCGGCCGGGACGCCGCCGGCACCACCGGCACCGATGGCAGCGCCGCCACCTGTCCCACCGGGGCCGCCGCCTGCGGCGAAGGGGAAAGCGACGACGACGACGGGGCCGGCGAACCGGTGCTGCTTCGCGAGCGCAGCTTGCCCCCGGATCCGCTGCCGGTGGACTCGTGCACCCCGGAAAACTCCTGCATCACCGCGTCGACGCTCGGGTCCGAAGGCACCTTCTTGGCGTTGCTGAGGAACGCAAAGTAGGACTCCTCCATGTCGTCGAACTCCATCGGCCCGTCGCACTCGTCGCAGCGGCAGGTGGGCGCGGTGAAGGGCGGGCCCCCGGCCACCAGGTCCCGGGTTTGCAGCATCAGCAGCTTCTCCCGCTGGCAGCGAGTGCAGAAGTACGGGGCGTAGAAGCTCTTGACGACGCCGTTGCCGGTGAAGTTGTGGACCAGGTTGATCTGGGACACGATCGCCGGGGCGCAATCGACGAACACCGTGCGGGCGCCGTTTTTCTCCACTCGCCCGAGCCAGTTGACCCAGTCGCGAACGCCACAGGAGTTGATGCGGTCCACCTCGGACAGATCGATCACCAGGGTGCCCGATCCAAGCTTGCTCTCCAGCCCGGCCAGATCATTGTCCTCATCGACAACGCCGGACAGCTTGAGATAGGTGACCCCTTCACGGTTGTGTAGCTCGGAGTTGAACTTGGAGCCCATTCGGCCTTTTCCAGTCTCCCTCAACAATACAGGCTTGCTTACCGAGATTACAAGTGAGTTGCGTCCTTTAGCGTCCCCCGAAGCTCATGATACGCATCGGAAAGGAAGTAGCGGACCAGTTCCGCGCCCCCCGCCACCTGCCCCAAAAGGACCCCGCCGGCACCAAAGGCACCCCCGGCACCAAAGGCGCTATCAGAAAACGGCGCTCCGCTTCGCTGCGCACTATCAACCAGCGTCAGTTCTTCGCCCTGGAGCCGGGCCATCATGCGCACCGAGGCGCTGATGTCGTCGCAGGCCAAAAGCCCGGCCCGGTCGGCGCACAGGGGCAGCGCCTGAAAGAACGCCTCCACCGGGGCCCGCACCGGGGCGCCGGCCAGCTTCTCCACCACCCGGACCGCCTTGCGCGGCAGCGACTTGACGAAGTCCTGGGCCACCTCGTCTCGCTCCGCTTCGGGGCGCAGCAGGTTGTCCAGGAGCTTCATCACCTCGTGCTGCTCCGCCTGCCGCAGCCGGAGAAGGATCGCATACCCTCCCCTCAGGGGCTCCATCGCCCGTCCGAGCAGGAAGCGGCGCTCCGACTCGCTGCGGTCGAGAAGCCCGGCCTCGATGATCACGGCTGGGCGAGAGGCCAGGGACGAAAGGGAGAGCACGGCGCCGGGCACGCCCCGGGCCACCAGCACCTCGCAGTCCACCCCGAAAAGGCGCTGCGCGTCCACCATGGCCACCTTGAAACCGGCGTCGGCCACCTTGCTCGCCAGGGCCCCAGGCCCCCCCTCGGGAGGCGGCCAGGGCGGCGGAAAGGCCGCCGAGAGGGCGTCGCCGATGGCCTGCACAAGCTCCGTATAGGGTGAGAGCAGCGCCGGCAGGAGGAGCTTGCCCTGCCGCGTCTCGTCGTTGATTGTGCCGCGCCGCGGGGTCGGCCGGAACGAGGCGCGCATCTCGCTGGACACCTCGGCGTAGCCCAAAAGCGCCAGGGCCGCCAGCACCCGCTGCGCCCGCTCCGGCTCCCCCAGACGCTCGTAGGCCCTGGCCAGCAGGCGGTAGGCGGCGGCGTGGCGCAGGTCCCGCTGGAGCACCAACCACAATTCGTCCCGGGCGCGCGCCGGGTCCTCTTGCAAGAGCAGATCCGCCAGGGCCACCCGATCGTCCAGGGTCTCCCAGGCCACTACCTGTGCGCTGCCGCCTCGCAGGTCCGGCGCCGCGGTGGTCGCCCGCTCGGCCTCGGGGTCGAGCAGGCCGGTGGCAAAGCCGATGGCCCCGCGGTACGCTTCCACCGCTTTTTGCGGGTCCACCTGTGCCAGCAACCGGGCGACCCCGCGGCGCAGGCGCAGTTCCTCCTTTGGATCGCCCCGCTCCGCCGCCTGTGCCAACGCGCCGCGGATCAGGGCCTCGGCGTGGGCCCGATCGGCCGCGGTGACCGTGCCCTGGGTCCCGGTGGTGGCCGCCCGTCGCGCCAGCGCCAGTACCGGCAGCGAGAACGCCGGGTCCAGGTCCACCGCGCGGCGGTAATTGCGCTGCGCCGCGGCCCCATCTCCTTGCGACTCCTGGATGCGACCCAGGTAGTCATAGTACCGGGCCAGTTCCTCCGGGGGCGCAGCCGATCCGCCGGACAGCGCCGCCGCCACCCCGGCCTCGGGCGGGTTCACCGCCAGTTCGATGAGGGCCTCCATCTCGCCGCGCGCCTCGGGGTAGCGCCCCAAAAGGTACAGTTCCTGCGTCAGACGGAAGCGGGCGATGCGCAAGAGGTCCTCCGGGGGGGCCGAAGTCTTCTCGGGCCCTGGCGAGAGCAGCGTGCGCAGCACGGCCACCGCCTGATCCGGCTCCATGGCCACCTCGCTGTACATCTCGGCCAAACGCAGCCGGGCCCGCGCGCAATCGGTGGCGTTGGCGATCGCCCGCGCCGCCGCGGTCGTCTGTGCCACCCCATCGGTCCCCTCGGTGACCGGGACGGCCCTCGGGTCCGGGGCCAGGCGATCGGCCTGCTCCTTGATCTCGATGAACGAGTGCAGCGCGGCTTTCGCCAGATCCAGGCGGCGCAGCTTCTCGTTCAGGGTCACGCAGGCCTCGGTGACCGCGTAGTCCCCCGGCGACAGGCGGATCGCCTCGGCCAAAAACTCCTCCGCCGTCTCGACCTCGTAGTTGCGCTCCGCCAGCGTCGCCCGCGCCACCAGCACCAGACCCAGCCCCTGCCGTTCGTCCCGTCGCCGGTACAGCTTCTCCAGCTCGCGGAAGGTGGTGGCGAAGTCGTAGATCGACGGGTCGCGGCGGCACAGGTGCACCAGCAGTTCCAGCGCCTGCATGTGGTCCGGCTGGATCTCCAGCGCCACCACCAGGCTCTCGGCGGCGGTGCGCAGGTCCCCGGCGTGCTCGGCGACCACCGCGCGCTTGCGGTAAAATTCGCTGCGCTCCCGGGGCTCGCCCTCGCGGTTGACCTTGACCGAGAGCACCTGCCCCATGGGTACTGCGCGAGCCCAATCGCCCCGCTCGTAGTACACCTCGAAGAGCGCGCGGTTGGCCGGCAGGCACTCCTTGTCCACCTGCAGTGCCGACTCATAATACTGGATGGCCCGAGTAAGGTCGTGGAGCTTCTCGCGGTAGATCTGCCCGATGTGGGCGAACACCCCGGCGCGCTCCTTGTCCTCGGTCCACAGCTTGGCTTCCAGCTCTAGCGTCTGGGTCACCCGGGGCCAGTCCTGCCGCCGTAGATAGATGTCGCGCAGGCCGTGCACCGCCGGCAGGCACGAGGGCGAGGTCTTCACCGCCCCATCGTAGTAGCGGATGGCGTCGTCCTCCTTGCCGAACTTGGCCTCCATGACCGAGCCGCACTTGAAGTAAAGCAGCGCCTTCTGGGTGCGGTCGGTGAAAAGGCGGATCTGCCGGCGCGTCACCTCGATCAGCTCGGCCCAGCGCTCATTGGCCTCGAACAGACGGGCCATGGCGTCCAGCGCCTCGCGGTGGGTCGGCTGCAGCTCCAACACCTGGCGGTAGGCCTCGATGGCGCGGTCGTGATCGCGCAGGCCCTCCTCGCAGAGCAGGGCGATGCGCAGGTTCAGGGCGATGGACTCCTGCTCGGTGGTGGCCAGAGCCAGGCGGGTGCACAGAAGGGAGAGCAGATTCTCATAATCGTGGGACCGATCGTAGTGCCGCTCCAGTGCGTCCAGCGCCTCGGTGTCGGTGGGGTCCACCGAGTACAGCCGCTGATACAGGCGAATGGCCTCGGCGACATCGCGCAGCTTGGCCGCCGCCACCCGCGCCGCCCGGCGCAGCACCTCGACCCGCTTGCCGTCGTCGCGCAAAAGGGTCGCCCGGCGCTCATACGCGGCAATCAAGGGCGCCCATTCCGTGGAGGCCGCGTAGATCCGCTCCAGGGCCCCTTGGATGGCGTCGTTGTCGGCGTCGTACTCCAGTGCCTTCAGGTAGTCGGCGGCGGCGTCGTTTGGGCGCTGCAGGTACTGCAAAAGCACCTGCCCGCGCCGGCTGTACAGGTCGCCCAGGCGGTACGCCCGGCTCTTGTGCTCCTCGACCAGCTTGAGCGCCGCGTCATACATCTTGATGACCTCGTCCCACTGCTCGCGGCGGTACGAGATGCGTTCCAGCGAGGTGAAGGCACTGCGGCTGGCGGGGTCCAGGGCGAAGGCCTGGCTGAAGGCTTCCTGCGCATCCAAAAGATCGCCGCGCTTCTCGGAAAGCTCCCCGGCCTTCAGCAGTACCCGGGAGTGTTCCGCCGGGTCCTCGGTGGATCGGGCGCGCAGATCGAGGACGCGGCGCAGATCGTCGGGGCGATCCTGCTGGGCGTAGAGGTCGGCGAGAGCGGAGAGCGCGGAAGGCTCCTCGGAGAAGTCCCCAAGGACCCGCTCGAAGGTGGCCGCCGCCTGATCCGGCAGGTGCAGCGCATCGCGCTGAAGT
>JBBRLA010000059.1:0-20979 GCA_038231615.1 Polyangia bacterium | reverse complement strand
TGCCGACCCACGCCATGCGATAGTGATGCTCGCTTGGCGGTGGAGGGGCACGCTCGTAGGGCTCCGTGCGAGTGCGTGGAGGCACGCTGTCCCCCTGGATTACCTCGTTCATTCGTACCGACATCCGGTCCAGGCCACAGCGTCACTGACGCGACCTCCTCCGACACAATCTCCACCGCGCGGGCGTCGCTCTCGAGGTCGGCAGCGGCATCCGCGATATTGGCCCCCATCGCGGTTATCCGGTCAGCCAGAAACGCTCGACTCGGCGGCACATGACCAACGATGCGCAACGTCCTCTCAAGTGCCCGACTGCCACGCTCCGCGCTCAGCGCGCCCACTACGCGGGCCATATCCGGTGTCATGTGCTCGATAATTCCCATGCGCAGCTCGATCGGCTTGATCGTCGGTCCATTGTGTACGCCCAGTTCGCGGTAGAGCGGCTCTTGGACATAGTGCGGGCCAAAACGACCGGCGTACGTCGCCGACGACGACTGCTTCAGTCGTCCGTACCGTTTACCGTCCACATCAACTTCATCCGCATCGGTGATTGATTCCTGAAGGTCGTCGTCTCCGTCCTTCCAAAGGACATCCCGCATGATCTCAAAACCAGCGTCTCGCCGCTATTCAAACGTGGAGTTTGGCCCAAGACGCTCTCGGACCTGGCGCTGCAGCGCCGCGACGATCTCTTCAACCAGCTTCTTCGATGACTCGCTTTGCTCACGCTTGCTTGACCGCCCAGACTTCGATTTATTTGGCATGATGACCTCACCCGACAGCTTGATCCTGACGCGCAATATCCTCAAGCGGCAACAGCGTCGTCAGCTCAGGATTGGATCCGCCTCGGGCCCGAGACCGCCAGCTTTCTGGATGATCTGCGCCGGGCCTTCCCGGAGCACGTCAACGAAGACGGTTCATTCAGTCCGTGAGCTGGTCCAGGCTCACACACTGCCGCCCGGTGAGTGAACTTGCTATCGCCGATCGAAGGTTCGGCCTCAACGGAAAGCGCTGGCCGCAGGTGTCGATCGCCATCTACGAGCGGGAGAGTGGGATCGAGATCTCAGTGAATCGCAAGCGCAAGCCCGGCCAGTGGTGGATCGAAGGCGACCTCCCCCGGGAGCTGATCGGCGAGCTGGCGGAGATGCTCGGCGAGCTGTGCGAACTGCGGGAAATCTGCCAGAGAAAATCTTTCCCCGACTTTTTACCGTCGGGCCCTCGTCGGGACGTGCTAAGTTTTGCGCTTTCTCGGAAAGGCCACCCAATGGAAGTCACCACCGCCACCGCCACCGACGCCACCGACGCCACCGCCGCCACCGCCGCCGCCGCCACCGCCGCCGCCGCCGCCACCCTCAAAGCCTCCAGGATCGCGGAACTGAAGGCCGCGTATCCACAAGGGCGCGTGATCACCTTCAAGGGCGACCCCCTGATCCTCGTCCTCCGGCGTCCCAGCGACGTCGAGGTGCTCACGATTCTGGATAATTCGCGACTGGCAAGCCAGGTCAGCCCCGGCGACAACGTCTATAACTACAACAATGGCACAGGGGAGATTCTGCAACTAGTCGAGGTGCCGGAGCGTGCTGAAATGCAGCGACTGGCCAGCACGCGCCCGATGATCGGCCATACCCTGTTCCGGGAAGCGATGTCATTGTGCCGCGTGCCCTTGGCGGCGCTCCCGCTCACCGAGGAAGACAAGAAAAAGGGCGCGAGCCTGGGCTATTTGGTCAACGACAAGGATCGGGTGTTGGTTCGGCTCATCACCCGCGCCGCTTATGAGCGCCTCGACTTCCGGCGCCTCAAGTCCGATCACAAAATGCTCCTACCTTCCTGGCTGGCCGCGGTCGCCAAGCAAAATCTGGTGTTGCCAGTCGGAGCTGAGGCGGATGAACTCTGGGAGCGGTATCCCTTCCTCAGCAACCTGATCGGCCAGATTCTTTTCGGGGAAACCACGCTGGAGGTGGAAGAAGAAGAGGGAAAATAGAGGCCGCCTACCTGGCTGCAAAAGAAGATCTACGGGTAGCGGCGGAGCAAGAGCTGATCTTCAGACATGGGCCCGGTTGGCGGCGAAAGATGGGCCGCCGCGGCGTCCCTATGGCAGCGGCGGCGGCGCTGCGGTTCGTGGAAGGGCAGTATATGGAACGCGAGCGGCTCAAGATGGGAATCTGATCCATGGCCGATGAAACGTTTGAATGGGACCTTCAGTTCAACCTGACGGGTGGAGGGTTGGAGGCAGGCGCGGCGGGACTCCAGCGGTTCGCCGGAGCTGCCCAGAAGGGCCAGAAGGCGATCCTGGAATTTGAACAGGGCGGCCAAAAGATGAAGGCCACCTTTGAAGCCGTCGGATCCGGCGTCGAGAAAGCCCAGGGGGCCATGGGAGGCTTCGTCGCCACCCTTGGCGACGTAGTCCATGCTGCCCGCGCTCTCTTTGATGCCGTCAAGAAGCCTTTCGAGCTGCTCAGCGAGTTTGGGAACAAGGCGACGGATGCTTTCAGTGAAAGGCAGTCTTCCATCCGCGCCTATACGGCACTTCTTGGGGACGCCAAGCAGGCACAGATCGAGTTTACAAAGGCCCAACAGCTTGCAACAAAGTTGCCGTTTCTCTCGTCGCAGATCGAGGATGCGCAACAGACGCTCTTTGTCGGCGGGCTGCGAAACGAAGGGGGCAAGGCGGGCGGTTCGGCCGATCAGGCCCTGGCCGCGGTGGCGGATCTGGCCTCTCTCGCAAAAGATCGAGGGCTGGCACTTGAGCGAGGCTCCCAAGTGGTCGGAAAGATCGCCGCTGGGACTCATTTGGACGGCAAGGAGGTCAAGGAACTTCGGACCGACTTGAAGCTCAACATTCCTTTGTTTTATGAGGAGATCGCCAAGCAACTGGGGCACGGAACCAAGGCCGCCAACGTCGAAGAGCTGATCTCAAAAAAGAAGGTCAGCAGCGAGGTCGGGCTCTCGGCCTTCAAGCTCGCGACCAAGGGCGAGTTGCACGAGAACAAGCTGGGCGACTTTGCAGCGGCAGGCGCAAACACACTAGGCGTCGCGCTCATCAATCAGCAGGAGCAGGTAAAGAACCTGCTCAAGACCTTCGACTCTGAATTGCTCCCGGGTGTCCAGCGGTATAAGGCCGCACTCCAAGAACAGGGCGACGTCTTTAACATCGCCACGGAGCAAGGCAAGTCAATGTCTCTGGCTCTTCGAGGGTTGGCCAGCGATTCTCTCAATGCGAAGAGCATTTGGGCCGACTTTGAGACCTCTTTCTTCTCCTCCTTCGCGACGGTTTTCAACGCTGCCGCAAAGGAGACTGGGGACCAAACGGGGGCCCTGAATTCGGCAAGCGTTGCGGCCAAGCGCGCGGGCGAGGCGATGGGAAAGATCGGCGGCCCCCTGGAGCAGATCGCCGGCAACTTCGAATCGTGGGCTCCAACCATAACCGCGGTGTCGGTGGGATTGACCAGTTTGGCCAGCGCGTTTGACGTGGTGGGCACGACGATCGGGGCCACCATCGGCTTTTTGTACGAAGCGATCGCTCACCCGACGATGGCGGAAGAGTTCGCTCAGGTTGCCCACAATATCGCCCGTGCCGCCGGGGCGGGACCGGATCCACAGGCGACAAAGCCGGGGCTGCCCGCGCCCGCCTCAGCGAGCAGCGGCGGCGGTGCGAGCAAGGGCACTCTCGGTCTGTCAGGCGCTGGCGCTGGCGGAGGCGGCGGAGAAGGGGGCTGGGCGGTGCCCTGGGCACGACCGGAGCGGTACGCGGCACCGTGGGAAGCATCACAGCGGTTCGGAAGCGATCCACCTCAGCGGTTTGGAAGCGCCCTTGTAGAGCAGGCCAACCAGGCGCGGGCGATTAGCGTGGAGTCGCAGGCCAGGGAGTCCGCCGCCCCGGCGCAAGTCATCGTCAACAACACCTTCAACATCGACGGCGGCAAGCACTCTGCGCAGGAGGTCGCGCAGGTAGTGCAGGACAAGCTTGACCAGATGTTCCGAGATATGGGCCGGGGCGCTCGGGGCGTTTCTCCTCGTAGGCTGTAGCACCCGCGGCGAGGACTCGGTGGTGACCACGCCGGCCCGCGGCCTGGTCGAGCTGCACCAGGGCGAGCCGGCCCACGAGCCGGCCCACACCAGGGCGCCGACCACGCCGGCCCTCGGCCTGGTCGAGCTGCCGGCTCGCACCAGGGCGCCGAGCTGGTCGAGGACCCGGTGGCGATCGCCGGCCCGCGGCCTGGTCGAGCTGCGCCAGCGCGGCGACCACGCCGGCCCGCTGCGCTCGGCCCGCGCCCGCGGACGGTGGTGATCACGTCGAGCTGCACTGCATCAGGGCGAGCTGCCGGCCCGCACCAGGGCGCTGAGCTGGTCGAGGACCCGGCGCCGATCGCCGGCCCGCGGCTTGGTCGAGCTGCACCAGGGCGCCGAGCTGGTCGAGGACCCGGTGGCGATCACGCCGGTCCGTGGGCTGGTCAAGCTGCACCAGGGCGGCCCAGACCCAGGTGTAGGCGTGTGACATAGCTATCCTCACCTAACCGCACGGTCACCATTGCTGCCGTTGCCGTCGGTATGAGACGTTTCTAGCGACGGAGGAATTCATGGCTGACGCGCTGGTCTGTACACAATGCGGCACCGCTGGTCGCCTCAAAACGGAGACTCCTGGAAGCTTCCTCGTCGAGTTGGCCCTATGGCTACTCTTTCTCATCCCGGGGCTGATCTACTCGATGTGGCGACTGACGGCACGCCGCAAGGTCTGCGCCGCCTGCGGCAACCCCACCATGGTGCCCGCGTCCTCGCCAGTTGGTCGCAAGCTCCTGGGATGAAACCGCGGCCTGGTCGAGCTACGGTGGCCGCGGGGTGATGGAGATCGCATAACACCAGATGTTGCCGCCGGGAGACTTTCTCGGCGCTGGCATGCGCGAGCGGCACCAGGGCGCGGAGCTGGTCGGGCTGAGCTGGTCGAGGACCCGGCGCCGATCGCCGGCCCGCGGCCTGGTCGAGCGGCACCAGGGCGGCGAGTTGGTCGAGGGCGCCGAGTTGGTCGAGGACGGTGGTGATCACGCCGGCCCGCGGCCTGGTCGAGCGACACCAGGCGAGCTGCGCACCAGGGCGCCGAGCTGGTCGAGCGCCTGGTCGAGCGGCATCAGGGCGCCGAGCTGCACCAGGGCAAGCTGCCGGCCCGCGGAGCACACCAGGGCGCCGAGCTGGTCGAGGGCGCGCTGCTGGCCCGCGGCTTGGTCGAGCGGCACCCGGCGATCAGGGCGCGGAGCTGCACCAGGGCGGCGAGCTGGTCGCAAGGCGAGCATTTCTAGAATCCCGACCGACGGAAACGGTTCCCGACCCCCAAAAAGAACAGCCCCGGACGCCTTTCGACACCGGGGCCACGCGACGAATCCGGTTTCCCGGACGCCCTTCGGTCTTTCGACCGACGCGCTTTGGGCGAATTTTACTCGATAGTGGAGAGCGTCAAGGACGCTCCGTCGTCACCACCTGAGCCCCGCGGGTTACCTGCTCTTCGTCCAAGCTCACTAACGTGGTGTCCATCTCGCGGGCCAATGCCAGATAAACCGAATCGGCCCCACGGACCGAACAGGTAGCCGCCACGTTGGCCGCATCACGCCCCCGCTGCGTTGTCAGAGGAAGCAGTTCAAAGTCAGCCTCGATCTGCGCTATGGCGCGCGCTACCAGCGCCACGTCGCGGGTAGCCCGAGTGACCGCGCTGGCAACCTCCGTCAAGACCAAGGTGGGCGCAAGGAGGGGCTCGCCGCGCAGCAACGCATCGCTGTACCAGTTCAGGCCGCGGGTGTGGTGCGTATCCGTCGGGATGAAAATCGCGCTCAACACGCTGGCATCGAGAACAGCCACTGGTCGCCCCTTACCGCCGCTGTTCAGCGATGAGTTGGGGGCCGCTCTTGTCCGTCTTTAGAACGGCGCCGATGTCCGAAGCCAGTGCCCGGATCTCTGCCATGCGGCGCTCGGCATGGGCACGGCGCTCGGCGGGTGTCATCTGGCGGGTGGACTTGGGCGCCTGGGGGGGCCGGTACTCCTTGGTGCTCATGAAGGACATGATAGCACGGGGGTCTGGGGCGGCACTTTGGTGGCTACTCATCAGATCGCTCCTCTTCGTTGGGGGTATCGGCCGGGCCCTGGCCCTGCCCGAAGGCCAGCCAGCACGGCGAGACAGCCAGGGCGGCGGCAAGGCGTTCGATGGTGGCGATCGTAGGAACGATCTCGCGCTCCTCGACCCGCCGGACGGTGGTGTCTGAGGTGCCTGAGTCGCGCCCGAGCGCCCGGCGGGTGAGCCCGCGGCGCTCGCGCAACTCGGCAAGGCGGGCAGGTAGTCCCTCGTACAGAAGCGGGCCCTGGACCGGGTCGGCTGCCGGAGGCACGGGAGGCATGGCACGGCCCACCCCACCCGGGACCTTCTGCCTAAAGACATCCTCGCCCTCGATGCCGAATCCCAGAAAGCAAGGCGCGAGACCCAGGGCCACCGCTAGGCGCTCCACAGTGTCAATCCCTGGCAGCGGCCCCCCGGCTTCTTCCATGTTCCGTACCGTCCGATCGGTGACTCCTGCCCTATCAGCCAGGCCGCGAAGGGAAAGCCCCCGCGCCTTTCTCGCCCTCTTGAGCCGGAGGGGTAAGCCCCTATGCAAAGGATTCTTGCGCCCGCTTGTCACGGGGCCGGACATGACCATGCACGCTTCCATCATCAAAAACGCAGTCAACTTACCGACGACAGCGCGGATTAAGTGTTGCAACCATTTCGTAACCAAGCTACTACTTATCCTGCAACACCGCAACAAAGGAACCATCCGAAGATGCCCCGGAGTCAGCACAGCGATGAGATAAGAGGCCAGGCCGGGCGCCGAGAGCGCCGGGTCGTGGCCGATCTTCTCCGTCCAGGGGGAGAGCCTGATCGAGGGGAAACCCGCGGCACCCGGAGGTCACCAGCGACGCGGTAGGAGCGAGGAAATAAACCCGGGGCGGTTACCCGCCCCATCGGCACGCGGCCGGTTTGCTTTCTGAGGGCGAGATCCGACCGCGTACAGGAGGAAGTCTTGTCCAACGACACAGATCCGTCTGTAGTTTCACTTACAATAGAAGAGCGTCCCGTAGCCCGGCGGATGCCGGAGAACTTCAACCCCAGCAACGGGGAATTGGTCGCCATCATCCAGCGTCGGCCCCTGGTTGCGCTGCGCGAACTGGCGGCGGAGGTATGGCCGGCGCTGCCCTGGCGGGCGCCGGAGGGCCCCTCGACCACGGGGAGCACCTGCCACTGGGGGGCCATCGGCAACCGCTCCCGGGTGGCTACCCCGCTGCGCTACCTCGCCGACAGGATTGAGGATCTGATCCTGCGCAGTCTGGTGCGCCGCGGAGCGCAGGGGGGCGATCGCCAAGGTGCTAGAACTGGCGAATTTCAGGGAGGTTGTGCCGGGGGCGCAGATGGTGTGAAAAGTGGTGTGAGTGAATCAGATTCAGAGCCGACACCCATTCATCAGCGACGGAAGAATAAGAAGGCGCATTGATATATCGATTATGCCGATCGCATAATCGATATACCGCTAAGGCCCGCTCCGTATCGCTTCTCCCGTCGAGACTTCATCGATACAGCAATCCCGAGCAATCCCGCACGGCCTGCCTTTGATGGTATGCGGTGGTGTGAAAAGTGGTGTGGCGCCCTCCGACGGCGCCATGCCCGCCGCACCGCGAAGTCCCCTGGCCGCGGAGGCCGTCCTAATGCGGCGCAAAAGAATTGACAGCCCCGTCGGAAGCCTTCACTTTGCCTTCGTCTTCAATCACGTGGAGAAGGTAATGGCCGAAAAAGTAGTGAAGTTGGATGTGAAGCGCGAGTCGGGATTCCTGTATTTCCTTCGGGGGGCCGACGTGTACAAGACGCCGATGAGGCGTGCGGGGCAGGCGAAGGCCGAGCCCGGGAAAGCAGAGAAGGTGGTGGCGGGCGGGTTCGAGCGGGAAGAGGGATTCCTCTACTACCTCGACGCCAGCGAGGACATCTCGCGAGCGAAGCGGGCGGTGGGTGGTCAGAAGCGGAAGAAGCCGGCGAAGGCCAAGGCGGCCAAGGCGACAAAGGCCAAGCCGGCGGCCGCGAAGGTGGCCAAGCCCGCGGCCAAGGCCAAGCCTGCGACGAAGGCCAAGCCTGCGACGAAGGCCAAGACGTTGGCGAAGGCCAAGCCGGCAACCAAGACGTTGGCGAAGGCCAAGCCGGCAACCAAGACGGCCGCCAGCCCGCGCCGGTGATCAGCGACCGTCCTCTTCCGCTCGCTTCCTGAGCGAGCGCCGCGCCAGGATCAGCGCCCGGAACAGCACCTCAGGCTGAAACTGATCGGCCAGCTCCTGGGCGACGTCTCGCGGGGACCCTTCCTGCTGGAGTTGCAGCGCGTGCTGGCTCTGCGCCTCTCTTTCAATCATCACCCGACTCCGGTTTCAGCGTCAGCCTAGCATGCTGGGCGTCCGCACGCACGATGCGCCAGCGCCGGTCAGCGCCGGTCCCGCTTGCGGCCGGTGATGCGGCCCCGCTGTAGCCGCTTGTATACCTTCTTGAGCGGGAGGCCGCTGACCCGGGCGACCTCGGCGGGGCTCAGCTCCAGCTGCGCGGGCTCGTCAAACCCGGCCGTGGACAGCAGGTGGCGCAGCTCCTTGCGCACGTAGTCGAGCTGTTCCAGCGTGCAACCCGCCACCAGGCACGCCTCGTCATCATCCATGCCCTGCGCCCAGGCCTCGCAGAGCAGGGAGGCCTCCGGAGGCAGGAAGCCTTCCCTGAGCCAGGCCGCCAGGGACTCGCGCACCGTGGCCTGGTCGCCGGCGCACAGCTCGCCTGGCCGGTGTGTTTGGGATCGAGATGTCGCCGGCCTACGCCGAGATCGCCCGGCAGCGCCTGGCCAAGGCCTGCTGAGCCTTCCTCTTTCTGCCCCTCATTTGTGGGCCCAAAACAGGACCCAGCCGCGGCTCCCGCAGCGGGGCGCCCTCGTAACCCCGCCAGAATCAGCCAGATCGGCATCGCGGGCCTGACCAATCTTGGGAGGTCGATCGCGCCGTGCCATGCTCCTGGCCATGGGCGACCAGAAGACACCGGCCAGATCGGCTATGAGGCCTACGCCGAGGCGATCGGCGGCAAGACCTGGGATGGAAGGCCGATGCCCAGCTGGGCCGAGGTACAGGCGAGCGGCACCAAAGTGGCCGCGGCCTGGGAAGCTGCGGCCGCGGCGATCGTGACGGCTCAGGGCAACCTTCGCCGCCCCGGAGCGTGGCGAGAACCCGGCAGCGGGGCTGTGCTGCGCCCCCCGGATCGCGTCGAGGCCAAGTGATCGCACTACTGAGGGATGCGCGCGGGAGCAGGTATCTGCACCTGAAGATCAGGCGGGCCTGGTTGGACATCTATGCCGACGGCCCGACGGGCTGGCGAGTAAAGCGGTATGGCTTCGGGCGCTGGCAACGGTAAGGGATGCTCGCCAGGGACTCAATGCTTGGCCATCGGACGGCGCACTCAAGCTACGCATCTGGCCCCGGTGTTGGTCGGACAAGAACAAGGCGTTTCGCACGGACGTCGACAACCTGCCCGACGGTCAGCACTACGCCGAGCATCCGCTCCATCTACCTTGAACAACCAGGCTCATCAGAGATTAGCAAAGGGCGACCGGAGCACTTCAGGTTCTCGATGGCGATCTAATGAGTAATGAAGTCCCTCAGTCCTTACCCCTCTCACTGCGCTCGTCCCCTACCAGAGCCTTTCAGAAGCCCTGCCGAAGCGCCAGACATACTTCCGTCATGCTCTGGAAGCGATCGGCCCACTCTCGTGCCACCATCTTGCTGATGATGGGTCGCAAGAGTCGCTCGGGCAGGTGATCTACCAACTGCACCGGGTTATGATCGCCAATCTTCTGGCGCAAAAGCAGTTCCAGTGCTACGATACCCAGCGAATAGATGTACGCCGCCGGTCGCCGGCCGTTGACCGGCGCCGCTCTGGCCTCTGGGGCCGTATAGGGGGAGGCCCCCAGCGCACTGCCAATGACCGATGCAATGCTCTGCTGGCCCTCAACGTGCGAGAAGTCGAAGTGCAGCAGCACTGGCTTCCCCGTCAAATCGGCGATCAAAATACACTCCGGTGACAGTGCCCGATGAATCACCCCGACCTGATGGCAGGCATCCAGCGCCTCCGCCACCGCAATCAACGCCGGCAGAGTCGGCACCTGCACTCCGCAGCGCGAAAGAGGCGTGCCTGCCATGTAACGGTATGCCGTCCACAGCACGGACTGATCATCAGGGTCGAAGAAGAAGTCTCGAAGTGAGGGCACTCCTGCGATGCCCTCAAGTTGCTGCAGCGCCGCTGCATTGCGCTGCGCCCTTCGCATCACACGTTCACGCTCCTTCGGCTCAACATGCAGGCCCAGCCGATGCTCTTGTAGTCTCACCGGTTCGCCGCGGCCCAGCAACAGCAGGACTTCAACCTACAGGCTGGCGACGTCGGCGACGCACTGCAGGCGGCCTATGCCAAGATCCAGCAGCTCGAAGACTCGGTCGCCGCGATGCAACGGGACAAGCTGCTGGGATCGACGCCCGCGGTGACCCCCCCCGTCCCGGCCCACAAAGGCCACAAGGCCGCTCATCCTCCGGCCCCCCCGTCGCCGCCGACCCCGCCTTCCGGCCCGGCCACGCCCCCGACCGCCAACAGCCGCCACCTCCCCCGCAAGTAGCGCCCCGGGCCGGGGCACGATTTATTACTGCAGACGACCCGCCGGGACTTTGAGCCAGGCTTCCAGCGCGGCGAAGGTGTCCTGCGCGGCCTGGACGATGCGGTCCTCGCCGCGGTGCTGGCCGGCGTGGGCGATCAGCGCGGCGCAGAAGCGGCGCCACATCTCGCCGGTGCCAGCGCCATAGGCCGAGAGGTAGGACGCGCCGGTGCCCGGATGCAGGCCCAGGCGGGTCGCCACCTTCCGCGAAAGGATTTGCCCGCCCAGGGTGGACCCCTCCAGGACGTAGAGACACCCCAGGGCGTGGGCCGCGTCGAAAAGGGGCGGCAGGGCCGTGCACGAGGGGAGGACGGCGATGGCTTCGGGGGGCTGCCCCAGGTGCGCCAGGTCGTGTTCCAGCAGGGAGCGTTTGCACCGGGCGGGCAGGTCGAAAGCGGGCAGGTCGCCCAGGTAAAGGTGGAGCAGCGGTTCCAGGGGGCGGTGGAAGCCGAGGAGCTGGCCCAGGTAGGCGCAGTAGGCGGGACGGGTCAGGTCGTCCTTTAGCAGGGGCACGGTGCGCTCGATGGACTGGTGCTGCTGCCGGGTCTCGCGCCGCAGCCGGTCCATGATCGCGGGCGGGAGGGGCGGGGCGAGGTCGGGCTTTGCCTAGGGGCCGGGTGTCATGTGGGGTCTGCTCCGCCGATCGCTTTTCAGGGAATGATGGCCAGATCGATGAAAGGAAGCAACCGTGGGCCCTGGGGGCGTTCGCGTTTATAATGAAAGCCCTTGGCTCCACGCGCGCTCCTGTGTCTGGCCCTGTGCTCCCTGTGCGGCTTCCCGCTTCACCGGGCACAGGCGGCGTCTCGATCAAAAGAGGCAAAAGAGGCGAAAGAAGCAAAAGAAGCCCAGGAGGCGGACACGAAAGAGGCGATGGCCGAGGCGGAACGCCACTTCCAGCAGGGCGAGTCGGCGTACAAGGACCACATCTACAAGGGGGCGCTGCGGGAGTTCCTGCTGGCCTACGCGATCTCACGGCTGCCGGAGATGCTGATCAACGTGGCGGCGGCGTCCGAGAGCCTGGGGCGGCCCGACGAGGCGATGCTCTTCCTCTCGCGCTATCTGCAGGAGCGCCCGGCAGCGGCGGACCGGGAAGAAGTGCGGGCGCAGATCTCGCGGCTCTCGGGGCTGCCCGTGCAGCTGGTGCCCGACCCGGTGGTGCCGCCCCGGGCCCCGACGGCCCGGTCGGTGACCCCGGCGGCACCGCGAATGCCGTCGTCGAAGTGGCCACCTGCGGGCGCCATCGCCCTGTTCGGCGGAGGGGCGGCGATGTTGATCATCGGGGGGGCCCTGGGTGGGGCGGCGCTCTCTGCGGCGAAAAACCTGGAGTCGTCCCGGCGCTTCGACGCGGACCTGTTTCAGCATGGCAACCGGCTGGACGCCGCCGGGATCACCGCCGACGTGATCGGGGGGACGGCGCTGCTCGCCGGTGCGGCATGGGGCGCAGCATGGCTCGTTCGTCGGCGGTCGGGTCCCGCCGGCCCGACGGACATCGTGGTGACCCCCGCGGGCCTGGGGCTCGCTATGTCGGGAGGCTTCTGATGCGCGTGCGCCGCGGCGTGGTCCCGGCCGTCTTCCTTTTCGGCTGCTTCCACCCGGACCTGGATGCCGCCCGCTACGCTTGCGACGGGTCGTTGCGCGGCGCCGATTGCCCGCCCGGGTTCTTCTGCGCCGTCTCCACCGGTCCCCAGGGCTCCGTCGGGCTGTGCCAGCGTACTTTATCCGCGCCGCCGGGGTTTGACCTTTCGCTGTCGGCGGACCTCTTGCCCCAGAAGAGCGACCTGCGGACGGTGTCGGACCTGCGCTCGGTCCCGGACCTGGCGCCGACGGGGCCGTGCACCAAGACCGCGACCGCGCAGGCTGTCGCCGCGGGGGTCTTCACCTGCCCCGGCAACTTCACGGCGGGAAACTTCGCCACCCTGTGCTCGGCGGGGTATCACGTGTGCGGCGCGGCGGACGTCTCGCTCAAGCTGGTGAAGGCGGCGGAGTGCAAGGCGGTCAGCGGCTTCTATGCCACGCAGATCGACGCCGGTATCACCGCCGGGGGGACGGTGGCAGATTGCCCCGCGGCCATGGCGGAACCGACGGCGCTGGTCGGCTGCGGCACCGAGACCCGGACGACGGCGATCACACCGACGGCGGCGTGCCTGGGTCAGCCCGAGGCGCTGCGCTGCGAGGCCGCCGGCACCCCCTGGTCCTGTAGCCATGGCCTGGTCGACGCGGCGCATCAGGAAGTCGGCCTCCTGGGCGGCGTGCTCTGCTGTATCGACTGATTCCGATTCCCCAAGGAGACAAGCTGGCCCCTGTGCCGGGTTGTGCTACCCTCACGGTGTCGACGGTTCCTGTACGCGATCCGGAGGGCCCATGCGGTGTTTTGGTACAATCGCCCTGTTCCTGTGCCTTGGCACGGCGAGCTGTGACCAGACCTTGTTCGGCGGCGGGATGAGCGGCAATCCCCCTTCCCTGGTGGGCCTGGCCGGCCTGCGGGTGGTGCCGGACCAGGTGACGCTCGAGATTGGCAATGCCAACGCCAACCAACCCACCACGCAGCGCTTCGAGGCCATCGGCTCGTTCGACGATGGCCATGAGGAGACGGTCAGCGACCGGGTGATGTGGTCCAGCAACAACCCGCGCCTGGGATCGTTCCAGGATGGCTCGACCCTGGTGGCCGGCCCCTTCGGCGCCAACGGGAAGGTCACCGCCGCCTCGGGCGGGCAAAGCGGCAGCGCTCTGGTGATCCTGCATCTGTCGCGACAGGTGGTGGCGGATGGGGCGCAGGGCGCCACCCCGGGGCAGTTCCAGGGCCCGGCGCCGGAAAATGGGCAGGTCCCGGCGCTGGTGTATCCCTATGACCGGGTGCTGATGCCGCCCAACCTGGGCTCCCTGGAGATCCAGTGGCAGAAGGGCAGTAAAGGCAACTCGATCTTCCAGATCACCCTGCACAGCACTTCCACCCTGGACCTGGTCATCTACACGCCGTGTGTCGCCCCCAGCGGCGGCACCGGCTGTGCCTTCACTCTGCCGCGGGACCTGTGGAACGCCCTTGCGTATTCGAACCTGGACAGCGCGGCGGACCCGGTCAGGGTGACGGTGCGCGGCCTTTCTCCGGCGGACAAGACCGTGGGGGAAAGCCCGCCGCTGCACGTCGCCTTCACCGCGGCAGACCTTTTCGGCGGCATCTACTACTGGACCGCCACCGGCAGCCAGAGCGACGGAAGCGGCATCTTCCGCCTGGACCTGTCCAGCGGAAAAGTCGAGTCCTTCTTCACCTCACAAGAATCCCCGCCGGACAGCCGCGGCGAGACCCGGCAGTGCGTCGGCTGCCACGCCCTGTCCCACGCCGGGGACAAGCTTTCGATGGTGCTGGGGGGCGGGCACGTCTCGGACCTCTTACAGTTCGACGTGGGGCAGAAGAAGGCCACGCTGACGCGGATCGACACCACCTTGGGCAAGTCCAACACCGAGCGGCAGTTCTCCAACTTCCAGAGCTACGGCCCCGACGGGACGAGCTTCGTCTCGGCGCTGCGCGGCACCCTGCGCCTGCTCGACGCCAAGAGCGGGGCCGAGCGGATCGCCCGCATCGACACCGGCGGCACGGCGACCCACCCGGACTGGTCGCTTTCGGGGCGGATGCTGGCGGTGACGCGCTTTTTGGACCCGCTGCCTAAGCCCCAGGTCACCGATGGGGACCCCTTTGAACTCTACGTGTCTCAGACCGAGATTGCCCTTTTGCGCTGGAACGGGACGACGTTTTCCACCCCGGTGACCCTGGCCCCGTGGAAAACCGGTCGGTCGAGCTACTATCCGTCGGTGTCGCCGGACGACCTTTTTGTCGCGTACAACCGTGTCGAATGTCCCGCCAAGGTCGAGGATTGCAGCGTCTACAACAACCCCCGGGCGCGCATCTTCCTGTCCCCCGCGGTGGCCGGCGCCAAGGAGGTCGAGCTTGTGCGGATGAACGGGAAGGGCCCGACGGACACCACGGGAGACCTGACCAGTTCGTGGCCGCGCTTCAGCCCCTTTGTGCAGAAGAGCGGCGGCGGCAGCGTCATGTGGCTGACCTTCTCGTCGAAGCGGAACTACGGCCTGCGCCTGGTCGACAAGGACCGGCCGCAGCTCTGGATGGCGGCGGTGACCCCGAAGGGGGAAGTGCTGACCGACGATCCCAGCGCGCCGCCGTTCTGGATCCCCGGCCAGGACCCCTCGACCAACAACCACATCGCCCAGTGGACCGAGCAGGTGGTACCGATCATTCAATAGGTTCATGGAATGGGTCAGCGAGGCAGGCCCGGGGGCCGAGATGACGAGATCCGCTGTCCGGGCAGGGGGGGCGCGTCCTGGATGTCGCGGGGGCCGAGGAGGGAGTGGACCCGGAAGCGGGACAGGAAGATCCGCGGGCTGCGGGTGCTTTCCTCGTCGAAGGCGGCGCCGCAGGGGAGGGCCGGGACCGCGGGGGGCAGGGGCGTGGGCGCGGGCAGGATCGAAAAGGACAGGTGCGGTTCGTCGCTGTCCCCGGAGTTGCCCAGGCGGGCCAGGGGCTGGCCGGCGTGGACCTTCTGGCCGGGGCGGACCTCCACGCTGCCGCGCATGAGGTGGGACAGGAGGATGAATTCCTGCCCGGTTTGTCCGTTCCGTCCGGCTGGCCCGGTCTTCAGGACGAGGTGGTTGCCGGTGGGGTGCTCGCGGTCGCGCTGGCCCAGGTCCTGGTCGGCGTGGCCGTCAGCCGCCTCCACCACCATCCCGTCCGCCGGGGCGACCACCTGGGCGCCGAAGCCACGGCACGAGGTGGGGGCGGGGCCGTGGCAGCTTCTGCCGTCGTCGTGCTGGAGCACCAGGTCGAGGACCGGCCCGTCCCCGCGGCGGACGTAGGCCGGGACCCCGGCGGGGGCCAGGGGAAGCTCATAGGTGCCCAGCTGCCGCCGAGGGCGCAGGTGGGGCAGCACCCCGGACAGGGCATCTTCATCGAGCACGGAATGGCTCAGCAGGAAGAGCCCTGAGAGGATCAGCACGACGCTGGCGATTGCCGGCAGCCAGAGGGGCCGGCGGCCGGGGCGGTGGAAGTCGGCCAGGGCCGAGAGGAAATGCCCCAGGCCCAGGAAAAGGAAAAACCCTTCGCCCAGTCGCATCGCCGCATGGCCCCACCGCGGCGCCGGTCCGAAGCAGGCAAAGAGCGGCAGGAAGAGGCCGATCACGGCCAGCGCGCCGCACAGGCGCAAAAGGAAGACCCCGTGGTACAGGGCCCGATGCAGGTCCAGGGAGGGGGCGGGGGCTTTTCGGGGAAAACCCTGATACCAGAACCGGTCGAAGAGGCGGTACAGGGCGGCGCGGGCCGGTCGCAGCGGCCACAGGGCGCCGGGATCGAAGGTCAGCCTGAAGGCGAAGGGGAACGCCCAGCGCAGGCCGCGGTGCGCGGCCAGGAGCACCAGGAGGAGCAGCCCAAAGAGGAAGCGCCCGGCGCTGGCCAAGGAAAAGGGCCAGCAAAAGGGGGTGTCATCGAGGAGCGGCGAGGCCAGGAAGAGGCGCTCGATGTGACCCGGCAAAGGGGTGGGGAGCACCACCTTGGGGTCCGGGGGGGACATGGTTACGCGGACGGTGTATTCGCCCAGGCGGCAGAGTACGCCGCAGCGGTATTCGTCCAGGGCGGGAAGGTAGGGGTCGCCGGGGCGGGCGTCCATTTGAGCGCAGGCCACCCCCTGGGTCACGCCCAGGGCAAAGAGGTGGCGTTCGAACTGGCCTTCGAGGCCGGCGTGGGTGGCGCGGTCGCGCTCGTCGGCGGTCATCATGCGCAGGAGGCCGGAGATGTCGGTGCGGTCGTGGGCCCGGGCAAGCACGCTGGACAGGGCGATCTCCTCGTCGTGCCCCGCGGCGGCGGGATGGGGCCAAAGGGCCAGGGCGGACACAAGCAGCGCGGGGAGATGCAGGGCGGGGAGCGGCCGGTGACGGGGCGACGACATGATGCTGTGTTTATACCGCGGGGCCGACGGGGGCGGTAGCGGAATTCAGGGCCGGGGCGTTTCCGCGGATTCCGGGGGCAGCGTCGCCAGGAAGCGGCTGATGGCGGTCCATGACTCTTCGCGGGCCAGCACGTCGTTGTGTCCGGCGCCGGGCAGCACCACAAGCTCCCGCCTGCCGGGCAGGGCGTCGTAGATGCGCCGGGCGTGGGACAGGGGGATCTTGTGGTCGTGGTCGCCGTGAAGGATCAGCACCGGGACGCGGATGCGCCGGGACGCATCTTCGGGGACCACCTGGTCGGCGCGGAAGTCGGCCTTCCGCTCGGCCAGGGAAAGCGCCGAGTCCACCTGCCCGCTGAAGGCGAAGAAGGGGGCCATGTCGTGGATCACGTCGCGCATCGAGGCAAAGGGCGACTGGACGATGACCCCGCGCACCCGGGGATCGTCCGCCGCCGCAAGGAGGGCCACCGCGGCGCCCATCGACGAACCGAAGAGGATGGCGTGGTCCGCATGAAGCTCGTCGAGTGCCCGGGACAGGTCGCGCTTCTCGCGGAACCCGTAGGTACAATCGCCGCCGGTGGATTCGCCATGGGCGCGGCTGTCGTAGGACACGACGTCGTAGCCCCGGGGGCCGAAGCGCGCTGCCACGCCCACCCCCGAGAGGCGGTTGTCGCCGACGCCGTGCAGGTAGACGATGAGGCCGCGGCGGGGCGGCGTCCCGCGGAAGAGCCAGCCGCGGAGCTGCGCTCCCTGGCTTTCGAAGCGGAAGTCTTCATGGACGGGGGTCATGATGGGCGTGAGCGCCCGGCGCTGCGGATGCAGGATGGCGTTGGCGCCCCACTCCGGTGGCAAGCACGCGGAGAGGAGCGCCCCGAGGGTGAACAGGAGGATGATTGGGTGCAGGAAAAGGACCGGGATGAACCCGATGGCTGCGAAGAGACCTTGCGGCCTACTTCGCCCCACGGCGCTTCATCTCGCGGCGGCGGCGTTTGCGGGCCTCGCGCATCTTGCGCTTCTTCTTGACACTGGGCTTCTCGTAGAAGCGGCGGCGCTTGACCTCTTGCAGGATGCCCTCTTTCGACATCTTCTGCTTGAGGATTTTGATCGCCTTCTCCAGGCTGTCGCGAACTTCAACTTCGAGCGGTCGTCCTAGCAATGAACACACCCCCTTCCTGCCGAGATTTCCCATCCATATGGGTTACGGGGTCCGCCGTAATTACCCGACCTGGCCGGCGAAGTCAAGCTTCCCGAGGCGGGTCGGCTGGTCATCGCGGGTCACCTCTCGACGGGCAGCCCCTGCTCGTTCCAGTCCAGCATCCCGCCCTTGAGGTTCATGACGTGCTCGAAGCCCAGGCCGGTGAGGATCGCCGCCGCCGTCGAGCTGCGCACCCCGGCCCGGCAGATGGTGACCACCTGCCGGTCCTTGTGACCCTCGATCTCGCAGGTCCGCGCCGGCAGCTCCGAAAGGGGGATGAGCAGGCTCCCCGGGATGTGCCCCAGCTCGCCGGTGTACTCCTCGGGCTCGCGCACATCGAGCAGGAGCGGCGGCGAAGGGCCGCACAGCGCGCTTACCGCGGCGGGCGCAAGCTGCCGCACCTGGTGCAGCTCGGCCAGGGTGGGGAAGTGCAAACGATCGTCGTCCAGGGCCGACTGGTTGGGCTGGAGCACCTCCTGGATCTTTTCCGGCAGGGGCAGCCCCAGGTGGTCCATCAGGTCGATGTATTGCTCGCGGGTGCGGCCACAGAGGCGCGGGTTCTTGGTGCGCTCGTCAAAGACGGTGGACTGGGTGTTGCCCCGGTAGTCGTGGGCCGGGAAGACCAGCGTCTCATCGGGCAGGGTGAAGAGCTTGCCGGTGACCGAGTCGAACTGCTGGCCGGCGTCCCCCCCGGCGAAGTCGCAGCGCCCGGTGCCGCGGATGAGGAGCGTGTCGCCGGTGAACACCTTGCCGTCCACGTACACGCTGACCCCGTCGGGGGTGTGTCCTGGTGTCGAGAGGAAGCGCAGCGCAAGCCGGCCCAGCGGCAGCACCTGCTGATCGTCGACGTGCAAGTCCACCCGGGGGGCCGGGGCGCGGCGGTGCATGATCACCTTGGCGCAGGTGATCTCCTTCAGCTCGAAGCAGGCGGTGCGGTGGTCGGCGTGGGTATGGGTGTCGATCACCAGGTCGAGCTGGAGCCCGAAGTAGGCCAGCACCGCCAGGTAGCGGTCGATGCGCTCCTTCACGGGGTCGATGAGGGCCGCCCGCCGCGTCTCCTCGCAGGCGATGAGGTAGGTCTTGCATTTGCCGCTGTTTAATTCCCTAAATAGCATGGCTGCTCCTTTCCCAAAGGAGACCACGGATTGCGCGCCGGGGCCATGCCGGTGCTACAATCCGACCCAAGGAGAGATGCCATTGGAAGAGATCGAGGCCCCCACGGAGCACCTTCACGAGCACATCCAGCAAGAGGCTGAGAAGGCCGCCGGGCACGCCCACGGGGGTCACGACCGGCTGGCGATGCGGGTGGCCCTGAGTTCGGTGGTGATCGCGGTGCTGGCGGCGGTCAGCGCCCTGCACGCCGGGCACCATGCCAACGAGGCGGTCATCGAGCAGATGCAGGCCGCCGACCAGTGGTCCTATTTTCAGGCCAAGGGGATCAAGCTGACGGTGCTCTCGGCCAACCGGGACCTTTTGACCGCCCTGGGCAAGGAACTCCCGGCGGAGTCTTTGGCCCGGATCGAGGGCTACAAGAAGGAGCAGGCCCAGATCGAAGAGAAGGCCCACGAAAGCGAGCAGGCCTCGGCGGCCCACCTGCACCACTACAAGACGCTGGCCAACGGGGTGACGCTTTTCCAGGTGGGCATTGCAATGGCGGCGATGGCGGTGCTGACCCGGCGGAGGCCGCTGTGGTACGTCAGCCTGCTTTTGGGCATGGGCGGTGCGGTGTTTCTGGCCCTGGGGCTGTTCTGATGCCCATGGGTGTGGACAAAGCGCGAGGCGACATTCCTGCGTTCTGATGAGGTGGGGCGTGTCTTTCGACATCTCGGCAACCCCGCTATCTAGATGGCCATCTTAGCGCATCGGTGCCGTTCCCGCCAATGGTTGCCCGGGCACTCAGACCGGGCACGGTGAGTTTGATCTTGATCCATGGAGACAAAATGGAGCCGGATCGCACGATTACCTTTGACATCTCCGCCCAGGCGACCAGGTAGAAGACGCAGCAGTGGACAACAATGGCGACGGGCGAGAATTGTCGATGTCTACTCGTCGATCTGGGCGCTGCTCCCGGTGTGCAGAAGTGCGGTACGGATCGTGTGCCAGAGCCCCGCCGCGCCCATCACCACCGGGCTGCGTACTTCGGAAGAATCGTGCTCGATTTTAATGTCGCTGACCCAGAGCCACTTTACCCGCTTCACCCGCTTCACCCGCTGCCACGGGATGAACCCATCGCCGGTCAGGCCGCGGAAGGCCACGCCCGCAGGGAACACAATCCAGGTAAACATTGGGCCCTTGACCTGATACCACCCCACCGACCCATCGCCGCCCTGCCTGGCAAGGGGCTTCTCTTTGGGCATCGCGGTGCGCCGCAGCGGCCCGAAGATGCTAAAGTCGAAGTGGAAGGTGGCCAGATTTAGGCACATCATGAGCCCCACGAATGTTGGCAAGATCGCGTACGCCATGAGCAGCCCCTGCCAGTCCGCATACGCCACGCCGAGTGCCGTGGTAATGAACGCGATGACGGTCATGCAACAGAACACGCGATACGCCAGATAGCGGTGGTGGCCTTTGTGCACGACTGACGCTTCCGACATCGTTTCATGTTAGCATAAGAGGCGTCGATCCCTCCACCCGATCAGTCAGGGCGAGGTGAGCGCACACCTGTGGTATGCTTACGAGGAACTGTCCAAGGAGGTGCGGCACGGCAGCCGGTCGCTGTACCTGGCGGGACACATGCCCTCGGACCTGCCCAAGGACGTGCTGACCATGGCGACCGGGGTGCTGTACTTTGGGCCGATCTCGCCCGAGGCGTTGCGGGCCTTGAAGCAATTGTGCCCGCTTTTCGCTGGGCTGACGGTGGCGGACTTCGCCGTGTTGCCCACCGGCTCGGCGTACGGCGGGTTCCGGCTGGCCAGCAACGGCCTGTACACCAGGGAGGCGGAGCTTTTCGACTTCCGTCCAAGCTGCCTCGACACCGGTGGGGATACCGTGCTAAGGGGGTGAAGCAAAAGACATAAGGGCAGTCAAAAGGGCCTGAAGGTAGATTCGCAGGCCGGAGCGGAGGCCGACCTTACTTCAGGCGGCTGACGATGTCGGCGATGGCGGCGTCCAGGGAGTC
>JBBRLA010000058.1:0-21052 GCA_038231615.1 Polyangia bacterium | reverse complement strand
GGCCTGTGCCAGGGTGTAGCCGGTTTGCTGGGACATGCCGAGCATGACCTCGGTGTCGACGCGATTCTTGGGACAACCGAGAGAGACGAAGTACACGGAGGGGTGCTGGGACACGGGCCGAGGATGCGACCCCCGGCCCCTCCTGTCAACCAGAAGCTAGGGGGTACTGTCGCGGTACGCAATTTGATTTTGGCGGATCGGCCGCGCCCACAGTCGAAAGATCGTTCATTCCCCTCCTTATCAAGCAGGCAGGGCTGACGGGCGATGTAAGGCGCATGAAAGTCATCGCGGATAGCAGGCTGACTTCCCTGAAGAAGGATACCCAGGTCTCAGGAGGTAGAGGGACCGGAATCGGCTCGCTCCGCCGCTCCCGGGTGAGTCGGCGCAGACCCTGGCAGTTGATGTTGACCAGATGCCGCGCTTGCTCGATCTGGTTCCGAATCGGCGGAAGAGGCATGCAGGTCGGGATGGGTGGGGTCGACACGGGCGCTGGGCAGGGCGAGAAGTCGCACAACGTCGCCGCCGGCAAAAGGGGGCAGGAGGCGAGTGCCGGGCGGGACCACCGCCAGCGGGCCAAGCGGAATGCGCCGACCGTCCCACTCGGCGATGGGGTGGCCGGACAGGACCAGGTAGATTCGGCCGGGAGGGGCCGCGTTCGTGGGGGATAATTCCACCAGCTCGACCCCGGTCGCGCCCAGATCGAGAGTGGCGCCTATGTCGCCGGGCTTCAGCAGCCAGTGGGGCCAGGCCGCGCGGTCCTCGGAATGCGGCGGCACAATGGAAGCGGCAGCTTCGGCACTGCCTGTCGCGGTGGCATCGCCTGTCGCGGCACCGCCTGTCGCGGTGGCACCGCTTGTCGCGGTGGCACCGCCTGTCGCGGCGGCACCGCCTGTCGCGGCACCGCCTGTCGCGGCACCGCCTGTCGCGGCACCGCCTGTTGCGGCACTGCCTGTTGCGGCCACTTTGGGCGTAGGCGCGGGCCCGCCTGCCTCGGCGGAGTCGATTTGATGTTCGCCTTCTATATAACTGGGGTAGCGCAGGGTGATTCCCAACTGCTCCTTGAGCAGCCGGTTGCGCAGTCTCCTTCCGCGGATCATGTGCCGCGGCCCACCCGCGCTCGGCGAATCCGCGGTCCCTGGCTCGGGCAGGCCCAGGTGCGCGGCCAGCCATTTTCCATACTCCCCCTGCGGGCAGGGGTGGTTGTCCCCGACCACGTAGAGGGCCCCCGGCGGCGCTCGTTCCGCGGCGGCGCGGATGATCGCCACCAGGTCGTCCACGTGGATGCGCGAGAAATAGTAGCGCCCGCCGTTCCACAGCTTGTACTCGCCCTTGCGCAGGCGCAGGCGCACGCCGCGGCCGGGCTGGCCGGGCCACAGAGGCGGGCCGTAGATCGCCGAAAGGCGCAGCACGGTGGTGCGCAGCCCGGCGCGGCCGGCCCCGGAAATGGATGCCTCATCGCTGAGCCTGGGCAGCATGTCGGGGTCGCTGATGTCCACCGACGAGTCTTCATCCACCCATTCGTCATTGTCCAAAAGGGCGTTCCTGCCGTACACCCCGCTGGTGGACAGGTAAATGAAGGCGCGGGCCCCGGCACCCAGGGCGGCATCCGCGGCGCGGCGCACTCCCTCGCCTGCGGGCAGTTCGGGGACGCCGGGGATCGAATACACCACCACCGCCCCGGAAAGCCCGCGCAGCGCCGGCCCGAACTGCCGCGGCTTGGCCCCGTCCAGGGCGTACAGGTCCACCCCCAGTTCGACAAGGGGCGCCAGCGGGCCCAATTTTCGGGCGCAGGCGCGCACCTGGATGCCGTCCCTGCGCAAGGTCTGCGCCAAACGGGTGCCGGTGTAACCGCACCCGAAGATCACGTAGGATTCCTTGGGTTCGCCGCTCATGGGTCATTCCTTGCGCAAACTGAGCGCGAGTTGGTAAAGTTGCCTTCTCGGCCTGCCGGTGTGAAGCGCCAGGGCGGCGGCAATCTCTTTGGGGCCCTGTCCTTCCAGCAGGCGCTTTCGCACCGCCGCCTCGATCCCCGGGAGGTCCAGGGCTGCCTCCGCCGGGCCGGTGTTGCCGCCGACGAGCAGGGTGACCTCGCCGCGAGGGGCGGTGTCGCAGTAGCGGGCGAAGAGTTCGGCCAAAGTGCCGCGGGCGAATTCTTCGTAGAGCTTGGTCAGCTCGCGGGCCACGCAGGCCGGGCGCTCCGGGCCCAGAGCGGCGGCGAGATCGGAGAGGGTGGTGGCGGTGCGATCGGGGGCCTCGTAAAGGATCAGGGTGCCGGGCTCGCCGCGCAGGGAGCCGAAGAGTTCCTGCCGGGCGCCTTGCGTGCGGGGGGGGAAGCCGACAAAAAGGAAGCGATCCGTCGGCAGCCCGGAGCCGGTCAGGGCCATCACCGCGGCGCAGGGGCCGGGGATGACCTCGACGGGGAGGCCGGAAAGAACGGCGCGGGCCACCAGCCGCTGCCCGGGGTCCGAGATCCCCGGCATGCCCGCATCCGAGATCACCGCCACGTCGGTGCCCTCGCGCAGGGCCGCGAGCAGCTGCTCGCCCCGCTCGACCTCGTTGCCCTCGAAGAAGCTGACGACGCGGCCTTCCCCCGCCGGCCGGGGCCACAGGCCGTGGCGCACCAGCAGGTGCTGTGCCGAGCGGGTGTCCTCGGCGGCGATGAGCGGAGCCTGACCCAGCACCCGCAGGGCGCGCAGGGTGATGTCTTCCATGTTGCCGATCGGGGTAGCGACCAGGCGCAGGGTGCCGGTCGCGGCGGGTCGTTCAGTCATCATGAGGGTTATCGGATTGCTTTCTCGACGGGAGTGTCCAGGCGTGTCTGAATTGCGTTGAAGATTACAAATCTTGCCATTAAACGTCTGTCAAGAGGATCTTTTCTCTGTGAGAATTCAATTGGTTACGCAATCCGATTACCCTCATCATTGCTTTCCGAGCGTGCTGCGCAGAGGTTCTTTTTCAGTCTTCCAGCCCCATGGCCACCTGCACTGCGTCGCCCAGCTCGCGTTTCAGGAAGACCTTCAGGCGCTGGAGCAGCCGCGCCTCGATCTGCCGCGCCCGCTCCCGGCTGATGTCGTAGCGTTCGCCGACCTCTTGCAGGGTCAGCGGCTGGTCCGCGATCAGGCGGTCGCGGAACAGGGTCTGTTCGCGCCCCTTCAGCGTCTGCTCGAAGTCCTTCAGCTTGTTGTGCAAGAGCGCCTGGAACTCGCGTCCCTCGGTGGTCACGTCGGGGCGCAGGTCGCCGCTGGATTCCAGCATATCCACATGGGTGCGCCCGCCCTCGTCCTCGCGGCCGACGGGGGCGTCCAGGGACATCTCGCCCGAGCCCAGGCGCATCTGCATGTCGGCCACCTCGCGCTCGGGCACCGACAGGCGATCGGCGATCTGCTTGTTCGTCGGGGCGAAGCCCGAGTCCTCCAGCTTCTCGCGCTCCTTGTTCAGGTTGAAGAAGAGCTTGCGCTGGGCCTGGGTGGTCCCGATCTTCACCAGGCGCCAGTTGTTCAGGATAAACTTCAGCATGTACGCGCGAATCCACCAGGCGGCGTACGACGAGAGCTTGACGCCCCGGTAGGGGTCGTACTTCTGCACCGCCTGAAGCAGCCCCAGGTTGCCCTCCTGCACCAGGTCCAAAAGGTTGCGGTAGGCGCGGCGGTACTCGTGGGCCAGCTTGACCACCAGGCGCAGGTTGGAGGTGATGAGGCGCTTGGCGATCTTGGGATCGCGGGTCTTGGCGAACTTCACCGCCAGTTCGTGCTCTTCCTCGCGGGAAAGGAGGGGATAACGGCGGATCTCCTGCATGTACGCGGTGAGGGGGTCCGTCTTGACCAGCGAACTTTGGCGCCGCCCGCGGTCGGCCAGGGCGCCGGGCTGGTCGATGTCATCGAGTGGCTGGCCGTCAAGCAGGGGGTGGGCGGAATCGTCGTGGTCGATGTCGCCCAGCGGGTGGCCGTCGATTTCGTCCAGCGGGTGGCCGTCGATGTCGTCCAGCGGGGGCAGGAGGGCGGAGGCGTCCACGTCGGGCAGGTTGTGGAGGTCGGGCTCTTCCAGGTCGTCGTGGGCGGCCTCGGGATCGGCGTCCGAATCCAGCAGCTCCCCGGTAAGCACCTCGCCGTCGCCTTCGCTTGGGGCGATCCGTGCCGGCTCTGCGGCCTTGCCCCGGGGGCGCTTGCGCGGCGGCGCCTTCTTGCCGGTCTGCTTTGTGCTTTTTGGGCGGGCCATCTGGTCCTCATCATAGTGGCAGGCTGCCTCCGGGGGAGAGAAAACACGCTGGCCTCGGCACCGGAAGTGACAGTAGATTGAGGTCCCTCGGCGATGTTGGACACCACAAAAATATGAAAAGACTCAGTGGCAAGCAGTTCCGCGCGGTCCGGCTGCGCGGTCTTCAGCGGATGACGGCGGGGATGGTGCATCACCGGGCCCCGACCTTTTCCCCGGACGGGCGCTGGCTGTGCATGCAGGTCGGCGAGGGGGCACACTCGGCGTGGCTCCTCTGCGACAACAAGGGGCGGCCGGCGCTGGTGCTGCCGGGGCCGGCGGAGGGCGGCGCCTCCTTTGCTCCCGATGGCAGCCTGGCCTACGGCAGGCGGGTCGGGGCCACGCTTCAGATCTGGCAGCTCGACTCGGGGGGCAAGGGGCCTCATCTTTTATTGGGTGGGGACGGGCGCTGCTATCGGGACCCGGCGTATTCCCCCGACGGGCAGTGGCTGTGCTACGCGGCGGACGGCCCGGATGGGGGCCATGACCAGGGCCATGGGGGCGACGGGCGGCTTTATCTTCTGCGCCTGGCAGATGGGACGCGGACGCGCTTGCCGGCGCCTGCGGGGGTGAAGCTGGGGCGGCCGAGCTGGTCGCCTGCGGGGGACGGCCTGTATTGCGAAGGATCTAGGGGGGAGGAGGTGGCGGTGTACCTGACGGGCCCCTTTGGCGAGGAGGGGACGTGGCGCCGGCTGACGGCGGAGGGGGTGCGCTGCCGACGGCCCGCGCCGGTGCTGCCGGGGCTGCTGCTGGTCGAGCGGGAGCATGAGGACGGGTCCAGCGACCTCTTGCTTTTGGACCATGACGGCGACAAAGAGGTGCGGGACCGGCGGCTGACCGAGCGGGAAGACGGGGCGCGGGAGCCGGCGGTGGTGATCCGCAAGGGGGAGGTGCAGGTGGCCTGCGCGATGCTGTCGGTGCCGGAGGACGGGGACGTGTCGCGCTACGACCTGTTCCTGGGGCGGCTGAGCGGGCTTTCGGCGGCGGTGGCCCTTCCCCTGGCCCTTCCCCTGGCGGCGGAGCCGGGGCCGAAGAGCGAAGAGGACGGCCGATGAAGATCGCGTCCATCGACGTGGGCACCAACTCGTTTCATCTGCTGATCGGCAGGATCACGGCGGATGGCCGGGTCGAAAGCATCGATCGGGCCAAGGAGATGGTGCGCCTGGGTGACTCGGCGTTCCATGGAGGGGTCATCTCGCCCGAGGCCTTCGCCCGGGGGTCGGAGACGCTGCGGGCCTTCCGCAAGCTGGCCGACCGCCATGGCTGCGACGCGGTGGTGGCGGTGGCGACCAGCGCGGTGCGGGAGGCGCAGAACGGCGGGGACTTCGTCCGGGCCATGAGCGACCAGACGGGGGTGGACCTGCAGGTCATCAGCGGGGACGAAGAAGCGCGGCTCATCTATCTGGGGGCGCGGCCGACGCTGGGGCTCTCGGGGCGGCGGGCGCTTTTGTGCGACATCGGCGGGGGCTCGGTGGAGGTCATGGTGTGCGACGGCAGGGAGCTGTACCATCAGCGCAGCCTGAAGCTGGGGGTGCTGCGGCTGCTGCAAAAGGTGAGCACGGACCCGCTTTCGCCGGAGGAGCACCTGCGCCTGGCGGAGCACTGCCACCGGGCGCTTTTGCGGGTGGCGGCGCCGATGCTGCGGATCGGCTTCGAGTTCATCGCCATCAGCGCGGGCACGGCGCGGGCGCTGGCGGAATTGGCCGGGCCGCCGGCATCGCGCCAAGGCCCAGGGATGGCGACGGGGACGGGGCGCCAAGGCCAAGGGACGACGACGACGACGACGACGGGGACGGGATCGTCGCCAGGGCCATGGATGGAATCGGCGCAGGCGGGGCACGGGAGCAAGCTGCGGGTGGTGCCCTTCGCCGACATCTATGCTCTGGAGCGGCGGCTGTGCGGGATGACCTCGGCGGAGCGGGCGAAGATCCCGGGGCTGGACCCGCGGCGCATCGACAGCATCTTGCCGGGGGTGGTTTTGGTGCGGTCTTTGCTGGAGGTGTTCCATGCGGACGAATACGTGCTCTGCGAGACGGCGTTGCGCGAGGGGCTGATCCACGACTATGCCATCCGCAACCGGACCGGCATTCAGCTCGTGGACGAGTTCCCCGACCTGCGGCGGCGATCTGTGGTCGGCCTGATGCGGCGGACGCATGTGTTGCAGCCCCATGCGGAGCACGTGGCGCGGCTTTCGCTGGACCTGTTCCGCGGCCTGCGCCCGTTGCACCACCTGGCGAACGCCGACGGGGAGCTTTTGGAGTTCGGTGCCCTTCTGCACGACGTGGGGTTCTACATTGCGGCGTCGCGGCACCACAAGCATGGGCAGTACCTGATCGAGAACAGCGGGCTTTCGGGGTTCTCGCCCGAGGAGATCTCGTTGCTCTCGCAGATGGTGCGCTATCACCGGAAGTCGATGCCCAAGGAGACGCACCAGCCCTACGGGCAGCTCCCCGAGGAGCTGAAGCGGAAGGTGCGGGTGCTAGCGGGGATTCTGCGGGTGGCGGACGGGCTGGACCGGACGTGCCAGCGGTTGGTGCAGGGGGTGCGATGCAGGATCGGGGCCAAGGAGATCGAGCTGGTGCTGGCAACCCGATTTGGCAGGGACCTGGAGTTGGAGCTGTGGTCGGCACGGCGCAAGGGGGACCTGTTGCAGGAGGAGTTCGGGCGGAAGCTGCGGCTGGTGATCGAGGAGGCGCCGCAGGAGGGGGACGGGGCGCCAGAGGGTGATGGCGAGGACGACGAGGCGATCTAAACAGAAGACAGAAGCACATGGCAGGAGCAGATTTTGGCGTACCTCCTCGCTCTTTCGGTCAAGTACAGTAGTACGCTCCCTCAGTCGCTGTGGGGGTGCGCCAAAATCTGCTCCTGCCATGTGCTTCTTCCTGAAATCTGCTTACTGACTACATTGCCTGCCGAAAGTGAAAAGGGGGCCCTTTCCATTGTTGACTCCAGTGCAGAGACCCGACCCCAACATTGCCCGCCAAAAGTGAAAAGCGGAAAAGTGAAAAAGCGCCCCAAAGTTCGGCAGCGGGTCCGCCGATGTCTCCTGCATGCTGGACACCGGTCACTATCTTCAATCCATGATTTCCCTGGGGCATCTGCCGCGCCGGTCGCGGGTAAAATGCCTCAAGACCCTTTGTCAGGCGGTGCGGGCGGACCTGCGGCACAACGGCCCGGACCCGCGCCTGATGATGTTGGCCGTCGGCCTTGACTACTGCGCCTCGCTCATCGCCGATGCCGGGGACGATCCCGAGGGCGACGCAGCCGACGCCAAGCTGGCCCTGCTGGACGATGAACTGCGGGCGCTGCAGGCGGTGCTGAAGGTCGGGATGTACCGGCCCGCCGACCCGGTGGCCCAGCGCAAGGCGGCGCAGTTGCTCTTGCTATTGCGGCCGGTGGGGGCCGGCTGGGACTCGCTGTCCACGGCGCGGGACATGGTGCAGCGCTGCCTGGACCCGGAGATGCAGAGGTCGCTGGATGCCCTTTGCTGCCGCCCCATGCTGGTTCAGGTCGAGGTCAGCCTGGGCGACGCGGAGGGGGCGTTGCTCCACTGCCAGCGGGGTACGGTCAGCGAGCTTCTCCAGCGCGCCCGCGGCGCCACCCGCTTCGCCGACGAACTGCTCCGCCGCATGCTCGGGCACATCGCCGCGGTCACCGACGCGGACGACGAGGGGCAGCGAGTGCGGGCGCGATCGCTCTTGCACCCGGTCGAGGAGATCTTCGACGCGCCCCTGCGATCGCTACACGGCCGCCCGGAGGGACCGCCCCTGAAGGAGCTGCGTTAATGTCGTCGTCGGACCGGCTAGCGGGCGGCGGACCGGGCCCGCCGGGACAGGGACATGGGCAGGAGGTCCTTGCGCATGGAAAGCACGTTGGGGCGGCCCTTGTCGTATTCCACCTGGGACATCAGGCCGCGGATGATGCACAGGCCCATGCCGCATTCGGGCAGCTCGTCGATGGTCAGGGGGTCCACGTCAAGGTCGAAAAGGGGCACGTCGGAAAGGGAGAAACCGCGCCCGTAGTCCAGGACGCGGATCTCCAGGGTCTGGTCCTGAAGGCTGATTTCGATCTCGACGGAGTCTTCGGACTCGTCGCATTCGTTTGCCGGGACGCCGTGAATCACCGCGTTGTTGAAGGCCTCGCCGACGGAGGATACGACGGCGTCGATGAAGGCGTCGGGCTGTTTAAGGGCGCGGCACAACGCCGACATGGCCCGGACGGCCAGATAGCGGGAAGTCAGGGTAGCAGGCAAGTGCAGATACAGCATCGCGCGCCGGGGTCCTTTGGCCCAGATCGGCCGATCGAATGGCACCTGATCGATCTTCAGGATGAAGCCTATGGGGCTTGCGGGCTTGCGTCAACGGTGCAGCAGGGCCGTGTATCCGAGTTTGCTGCTTTTTTCGCGAAATCGTCCCCGATCGGCGAACCGAGGTTGCCGTGCTGAAGCGCACCGGCCACAATATCCGTTTTATCAGCATCGACAATAAACCCGTCGATGGGCTGGCTGGCGCGGGCGTTCCGGCAGGCCCGGCCGCTGTGCGTCGAATGACATCGACACCTTCTGCAAATGCCCGTTCGCGAGATACGATGGCGATGATGACTCAGGCTGTGCGGTTCACTAAGCGGATGATGGACCTGGTGGGGGCGGCGGTGGGCCTGTCTGCTTCTCTGCCGTTTTATCCGCTCATTGCCCTGGCAATCTATCTGGATTCGCCGGGGCCGATCTTCTATCGGCAGCGCCGTTCGGGGATGTTGCTCTCGGGAGAGGGGGGCGAATGCACCTTCACCGAGTTCGACATGTACAAGTTTCGCAGCATGCGCACGGACGCCGAGGCGAAGACCGGGGCGGTGCTGGCGGGGCAGGGGGACCTGCGGGTGACCAAGGTGGGGCGTTTCCTGCGGCGGACGCGGCTGGACGAACTGCCGCAGTTCCTGAACGTGCTCCGGGGCGACATGAGCCTGATCGGGCCGCGGCCGGAGCGGCCGGAGCTGATGCGCAATCTGGCGCTCCTCATCCCCTTTTTCGAGGAACGGATGCGCGATGTGAAGCCGGGCATCACTGGGCTGGCGCAGGTCAGCCTGGGCTACGTCGGGGAACTGCCGGCGGACTCGCCGCTGGCGCCGTTCAAGGACGATCTGGTGAACCCGTTCAAGCTGGAGGGGGTCGACGGCAGCGATGCGGACGGAATGCGCATCAAGATGCTCTTCGACCTGGCCTACACGGCGCAGCTGGACCACTACGTGGATTTTTTGCGCACGGACCTGACGATCCTTTTGCGCACGCCCCTGGTGATGATCCTGGGACGCGGGCGCTAGCCGTGGGGATGCATATCGTTCACGTGCTCTCGTCGATGGCCATCGGCGGGCAGGAGCGGGTGGCGCTGGATCTGGCCCGGGGGCTGATCAAGCGCAACCATCGGGTGACGGCGGTGAGCTTCGTGCCCGGAGGGGCCCTGCTGGATGAGTTCCGCAGGGAGGGGGCGCAGGTGGTGGAGTTGGTGAAGGGAGGTGGGGTGGACGTGCGGCTTTTCTCGCACCTTTTGGCGGCGCTGCGGGGGTTGCGGGCGGATGTGGTGCATACGCACAACCCGCAGCCGCTCATCTATGCGGCGCCGACGGCGCGGTTGTTGGGGGTGCGGGCGGTGGTGCACACCAAGCACGGGGCCAACCCGGACAGCCCGCGGCGGGTGGCGCTGCGGCGCGTGGCGGCCCGGCTTTGCGGGGCCTATGTGGCGGTCTCGGACCAGACGGCGCAGGTGGCCCGGGAGGTGGATCGGGTACAGCCGCCGCGGCTTATGGTGGTGCACAATGGGATCGATCTGTCGCGATTCGCGCCCGACGTGGCGGTGCGGGCGGCGGTGCGGGCGGAGCTGGGGATTCCAGAATCGGCTTTCGTGTTCGGCACGGTGGGGCGGCTCTCGAAGGAGAAGGCGCAGGGGGACCTGATCGCGGCGCTGGGTCATCTGCGGGCGCTTTGCGGGTCCCTGTCCGGGCGCCGGCAGGAGCTGCGGCTGGTGGTGGTGGGCGACGGGTCGGAGCGGGAGCGGCTGGAGCAGCTTGCGGGTGAAGTGGACGGGCAGCGGGTGCACCTTTTGGGGGCGCGGAGCGATGTGCCGCGGCTCTTGCAGGCGCTGGACGTGTTTTGCCTGAGTTCGGTGACCGAGGGGCTGCCGTTGGTGATCCCGGAGGCGATGGCCACAGGACTGCCGGTGGTGGCCACGGCGGTGGGCGGGGTGCCGTCGGTGGTGATGGAGGGGGAGACGGGGTTTTTGGTGCCGGTGGGCGAGCCGCAGGTGATGGCTGAACGCCTGGCGCGGCTATTGCGGGAACCGGCGCTGCGGGCGCGTCTGGGAGAGGTGGGGCGGTGCCGGGCGCTAAAGCGATATGATCTTTCGCGGATGGTCGATGAGTACGAGGGGATTTACCAGCGCCTGGTCTCGTCCGATGCAGTTGTGGCATGACACAACTGGCAAAAGAGAACCCGGCTGGAGCTTCGGCGGATGGACCGCCCACGGTGCGCATGTCGGTCGAGGAGGTAAGTGAGATCGAGGCGGACCCGACGGTGAGTTCGGTGCGGGGGGAGGGTGCCGCGGCGCAGGTGGCGCGGAAGACGAGGTCCGGGGTGGCGTGGTCGGTGGGCACGGGGGTCCTGACCCGGGGGATCGGGCTGGCCACGACGCTGCTTTTGACGCGGTACATGTCGCCGGACCAGTCGGGGGCGGTGAACGTGGCCCTGACGCTGGTGACCACGGTCAGCGTGATGACGACGGTGGGGCTGGGGCAGTACGTGGCCAGCCAGCGGCATCCATCGCCGCGGGTGGCGTGGAACGCGATGCTGCTGCACCTGACGCTGGGGGTGCTTGCGCTGGGCGGCACGCTGGTGTTCAGCCAGCCGCTGGCGCGGCTTTTTGGGGCGACGCTGGGGGCGCGGTTCATTCCGCTTTTGGTGTTGACGTTTCTTCTGGAGCGAGTGTCGTATGTGCCGGAGCGGGTGCTGGTGGCGCACATGCGGTTTCGCCAACTCAGCTTCATGCGCAGCGCCGGGGAGCTGGCCTATTGCTTGGGGGCGGTGACGGCGGCGGTGCTGGGGTATGGGCCGTGGTGCATCGTAGCCGGGAACCTGGTGCGGCAGCTCTTGCGGTTGGGCTTTACTCTGCTTTACGCGCGACCGGGGGAGTGGTTCGTGGCGGAGGGGGCGCGAGGGGACGTGATGCGGTCGCTGGTGCGCTTCGGGCTGCCGGTGATGGTGGCCTCGATAGCGGGGTTTGCCACCCGCCGCTGGGACAACCTGCTGGTGGCGCACTACTACGGGACTGACGTGCTGGGACTTTACAATCTGGCGTACAACCTGGCCGAGGTGCCGGCGATGCAGATCGCCGAGATGGTCGCCGAGGTGCTGGCCCCGTCGTTCGCTCGCCTGGAAGGGGAGGACCGGCGCAAGTCGGCGGTGGACATGGTGGGGGCGATGGCGCTTTGCGTGTTCCCGCTGGCGATCGGGTTGGGGCTGGTGGCGCCGACGCTCTCGCAGCTTCTGCCGCGGAGGTGGGTGGGGATGGGGGACTACCTGGTGCTGCTCTCGGTGCTATCGCTGACGCGGCCGGTGGGGATGGTGCTCTCGGTGTATTTGCAGGCGATGCGGAAGCCGGCGGCGGCGGCGGGGTTGCAGATCGTCATGGTGGTGCTGCTGATGGGGTCCCTGGTGCTGGTCGGGCGGCTTTTACCCCATAGTCCGGTGTCGGTGTGCTATGCGGTGGGGGCGACCTTTACCCTCGGGAGCGGGCTGGCGGTGTACCTTTTGTGGGTGATGGACCGGGTGCCTGCCTGGAAGCTGGTGTGGGTGCAGATTTTGCCCACGCCGGCGATCCTGATGATGGCGGCGTGGGTCAAGGGGCTGGATTATGGGGTGCGCTATCTGGGGTATTGGACGGGGATGAAAATGCTGTCTCCGTGGAGTCTGTTGGGGATGAAAATGCTGTCTCCGTGGAGTCTGTTGGTGATGGAAATCGTGGCCGGGGGGCTGGGTTATGTGGTGGGGGCGATGGTGTTTCTGCCCCGTCCGGTCGCGCGGATCATCCGGGCCGCGCGGGAGATGCGTCGCCGTCGGCAGTAGCCTTCACAAAAGGGCGCTGGGGGCCAAAAGGGCGGCCTTGAAGCGGGCGTTGGCGGCGCGATCGGAGCGGTCGACGGAAAGCCGGGGCAGGTTGAGGCGATCGGCGGTTGTGCCGTTGCCGGGGGCGGTGATGACGCCGGGGATGAAGGTGAAGCCGACGTCATAGCCGGCGCGCTGGACCCGTTCGCGAAGGCCGGAGGTCTGGTTGAGGGGAAATCCGACGGGGTAGGCGATGGCCCTGGGGGTCACGCCAAGCCGCTCGCGGATGATGCGCTGGGGGAGGGCGAGTTCCTCTTCGGCCTCGTTCAAGCCAATGGTCTGGAGCACCCGATGAGAGTGAGTATGGGAGCCAATGTCCATCCCGGCATCGACCAGTTCCTTGAGCTGGCCCCAGGTCATGAAGAGGCCCCGGGCCAGGCCGGCCTCGTCTACTTTGACCTCGGCGGCTTCTTCGAGATCGGCGAAGAATCGCTGGTGGTCGAGTCCGAAGACTTGCTTGATGAGGCGCAGGAGGTTGCGTCGCGCCAGGAGTCGCTCCCTGCCGGGCTGGATGTTGAGGTTGATCTGGGCGGGATAGCGCAGGCAGAGGCGCCCGACGCGGGTATTTTTGAGGATGTAGCTGACCCGGTCCCACCAGGGCAGGCGGCCGGTCTCGATGAAGCCGGTGGTGATGAAGAAGGTGGCGCGGACCCCGTGGCGCAGGAGGGCCGGCAGGGCGGTGCGGTAGTTGTCGTTGTAGCCGTCGTCGAAGGTGACCATGACGGCGTTGTCGGGCATGGGGATCTCGCCGGTCAGCACCCGGTCGAGCTGGGCCACCGAGAGGCTGGTCCCGGAGCGGGCTACGGTGGCCATCTGGGTCTCGAACTCGGCGGCGGTGGCGGAGATGACGCCCTCGTCGAAGCAGGTGCTTTCATCGAGGACGCGGTGGTAGTTCAGCACGACCAGCGACCGCCGGGGCAGAAGCCGGCGTCCCCGGAGCAGGAGGTCCAGGACCTGGAAGCGGTCCACGGTGGTCAGCGCGCGTCTGGTGGCTCCCCACATGTTCACGTCCTTTTGGCACAGGATGAAGCCCCATCGCCATGCACAAGCGACGAGAGGTTTGATTTTCGCAGGTTTGCGGCGGGCCTGCTAGGGCACGAGGATGGTGTCGCCGCTGAGGATGACGAGGTCCATTTCTGGGTGGGCGCCGTTCTGGATCTGGGAATAGGCGATCGGGATGCGGCGCTGCTTGCCGCCGCCGGAGCGGACGATGGTGATGCGATCGCCGTTGGCGAACTTGTTCAGGCCCCCGGCCAGGGCCAGGGCGTCGCTGACGGTGACGTAGTACTTGGGCGAGTAGATGCCGCCGTGCTCGACGTTGCCGCTGACGGTGAAGCGGTAGCTGTTGACGGTGGTCACGGCCACGGTCACCGGGGTCTCTTCGCTTTTGAGATAGGCGCCGAGGCCGTGGACGATGTCGTCGCGGAGCTGCTTGGTGGTACGCCCGGAGGCCTTGATGTCGCCGATGAGGGACATGGTGACGGTCCCGTCGGGGCGGACGATGGTCTCGGTGGACAGCTCGGGGTTTTTCCACACGTTGATGCGGATGGTGTCGCTGGGTCCGAGGACGTAGTCGGTGGTACGCGGGTCGGGTTCGCGATTATATTGATAGGAGATGTCCGGTGTGCAGGCGACGACGAGAGTGGCGCAGAGGACCAGCAGTCCCGGGCGAAGGAATCTCAGATCAAGGGCAAATGGCCAGACCCGGCCAGAGGCGCGATGGCGCATACTTGTCTCCATGTTCATGGCGTCCACACACCATACCACCGCCGACGGCGTTGAGCCGGCCTGATGTTCTCGTTGTTCGGGCTTTGCTCCCTGCTTTTTTTCCTGTATTTGCGGCCCCAGGAGGCAATCCCTTCGCTGCAGGCGATCCCGGCGCTGAACCTGTGCGCGGTGCTGGCGGCGCTGGGCCTGGTCATCGACGTGCGGCTGCACCGTGCAGAGGTAGCCCCGGCACCGACGCTGCGCTGGGTGCTCCTGCTGGGTCTGTGGGGGATTCTGGCGACGTTCGTGAAGGCCGGGAGCAGCGCCGCCTACGATGGTTTCAACCGCATCCTGATCCCCTGGGTGGTGATGGTGCTGATCGCCCACGGCGTGACCAGCTTCCGCAGCTTTCAGATCATGGTCGGGACGCTGCTTTTGCTGGGGCTGACCATCGCGGGGATCGGGGTCCACCAGGCCCATCAGCCTTTCGGGTGCTTTCAGCTGAAAGATGCCTGGGCGGACCGGGAACTGGCGGGCGGAAAGTACGATGGCCGCCCGTGCGAGACCAACCGGGAATGCTTCACCGGGGACATCGAGCCCGGGGCGGACTACCTGTGCGAGCGGCCGGGCCTTCTTGGGACCTCGTCCATCGGCCATGGGCGCGTGCGCTACCGGGGGATTCTGCAAGACCCCAACGAGATGGCCCTGGCCATCGGCATGGTGGTGCCCTTCGCCTTCGCCTTCTGGGAGCGGCGGCGGAAGGTACTGCGGGCACTGCTGGCGGGGTTGACGGTCATCCTGGTCGGCATGTGCACGGTGTACACGCAGTCGCGGGGAGGGCAGTTGGTCTTCATCGCGGTGCTGGGGTCCTATTTCGTGCGGCGCTTCGGCCTGGTCAGCGGGGCAGTCTCGGGGCTGCTCATCGGGGTGCCGATCCTCTTGCTCGGCGGGCGCAGTGGTGCCGAGGCGGACTCTTCGGCGAACGAGCGAGCCGAGGCGCTGTATGCGGGCATCGACATGATTCGCTCGAGCCCGGTACTCGGCGTGGGGATCACGCAGTTCGTCGAACATCACTTCATCACTGCGCACAATTCTTATCTGCTGGCCCTGGCGGAAATGGGGCTGCCGGGATTGTTTCTGTGGAGCAGCACGCTTTACCTATCGATGAAGATCCTGGTGGTGGCGCTACGTCGCTACGCCGGGCGTCCCGAGGCGCAGGTCGCCATGACCTGGGCCATGGCCCTTCTGGCGAGCTACTGCGGGTTGCTCGTCGGGATCTTCTTCCTGTCGTTCAGCTACCACGTGGTGCTTTTCGTCTACCTGGGGCTGGCCGGCGCCTTCTACAATGCCTGCCGACGCCACGATCCCGAGTTCGAGGTGCGGTATTCGCTGCTGGATGCGGGATTCGTGATGGCGGCCGACGTGATGGTCACGGGCGCCATCTTCGTCATGTCCCGGCTCAAGGTCGATTGACCTCGAGATCGCGAGGCAGATCAGTCGAGGGCGATGAACTTGAGGTTGACGATCTCGTATTCCTTGGCACCCTTGGGTGCCCGTACCTGGACCGTGTCCCCGACCTCTCTCCCGATGAGGGCGCGGGCCACGGGCGCAGTGATGCTCATCCGCCCGGCCTTGATGTCTCCCTCGTGCTCACCCACGATGCCGAAGGTCTGCCGTTCACCGGATTCGGTATCCTGGATGGTCACCGTGGCGCCGAAGACGACCTTCGGCCCCTGCAGGCTCTTTGGGTCGATGACATTCGCTAGCGCGATCAGCTCTTCCAGCTTGCCGACGCGTCCTTCGTTGTGAGACTGCGCTTCCTTGGCGGCGCTGTACTCGGCGTTCTCGCTCAAGTCGCCGTGGGCCCTGGCCTCCTCGATGGCACGGACGATCTTGAATCGGTCGATTTCCTTCCGCTGCTTGAGCTCTTCCTTCAAATGCACTAGCCCGCGCGGCGTCATGGGGTACTGGTCAGGCATCGTCATTCATTCCTTGGTGTGAACTACAGGGCGATCGAGAACAGGAAGCCTACCGGCGCCTGGCCGGTCCTCTTCCTCTTCTGGTTCTGGCAGCGGGAACATCGAGCCCCATAGTGCCAGACCCCCATCGATGTAATAGGTTGCTCCCGTGACGAAGTCCGCGGCGGCGCTGGCCAGGTAGACGCACAGGTGCGCGACCTCTTCTGGTGCGCCCAGGCGCCTCCAGGGCGTCTCCCTTTTGGCCACCACCAGCAGTTCCTCGGGATAGCGATCCGTTCCGCTTGTGCGGATGATCCCCGGCGCGATGGCATTGACCCGGATCTTGTACGGAGACCATTCCACCGCCAAGCTCTTGGTCAGATTATCGACCCCGGCCCGCGCCGCGCCCGTGTGTGCCATCCCCGGAAATCCTCGGTAGATCTCCGCGATGATGTTGACGATCGCCCCGCTTCGCTGCGGGATCATCGCCGCGTTGGCCACCGTCTGCGTCATCGCGAAGGTGCCTACCAGGTTGTTCCGAATAACCTTCTCGAAGTGCTCGAAAGGCATGAACTGCGCGGGATACGGCCGCTGGCCCCCGGCGTTGTTCACCAGAATGTCAATCCGCCCAAAACGTCCCTTGACCGCCTCCACGAACCGCTTCACCTGTTCCATCTCCCGGATGTCGCAGGTCTGCTGGAAGCATTCGCCCCCGAATTCCTGAAACTCCACTTCCACCGCGGCCAGCGGCTCTGCCCGCCTGCCGCAGATGGCCACCTGCGCTCCGGTCCTGCCCATTTCCCGGGCGATGGCCCGGCCGATCCCCGTCCCACCCCCGGTGACGATCGCGACCCGCCCCTGCAAAAGATCCGCCCTGAACGGCGAGACCAGATATTCCGGCGCCGACATGGCTTCGTTCAGCCTCCCAGGCTCGCGAGGGCCGCGGGCAAGCGGCTCGGGTGGGCCCGTATGCTCAGCACCAGCAGATCCTTCTCTGTCTTCAGCTCTTTGATCGAGACCACTTCCGACAGCGCCCCCAGCACGCGCACCAGCTGGAGGTTCTCGCGGAGCTTCTTCAGTTTCAACAGATCGAAGATAAAAAGGTCATCGCGCGCCTCGATCAGGGCAGGCAACTTCATCGGCAGGAACGCCATCAGATTGCCCGGCTTGCTCAGATCCATGGCCATGAGCATCTGCGCCATCGGGCTCTTGGGCGGGGCCTTGACCGCCAGGTCCTTCACCTTCACCGACAGCAGTACCTGCTCTCGGGTCAACTGGACGCGCTCGACGGAAATGGCGGCGCTGACATGGAGATCCGTGCCCATCACGTTCACCGTGGCCCCGATCCCCAGTGCGGGCGGGTTCGCCCGAAGCTCCAGATCGGCCGGCGCTCGCCCCTTCGACAGCTTGACCGCCAGCCAGCTCAGGGCCGAGATGGGGACCCCAAGCTTGAGCCGCGCAGTGTTCGCCGCCGCGCGGATCAGAAACGAGGGGTTCCCGCGAAGGTAAGCGAGGCCGGTCATCAGAGCATCGAGTCCGATCATTTTCATGGAATCACCCTATCATGGCGGCGTCACGCCTTCACGACTGCGAGGGCGCCAGCAGCCGCCGCAGCTCCGCGAACTCCTCGCTGACCGCGAACCGCAAAAGCTCTCGTACCTGCGCCTCCGCCCCCGGCCCCAGCCGCCGAAGCGCCGAATAGGCGCTGGCGAACCTGCCGCAGATCAGCAGGCCGGCGTGATTGCCCACCGTCGTCAGCATCATCTCGGTGCTGGACAGGTCCAGGGAACTGGAAGAGCACTCCAGGGCAAACGGAAGAAGCTGCTGGTGCAGCTTCTTCGGGATCAGCCGCTGCAGCCGCTGCGCCTCGGCGATGATGCGCTTCTCCGGGATGCCGATCGGGACATAGTCGCTGACGAACTGCCGCACCAGCCCCCCGACCAGCAGCCCCAGGTCATCCGGGGACAGCCGCAGCGGCAGCGTCATGTGCCCCTGCAATAGCTTCAGCAACCGCCCCAGCAAGAACCGCAGCTCCTCCTCCGTCGCCCCGACCAGGATCGACTGGCTGATGATCAGCGACGGGACCTCTGTCGCCTCCAGCGTGCAGTAGGGCGCTGGCCGTCCCTGATCGTCCCGTCCCTGCGCGGCGGTCACATAGACCTCGAACTCGCCGATGCCCAGGTCCTGGGCGATCCGGTTGGCCAGCTCGCGCAGGGGATAGCCGCCTCGGGGCAGCCGCTCCCGTTTGTCGATGCCCATCTGCGTGAGCTTCTTGGCATCCGTCCGGTACAGCTTCCCTAGCGGCTCGTGCAGCAGCGAAAAGAGGTGCCGAAACCCCGGCGGCAGCGCCTGGGGGTAAAGCAGGTCGTCCAATGCCGGGTCTCGTAGCGCGGTGCCCGGGTACGTGATCTCGTGCCGCTCCATCAGCGTCTGGGCCTCGGCCGGCAGGCTGGCAACTCCCTCCAGCGCGACCACGATGTCCGCCGCCACCCGGGCTTGGTCGTACGCCCGCCGCCACAGATAGATCTGCAAGAGCGCCTGGTACGCCGGGACGTCCTCCGAGCGCTCCCGCAGCACGTGCCGCCACCTTGCCGCTGCCCGATCCAGGTGCACGCGCATCGACTGCACGTCCGACTGTCGATCGAAGTACCGCGCCAGCTCGCCCACTGCCGGCAGGTACATCGGGTCCAGTTCCATCGCCTGGCGCAGCGTCCCCTCCGCCGCCCGGCGCTCGTCCGCCGCCTCGTGAAGCCGCGCGGCCCGGTGCAGATAGGCGATCTTCTGCTCCTTGTCCGACACCAGATCCGCCAGTTGCTTGAGCAGCGGAATCGCCATCTCCGGGCGCTGCTGCTTCAGGTACAGCGCCGAGAGCTGCGAGAGCGCCCCCACATGATCGGGCACCAGTTCCAGCACCCGCGAGTAGCTGGCCACCGCCCGCCGCGAGTCCGGCAAATACTCACTGTGGATCTGCCCCAAAAGCAGGAAGATCTGCGCCAGCTCGTCCTGCCGCCGCTCCACCCGGGCCTGCCGGATCAACAGCTCCGCCGTCTCCGCCCATTCCTCGTCCCGGTAGTGCAGGTCCGCGAGCATCGCCAGGACCTCCGGATCCATGGGTGCATAGACCAGCGCTTGTCGCAGCTCGACCTTGGCGCGCACCCGGTTCCCCAGGTCGTCGCGCAGGAGCCGCGCGAACTCCACGTGCAGCTCGACCTGCCGCCGCGGATCCGACGCCGTGCGCAACTGCTCCGTCAGAAGCTCGCTGAGCTGCGCCGGGTTCGCCGGGGCCGCGCCCTGCCCGGAGAGCAGCAGCCGCAAGCGATGGAACGCACCCTTCTGCTGGGGATCGACCCGCAGCGCATCCCGGTACAGGGAACTTGCCCGGACCACGTCCCCCAGACGATCCTCCGCCAGGGCCGCCGCCAGCAGGTAGCTGCGATAGCGTTCGTCCGGTTCGTGCAGCGCCGCGCCCAGAAGCTCGCTCAGGTCGACGGCGTCCTGCCACGCCTCCTGCTCGATGGCATAGCGCAGGAGGTTCCGCAGCGCCGGCAGGTGCCGCGGGTTTCGCTCCAGCGCCGCGCGATACGGCCCGGTGATCACCTCGGGGCCCTGCTGCAGCGCCTCGTAGCACTCCGCCGCCCGCGTCAGGAACACCGCCGCCGCCCGCCCGTCGCCGGCCTCGCCCCGCCCGGCCCCCGACTGGTCGCAGATGTCCGCCAGCCGGATCGACAGGTCCGCCACCTGGTTCAGATCGTGCGTCCGCAGCGCCGAGGCCAGCACATGGCGCAGCGCCGGCCGGCTATGCCCGTCGCGGAAGAGGGCCAGGCGGAAGTCGTTCTCCAGCTCGTTGAAGATCCCCTGGCCTTCGCTGGTCCCTTCCCGCTCGCTCTGCCAGGCCAACCGCTGCCGCAGACGCGCCCGATCCAGGTGGATGTGCACCGCGAATGCCGAGTCGGTGGCGGTCAGCCCGATCTGCTCGTACAGATGCACCAGCTCGCCGGTCTCCTCCTGGGAGATGAAGTGCCGTTCAAGCACCCGCATCGCCATGTGGTGATTGGCGTCCACCGCCAGGATGGCCCGGTACGCATCCACCGCAGCATTCGATCGCGAAGCGCCGGAGGCGCCGCGGTCCATCGATAGAGCAGCGCCGGAGGCACCGCGGTCCATCGATAGAGAAGCGCCGGAGGCGCCGCGGTCCATCGATCGTCCTCCACGCGACGGGTCCAGGCTCGCGACCAGCGCCATTCGTTCATAGGCGCTGACCCGGCCCGCCACGTCCACTGCCTCCGCCAGTTCGGTCTCCGCCAGCTTCTTCAGCGAGGGGTAAAGCCCCGCGGCCAGATACGTGCGCGCCAGTGCGTCCCGTGCCACCGGGTGGCCGCGGCGCAGCTCCAGCGCCTCGGCGAAGCGCTCCGAAGCCTTCGGTAGCTGCCCCTTCGCCTCGTGCAGTTCGCCCGCGCGCAGAAGCAGGGCGAAGCGCCGATCCGGGTCCTGGTCCGTCTGTAACGCCCGCAACGCCTGATCGACCAGCCCCAGCAAACCGCTCCGATCACCGCTTCGCAGGGCCAGTTCCAGCAGGGCATCGTCGATCATCCCCCCCTCGGGCAGCCCCGGCAAGAGTTCCCGCAGGAGCTTGAGGCTCTCCCGGGCCGCCGCCGGGTCTCGCGCCTCGTGCTGCTGCAACCCCGCGATGCGCAGCCGCAACGCCAGCTCCTCCGGGCGGCCCGAGGCCACCGCCAGATGCGCCCGCAACGCCGCCACCAGCAGGTCTACCGTCGAGGTCCCTGGGATCGGCGGCGCCTCTTCGCTGCGCTCCGAGCTGATCACCCGCGACCCCAGCACCACCAGCGCCGGTTCATACGCTGGCTCAAGCTGGAGCGCCTGCTGCAGGCTCTGCTCTACCGGCCCGATCTTGCGGGTCGCCAGCGGGTTCAGCGCGTGCAGCAGCAGCCCGACGCGGAACCACAGGTCCGCTGCCCGCCGACGATCG
>JBBRLA010000057.1:0-21059 GCA_038231615.1 Polyangia bacterium | reverse complement strand
GACAGTTTAGTACAAAGCGGTCGTCGTCGAGAACAATCCGGGCAGCGATTGCGGGTAGGGCGGGCGGGCGACCCCGGCCTCGGTGATGATGGCTGCGATCAGGCGCGCCGGGGTGACGTCGAAGGCCGGGTGGCGGGCGGCAATCCCCAAAGGGGCGATGCGGACGCCTTGCAAGGTCAGCACCTCGGCGGCGTTGCGCTCTTCGATGGGGATGTCGCGGCCGGTCTCGGTCTTCATGTCCAGGGTCGAGAGCGGCGCGGCCACGAAGAAGGGCACGCCATGCTCCCGGGCCAGCACCGCCACGGAATAGGTGCCGATCTTGTTGGCCGTGTCGCCGTTCCGGGCGATGCGGTCGGCGCCGACGATCACCGATTGCACCTCGCCCCGTGACATGAGGTGCCCGGCCATGTTGTCCGTGATCAGCGTCACGTCGATGCCGCTTTTGTGCAGTTCCCAGGTGGTCAGGCGAGCGCCCTGGAGGTAGGGGCGGGTCTCGTCGGCAAAGACACGCAGGCGGGTGCCCAAGGCCACCGCCGCGCGGATCACCCCCAGCGCCGTGCCGTAGCCGCCGGTGGCCAGGGCCCCTGCGTTGCAGTGGGTCAGCACCGTGCCCTCGGGCAGGAGCTTGGCGCCGTGGGCCCCGATGCGCAGACACGCGGCGACGTCCTCGCGATGGATGGCGATGGCCTCTTTCTCCAGCGCCGCGGCGCCGCCATCGACCACTTTGTGCTGGCGCATGCGCGCCAGGGCCCAGAAGAGGTTTACCGCAGTGGGCCGGGTCGCGCCCAGCAGGGCCGCCGCCTCGTCGAGAGGGGCGCCCCGGAACGCGGCCAGGGCCAGGCCATAGGCGGCGGCGATGCCGATGGCCGGGGCGCCGCGCACCACCATCTCGCGGATCGCCGTGGCGACGCCCTGGTGATCGCGGTAGGGAAGCCAGCGCTCCATCGCGGGCAGGGCGAGCTGATCGAGAAGCCACAGCTCCTTCTTTTCCCCGTCCCAGCGCAGCGGGGAGAGGAGCCGCGGGTCCGCCAGGTCCACGTCGTCTATCGGCTGACTCACGAGGTCCCTCCAAGGAGGCGCCGCAGCACCTGGTTGACCAGCTCGGGCTTGGCCCGGCCGCCGGTCTCTTTCATCACCTGCCCGATGAAGAAGCCGATGATCTTCTGGTTGCCGGCGCGGTACAGATCCCCCTGCCTGGGGTGGCCCTCGACGATCCGCTGGCACACGGCCTCGATGGCGCCTGCATCGGTCACCTGGGTCAGGCCCTCGGCCTGCACGATCTCGGGGGCCGAGGCAAAGGTGGCGTACATCTTGCCAAACACCTCCTTGCCGATCTTGCCCGAAATGGCCCCCTTCTCGATGAGCCCCAGCAGTTCCGCCAGGCGCGGGGCGGACACCGGGGAGGCCGCAATGCCCTTGCCGTCCTTGTAAAGGGCGCCGAGCAGCTCCGAGCCGATCCAGTTGGCGGCCAGCTTGGCATCGCCGCCGGAACGGAATACCTCGTCGAAGTAGTCGGAAAGCTCCCGCTCGGAGGTCAAAAGGACGGCGTCGTAGGGCGAAAGCCCCTGGCCCAGGTAGCGTTCGTACCGCCGCATCGGCGTCTCGGGGAGGGTCTGTCTCACCTCGGCCAGCCAGGCGTCGTCGATGACCAGGGGCGGCAGGTCGGGATCGGGAAAGTAGCGGTAGTCGTGGGCCTGTTCTTTCTTGCGCTGGCTGCGCGAGGTGCCGCGCTCAGCGTCCCAGCCCCGGGTTTCCAGCACCACGGTGCCGCCTGATCGCAGCAGCTCGATTTGCCGCCGGATCTCGTGCTCGATGGCCTTCTGGACATACTTGAAGGAGTTGATGTTCTTCAGCTCCGTCCGGGTGCCGTATTCCCGCTGCCCCCGGGGGCGCACCGATACGTTGGCGTCGCAGCGCAGCGAGCCCTCCTCCATGTTGCCATCGGAGATCCCCAGGTAGCGCACCAGTTGCCGCACCGCGCGCAGGTACTCCGCCGCCTCCTCGGCGCTGCGCAGGTCGGGCTCGGAGACAATCTCGATGAGGGGCACCCCGGCGCGGTTGTAGTCCAGAAGCGAGGTCCCGGCACCCGAGACGTGCAGGTTCTTGCCGGCGTCCTCCTCCATGTGGATACGGGTCAGCCTCACCCGGTGCGGCTCGCCGTGGCGCAAAAATTCGATGTGCCCGCCCTCGCACAGGGGCTCGTCGTACTGGCTGATCTGATAGCCCTTGGGCAGGTCGGGATAGAAGTAGTGCTTGCGGGCGAAGCGGCTTTTCTTGCGGAGGGTGCAGCCGGTGGCCAGGCCCATGCGCAGGGCAAACTCCACCGCGCGACGGTTGAGTACCGGCAGGCTCCCCGGCAGGCCCAGGGTATAGGGATCGACGTGGCTGTTGGGCGCCCCGCCAAAGGCCGCGGAGGCGCCGGTGAAGGCCTTGCTCAGGGTGAGGAGTTGGACGTGGCACTCCAGCCCGATGACCGCTTCGTAATCGGTGGCCAAAGGAAGTCCAGGTTCAAAAGGTGCCGTCACGCGCCCTCCGGCGGCCGGCGCGTGTGCCAGTCGCAAAGACGCTGGTGGCCGGCGGCGGCCCGCAGCACCGAGGCCTCCCCCAGGGGCGGCCCCAGGAGTTGCAGGCCCACCGGCAGCGGGCGTCCCCCAGGTTCCTCGCCATTGGAGACGAACCCGCAGGGCAGCGAGATCCCCGGCAGGCCGGCCAGGTTGGCGGTGACGGTATAGACGTCGGCCAGGTACATCGACAGCGGGTCCGCGGTGCGCTCGCCTGAGGGGAACGCCGGCACCGGCGAGGTCGGCGTGGCGATGACGTCGCAGGCCTCGAACGACCGGGCAAACTCCTGGCGAATCAGGGTGCGCACCTGGCTGGCCCGGCGGTAGTAGGCGTCGTAGTAGCCCGAACGCAGCACGTAGGTCCCCAAAAGGATGCGGCGCTTGACCTCGGGGCCGAAGCCGGCGGCCCGGGTGTCCTCGTACATCTGCGCCAGGGTCGCCTGGCCCTCCGCCGGGTTTCCTTCGGGGGCCGACACCCGCAGCCCGTAGCGCACCCCGTCGTAGCGCGAGAGGTTCGACGAGGCCTCGGCGGTGGCGATCAGGTAGTAGGCGGCGATCCCGTGGCGTGTCAGCGGCAGCGCGATGGGGACGATCTGTGCCCCATCCCGGCGCAGGGCGTCGATCGCCTCGCGCACCAGGGCCTCGATCCGCGGGTCCAGCCCTTGAGCGAAATACTCCGCGGACACGCCGATGCGCAGGCCGCGCACCGGCCGGGTGCAGGCTTCCACAAGGGGCGGCATCGGCCCCGGGATGCTGGTGGCGTCCAGCGGGTCGTGCCCGCCGATGACCTGCAAGCAAAGCGCCACGTCCTCGACGGTGCGGCACAAGGGCCCGACCTGATCCAGCGATGAGGCGAAGGCCACCACCCCGTGGCGCGACACCCTGCCGTAGGTGGGCTTCATCCCGGTGACGCCGCACAGCGCCGCCGGCTGTCGGATCGAGCCGCCCGTGTCGGTCCCCAGGGACAGCGCGCACAGGTCCGCGGCCACCGCCGCCGCCGAACCCCCAGACGAACCGCCGGGCACCCGCGACGGGTCCCACGGGTTCTTGCACGGCAGAAAGGCCGAATTCTCGTTGGACGAGCCCATGGCGAACTCGTCCATGTTCAGCTTGCCCAGGATCACCGCCCCGGCCTGCCGCAGCCGCAGCACCGCCGTGCCGTCATAGGGCGGCACCCAGCCTGCCAGGATCTTCGAGGCGCAGGTGGTCACAAGGCCGCGGGTCACCAGCATGTCCTTGAGGCCCACGGGCACCCCAGAAAGCGGCAGGGCCGGCGCGTTTTCATCCGCCAGGGCCGCGTCCACCGCCGCCGCCTGCGAGAGAGCGCCCTCCTCATCGACCCGCAGGAAGCAGCCGAGGCGCCCATCCAGGTCCTTTATTCGCTTGAGCCGCAGCCGAATCACCTCGACGGCGGAAATGCGTCGCGAGCGGACGCGGGCCGCGGTCTCGGCGGCACCCCAGCGTAGCGGGTCGTCGGGGTCAAGGGTCGTCAAGGCTCGTCCCGATTCAAGATCGCCGGCACCACGAAGTAGGCGCCGTCCCGTCTGGGTGCGCCGGAGAGGGCCACCTCGGCGGGCAGGTGGGCGGTGACCTCGTCGGCCCGCAGCGGGCAGGACAGCGGCACCGCGTGGGTGGTGGGCTCGACCCCTTCGACGTCTACCTCCTGCAACTGCTCCGCGTGGGCCAGGATGCGGTCCAGCTCGACGGTCATGTGGCCGATCTCTTCCTCGCTCAGCGAGAGCCGCGCCATGGCGGCGGTGATCCGGACCTCTTCGCGGGTGATCCGCATGGGGCGGAGTCTAGTGCCGAGACGCCAAAGTGGCCAGGTGGAAATGATCGGGCTCGACCGCTACCATATCGCGGCGTCCGGGTGGCCGGCGTCGGCGTCCGGGTGGCCGGCGTCGGGCAGGGACATGGGGGGACCGGGGAAGGTCTTGACCCTCGGGGTTGTGATCGGCGTGTCGTTGGCCGGCAAGAGCGCGACCAGGTAGGAGAGCAGCCGATCTACCTCTGCCCCGGGCAGCGCGCCCCGCACCTCTACGGTGGTGCCCGAAAGGAAAAGCCGCAGCCCGCCCAGCAGCCCCGAAAGGCCCAGCCAGCTGAGCTGCCCCATCGCCTGCTCCTTCAGCCGGGGCCATTCTCCCGAAAGCCGGGTGGCATCGTCCGGGCTGGCGAACTCCAAGTGTAGCAGCACGGATGGGTTCTCTTCCGCCGAAAGGGACAGGACCAGAAGGGTTGGCGTCGGCATCCCCAAAAGCCGGACCACCCGGTCCAGGTGGCGCAGTTCGGCCACCACCGCGGGCAACGGGGCGGCGGCGAGCCCCGAAAGCCGCGCCAGCCAGACCGCGTTGACCCCGCCCTCTTCATCGAGGAGCCAGCCCTTCAGCAGGTCCTCCCGGGCATAGGCGGTCAGGCCGGGCTTTAGCTGTGTGAGCTGCCTGGGATCATAAATGCCTGGGGCTGGGCCCTCCCGCCCGGCGAACTTCTTCCGCAGGTCCAGCCCCGGGTCGTGGACCGCGACCAGCACGGTGGCGCTCAGGCGGCGCACGTCGGCGGTGGTGATGAGCAGCGCCTGCAGATCATCGAGCAGGAAGGACGAGAGCGCCCGCGACGGGGAAAAGGCCGTGCCCGCGGCGAGGATGCGGGCATCGGGGAAGGCGTCCAGCAGCGCCTGGATCGCCGGGCGGTGGACCGAGGTGCGCAAGGCCCCCATGCGCAGGAGCACCGCTACGCTGGCGTCATCGCTGGCCACGGCCCCGAGGGACTCCGCGGCCCCCGGGTCGCCCGGCGGCGGCTTTCCCTGGCTGGCCAGCGGCTCCTTGCCGACCGGCTTTGCGGGTCTCTTTTGCCGGTGTCGCAGGTGCGGCGACGGCGTGGACTCGGGCCCGGGTGGTGTCGCAGGTGCGGCGGCCTGCGGGCCCAGCGGCGGCACGGCGCTCTTCTTTGGTGGCAGGATCTCCATCTCGATCGGCAGACGCGGGCGCGGCAGCACGTGGGGCAGGGCCAGCCCGAGCAGCAGCAGGCCATGCCCCAGCAGGGACACGACCAGCCCGAAGGGACCCGTCCGCCTGGGGTTCATCGCCATCGGGCCCACCGGGCCACCCCGCGCTGCGCATTCACCTGGTAGGGTGTACACTACAGCGCCCCGCTGCGCACGGACGCTGTCCGCCCCCCGGACAGATTCCGGCTCGCTGTCCGCCTGCCGGACGACATTTTTGGCCGATCCGCATCTCCCGTCGCGATGAGTCCTGGCACGGGTCGTGCTTTACCGGTCTGCGTCGGCCGACAGCAACCGAATGAGGTTCAACCATGATGACGAGCGAGAGCAGCGACGGGGGCCGGGCGGAGCCCCTGAGTCCTCCCATGGACGACGGCAGCCCCCGACCCAGCTGGAAGGCAGTCTATACCATCGCGGATCGAGGCAACGGGCGCAAGCACTGGCTGCGCATCGGGGTGGCCTTCGTCAACCGCGACCTGTCGCTGAACGTGCGGCTGGACGCGGTGCCGGTGAACGGTCAGATTCACATCCGCGAGGCCCCGCCCCGGGATGGGCAGGGCGGCTGGGCCAACAAGGACGAGGACCGCCCTCGCGAGGACCCCCAGGGAGGACGTGCCGCCTACTGAGACCGTCCATGAACGAAGCCAGAAACGACAACCAAATTGACTGACCAAGGAGAATCGCACATGAAGAAGCAGACGATGGGGCTCATTCTCGGGGTACTCTGGCTCCTGTCGGGGGGCGAGGCGCTGGCGGCGGGACGGCGCGGAGAGGCACCGGCGGCGGCGGCCCAGGCACCGGCGGCGTCAGGGGCCGGGGTGGTGAACCTCAACGACGCGACCCAGGAACAGCTCGAACTGCTCCCGGGGATCGGACCCAGCAGGGCCAAGGCCCTGGTCGATCACCGCAAGACCCACCCCTTTCGGCGCGTCGAGGAGTTGACCCGCATCAAGGGCATTGGCAAGAAGACCTTCGCCCGCCTCAAGCCGCTGGTCGCTCTGTCGGGGCCCACGACCTTGACCGAGCGCCCTTCGCGCCGATAAGCGCCGTCAAAGGAAGAGAGACGTGAGAAGAGCGGCGAGCACTGCCAGAAAGACGGCGGAGGCGATCAGATAGGGCATGGGCAGGTTCGCCAGCTTCACCAGCCAGCTCTCCACCCCTTGCGGGGCCATTCCCTGGCCTGGCAAAGCCATCCCCTGCACGCTCATCCCTTGTATTCCCTGCGGGGCCATCCCTTGACCGGACTGGCCCTGCGGGGCCATCCCTTGACCGGACTGGCCCTGCGGGGGACCTTCCTGTCCCGGCTCCTTTTGCCCCGTCTGGCCCCAGCTCTGTGGGTCGTTGGCCTGGCCGCCCACGATGGTTTCCATCCCCGGGCCGGCCTGGGGCACAGCGGGGGTGCTGCCCCGTGCCCCCGGGTGACTGCTGCTGGCCGCCGACGAACTTCCCCTGCCTGGCGCGCTGTCTGCCGCCTTGACGCTCCTGCCTGGCGCGCTGTCTGCCGCCTTCACCCCGGCACTCGGCACCGAGGGCGTGACCCTCAGCGGCCCGATCGGCGCCCGCGGCGGCGGCCCGGTGGAGACGATCGGCATGGCCATCGACACCGGCCGGTTGGGGATCATCGCCAGCTGGTCCTGCGGCATCATCATTGGCGATGGCAGGGCGATCCGCAGCGACGCCGGCACCGCGGGCGGCCCAGCGGCGTTCGGACGATCGGCGCTGCTCCGCTCGGCCACCACCGTGGCCTGTTCGTCCCCGCCCTCTTTCTCCTTGAACGCCTTGGCCAGCTGGCTGTTCTCGACGTCCCCCTGGTGCTCCGGGCTGGCCAGCTCGCCGCTTTCCACCCGGCGCAGAAGTTGCTCTTGCTCGGTGATCTCCGCGGCGAAGTTGTGCTCCAGGAAGCGCGACAGGTCCAGCGCCGAGCCGCGGATGCCGCCCCGGCGCATGGCATACTCCAGCGCCTCCTGCATCGCCTCCGCCGTGTCGAAGCGGTCCTCCTTGCGTTTGGCCAGCGCCTTCAGGATCACCGCCTCCACCCCCGCCGGCACCGCCGCGGACACCGAGCTGGGCGCCGGAATGTCGCAGCGCACGATGGCGTCATAGGTCTCGTAGGTCGAGGCCCGCTTGAAGAGCCGCCGCGCCGTGCACAGCTCGAAAAGGACAATGCCCAGCGCGAAGATGTCCGTGCGCCGGTCGATGTCCTCCCCCAGACACTGCTCCGGGCTCATGTAGGCGAACTTGCCTTTGACCAGCCCGGCCCGCGTCTGCGTCGCCCGCCCCTCGGCCTTGGCGATGCCGAAGTCGACCACCTTGACGTAGCCCTCATAGGTCAGAAGCAGGTTCTGCGGCGAGACGTCCCGGTGGATGATGCTCATCATCGAGCCGTCGGGCAGCTTGGTCTCGTGGGCGTGATGCAGACCCGCGCAGGACTGGGCCACGATGCCGCAGGCCACCCCCTGCGGTACCTCTCCCAGGCGCTGCGTCGCCAGGCGCCCCACCTGGGCCACCGATAGACCCGAGACGTACTCCATGGCCATGAAGTACTGCCCATCCACCTCGCCCAGTTCCAGCACCTGCACGATGTTCGAATGGGAGAGTCGGGCGTTGATCCTGGCCTCGTCCAGGAACATCTGAACGAATTCCGGGTCCCCGGCCAGCTTGTCGAGGAGCCGCTTGACGACCACCAGCTTGGAGAACCCCTCGGCGCCCGCTACTCGCGCAAGGTAGATCTCCGCCATGCCGCCGGTCGCAAGGTGGGCCAGCAGGTCATATTTACCAAACTGCGGGTTGAAGTCCAGTTCCAGGCGTCAAACCTCCATGATCTCGGCCTGCTTCTTTCCAATGATCTCGTCGACTTTCTCGATGGCCTTGTCGATGACCGCCTGGATCTTCTTCAGACCCGTTTCGACGTCGTCCTCGGGTACCTCGCCGTCCTTACCCGCCTGCTCCAGCAGTTCGCGGGCATCCCGGCGGCAGCCGCGGACGGCCACCTTGGCCTCTTCCCCGATCTTGCCCACCGATTTGGACAGGTCCCGTCGCCGATCCTGCGTCAACGCCGGGATCGGCAGCCGCACCATGTCCGAGTCCGAGGTGGGGTTGACGCCGATGCCCGCGTTGCGGATGGCCTTCTCGATGTCCGGGATCAGCCGCTTCTCCCACGGCTTGACCACGATCAAACGGGGGTCCGACACGGCCACCGAAGCCACCTGATTCAGCGGCGTCGGCGTCCCATAATAATCGACACGGATGCCGTCCAGGATGGCCACGTTGGCCCGCCCCGTCCGCACCTTGCCGAGTTCTCGAGCCAGCACATCGAAGGCTTTCGCGATGCTGCCGTCCAGGTCTTTGAGGACATCATTGACCATTCTTGCTGATCCTCTCTCGCCGGGGGGTTCTCGTCAAATGATTAATCAGCTCTCGACCCGCGTTCCGATCGCCTCGCCAGCCACCACCCGGCGGATGTTGCCTGGCTGATGGAGATCGAAGACCACCACCGGCAGCTTGTTGTCGCGGCACATGGCGATGGCGGTGGAGTCCATGACCTGAAGGTCCCGCTGAAGGACCTCCAGGTAGGTCAGGTTCGTCAGGCGCACCGCGTCGCTGTGCTTCTTCGGGTCCTTGTCGTAGATCCCGTCGACCCGGGTGGCCTTCAGCAGCACCTCGGCGTGGATCTCCATCGCCCGCAGCGCCGCCGCCGTGTCGGTGGTGAAGTAGGGGTTGCCGGTGCCCGCGGCAAAGATCACCACCCGGCCCTTTTCCAGGTGGCGCATGGCCCGGCGGCGGATGTAGGGCTCGCACAGTTCCTGCATCTCGATGGCCGAGAGCACCCGGGTGTTCAGTCCGATGCGCTCCAGCGCCTCCTGCATGGCCAGGGCGTTCATCACCGTGCCCATCATACCCATGTAGTCCGCCGAGGCCCGGTCCATGCCGTGCTTGGTCGAGGCGGCCACCCCGCGGAAGATGTTGCCACCGCCGATAACCAGGGCGATCTCGACGCCCATCTGGTACACGTCCTTCACCTCATCGGCGATGGCGTGCAGCGTCTCGGGGTCGATGCCGTACTGGCCCTTACCCATGAGCGCCTCACCGGAGAGCTTGAGCAGGATGCGCCGATAGGCCGGCTTCTGCGCGGCAGAAAGATCGGCCGGCGTATGGCCGATTGACGGGGTAAGTAAGCCATTGCCATGGTCAGGAGCCGGGCTGACTCCATGCTCCGGCAAGCCGGGCTTGCCGATAGCGGTGGGGGAATTTTGGGGCATCCGTCCCGCTCAGGCCTTGGGCTGGTTGGCGGCCGCCACCTGGGCTGCCACCTCGGCGGCGAAGTCGTCCTGCTTCTTTTGCATGCCCTCGCCCAGGGCGTAGCGGGTGAAGCGGCGGATGGTGACCTTCTCGCCGGTCTTGGAGGACAGCTCCAGCATCAGAGTGCGGATGTCCTTGGTCGGGTCCTTGACGAAGTCCTGGTCCAGCAGGCAAATGTCCTTCTTCCACTTGGCGGTGGCGCCGTCGGCGATCTTGGCCACGATGTTGTCCGGCTTGCCTGACTCCTTGGCCTTGCCCTCCTGCACCGCGCGCTCCTTTTCGATGAGGTCCTTGGGGACCTCCTCCTCGGAGACGTAGAGCGGGAAGGGGTCGCGTCCGGCGATGTGCATGGACACGTCCTTGCAGAAGTTCTTGAAGTCGTCGGTGCGGGCGACGAAGTCGGTCTGGCAGTTGACCTCCAGGAGCACGCCGATCTTGCCGCCCATGTGGATGTAGGAGCTGACCGCGCCCTCGGTGGCCACACGCCCTTGTGCCTGGCCGGCCTTGGTGATGCCCTTGATGCGCAGCCATTCGGCCGCCTTCTCGGTGTCGCCACCGGTCTCTTCCAGCGCCTGCTTGCAGTTGGCCATGCCGGCCAGGGTGCGATCGCGCAGTTCCTTGATCATCGCCGCGGTGATCTGGGCCATTTTTTTAGGACTCCTTCGGAAAGTGGTTTAAATATTGGCGCTTGGCCGAGGCGCCCGCGACCAGCCGTGCCCCTCGGATGAGAGGAGCAGGCCAGGGGGCGCCTGCCGGTCCTGGGGCCTACTTTTGTCACCGGCCGCGACGACGGGCAAAAAGCCCGGCAGGGGCCGTCGGGCCTACTCCGCCGCGGGCTTGTCCTCGCTGGCGGTGGGGGCGACGGTGACCGAGGTCGGGGTGGCCATCGCGGCCGGGGTCGGGCGGGGGCCGCGACGACGGGCCATCTCGACGCGGGGGCCGTCCCCGCGGGGGGCGTCGCCCCGGTCGCGGTCACCCCGATCGCGGTCGCCACGCTCACCTCGCTCGCCCCGATCGTCGTCGTGACGGCCCTGTGCGGCGCGCTCTCTGCCGAGGCGCCCGCCGAGGATGGCGGCGTCGGCGATCTTGGCGGTGAAGAGCTTGATGGCGCGGATGGCGTCGTCGTTGCCCGGGATGACGTAGTCGATGAGGTCCGGGTCGCAGTTGGTGTCGGCGATGGCGACGATCGGGATCTCCAGCTTGCGGGCCTCGGAGATGGCGATGTGCTCTTTCTTGGCGTCGACGACGAAAAGAGCGCCGGGCAGGTCATTCATGGTCTTGATGCCGCCGAGGGCCTTTTCCAGCTTGTCGCGCTCGCGGGTCAGGGTCAGCACCTCCTTTTTGTTGAGGCGCTCGAAGGTGCCGTCCTCGGCCATCTTCTCGATGTTGCGCAGGCGCTCGATGGAGCCCTTGACGGTGCGGAAGTTGGTGAGGGTGCCACCGAGCCAGCGGTTGGTGACGTGGAACATGCCGGCGCGGGCGGCCTCCTCCTGGATGACCTCCTGGGACTGCTTCTTGGTGCCGACAAACAGGACGGTGTCCCCGCGCGAGACGGTGTTGACGATGAAGTTGTAGGCCCGGTTGAACATCCGCACGGTGTGCTGAAGGTCGATGATGTGGATGCCGTTGCGGGCGCCGAAGATGTAGGGCTTCATCTTGGGGTTCCAGCGCTTGGTCTGGTGACCGAAGTGGACGCCGGCTTCGAGAAGCTGGCGCATGGAGATGGGGGCCTCGGTCCCCATGGCGCCGCTCATGGTGGGCTGAGCTTCGGTGGCGGGGGCGGCCAGGGCGGGTTCGGCGGCCGGGGCCGATTCGTCGGCCGGGGCCGATTCGGCGACCGGGGCGGGTTGAAATGCGGGGGCCGATGCGGAGATGGGTTCCATGATCTACCTTTCGTTGAGCCTCCGCCCTGTCCTGCGGTGGGCCGGCGCTTTGCCGGGGCCGCTGGCGGCGCAACCTGCCGTTTTCGGGGCAGGCACGGCGCAGCCGACACAGGGCGTGTGAAGTGTGGAGAGCGGGCGATCCTCTACCATGGTTTCAGGGGGCGGAGCAAGTTTGAGAGAGGAAACCGCCGGGCAAAAACGATCAGAACTTGATGGTGAATCCGGCCCGGCCGTAAAGAGGGAGATCGTTGAGGGGGAAGATGCGGTTGAACTTGTCGGTGTAGGCCTGCCGTTCTTTCTGGAAGGGGGCCCCTTCGATCAACAGCCACAGGTTGGTGTCCCGGGTCACCGCGATCTCCACCACCAGTTGGAGCATCAGGCGCACGCCAGTGAAGCGATCCAGCACCGGGTTGCCGTCTTCCTGGTAGATCAGGGTGCCGTTCAGGTCCATCTTGTTCGCCCCGTAGGTCGGCCCCGAAAGGGTCGGCTTCATGGCGATCGGGTCCCATCCGGCTTGGTCGGCGATGGCGTTGGCGTAGCGGGCCGAGTGCTCCAAGTCGGTCGGATAGCCGCCTCCGGTGCAGCGGTCCCCCACGTGCTCCGGCAGGGACAGCGCCGCGATGGCCGGGTAGTCCTTCTTGTTCGTCAGGTCCTGCAAGTCGTTGATGCTGGGGCACAACCGATCGCTGTAGACCTGCAGGTACGGACGGCCCGTCACCCGCACCAGATTGCCCGCTAGCAACGTGATCGGGATGCCCGCCTCGAAGATGATGCCGTTGCGCTTGCGCGGGCCGCCGCCGCCGCCGATGAGTACGTTGGCCCCGAAAGCGATGGGCCCCGCCTGGGCCAGCGACAACCGCAGGTTGGCGATGATGTCCGTCTCGTAGAACGTGGTGCGCATCTCGATCCCGGCGTCCAGCCCGAAGCCGGACTTGATCTTGAAGGCCCCCACCGTCAGCCGCAGGTCGACGAAGTAGGGGAAGCCGGTCCCGGTGTCCATGGTGAACTGCCCCGGGTCTACCGTCAGCGCCGAGAACGAAGAGAGCCCCCGCCGCTTGTTCGGGTCGTCGCCCACCGGGCCCGACGGCGGGGCCATCAGTTGTGCGCTGACCAGCGCCTGCTCCCCCCCGCGGACCATCACCTGTTGCAGGAAGGGCAGCTTCCCCGGCATCAGGATCTCGACCAGGTGCCCCCCCGGCTTGACGTCTTCTGCGATGTAGGGCGTCTGCCCCACCGGCATGTGGTCCAGGAGGATCTGTCCGCCCCGGGGGTCCGAGGCGATCTGGATGCGCCCCACGTCGCGCAGGTCGATGGTCACCGTCTCCGTCGCCCCGGGGGCCAGGATGACGGTCTTGCGCGTCTGCAGGGCTGCGCTGCGCACCACGATGATGTTGGTGCCCGGCGCCACCTTGATGCCCCGATCGCTCAGGATCTCCGAATCGTTCGGGAGCTTCTTGCCGTTGATGAAGTACTCCGCCCCCTCCACCGGGTTCACCATGATGATCCGCAGTGTCGCCGACCCGTGGGGGTCAACCTTGGGCAGATCGATCCGCTCCATGTGCTGCCGGCCCGCCTCGATGTCGACGATCTTGCGCATCGCCGGCCCGGTCTTGGGGCGGACCTCGACGGCGTGCTGCCCCGGGCTCAGGTTCTGGATCTCCTGGTTGACCTTGCCCCGCGGGGTGCCATCGACCAGCAGGTCGGCGTCGCCATCGCTGACGATCAGCAGCGAACCAGTGGTCACCGCCACCTCCAGGTGGGCCATCAGCTTGGTCTGCTGCCCCGCCAGCACCCGCTCGCTGCGCCGCCACGGCGCGGCGCTCCCATCGACGCGGCGCACCTCGACCAGGTGCTCACCCTCGGGCAGGTTGTCCACCAGCACCGGCGCCGAGCCCCGGGAGGTGCCATCGACGAAGACGTCGGCTTTCTCCGTGTCCGCGCCGATCAGCAGCGACCCGGACTTGACCTCCAAGGTCAGCGTCACCCACAGGGTCCGCGCTTCCCCGGCGCGCAGCTCGACATCCTCGCTGTGGACCTGGTACCCCGACTTGCGCACCTCGACCTTGTGGCGCCCCGAGGGGACCTCCACTGGAACCGGCACCCGCCCGGCGAGGGCCCCGTCGATAAAGACCACACCATCGCGGGCGGTCTCGTTGGTGCCCGGCGACTTGACCTCCAGCTTGGCGGGGGCCCGCTCCAGGGGGAAGGCGAAGCGCTCCGCCTGATTCACGTTGATCAGGCGCTCCAGCGACTTGTAGCCCTCCAGTTCCAGCAGCACCCGGTGCGGGCCGCGGGACAGGCGGATCTTGAAGGTCGAGGAGGTGTAGCCCTGCCCCCCGCGTTCGCGGCCATCAATATAGATCGCCGCGCCAGGGGGCGACGAGTCGATGCTGACGCGGGGACCGGCGGGCTGCGCGCGGGCCAGCCCAAGGGCGCCCGGCACAAGGAGACACGCCAGAAGAAGCAGGCAGCCAACGAAGGGGTTCTTGTGAGGGCGGAAAAGGGGCATATATCCAGACCGTACCGCTGCCCGCCGTGAAGGTCAAACGATGCGCGTATCACATCTTACTTTCCGTCGGCAAGGCCGCGCCCCGCTAGACGCGCGAAAAGCTTCACGATCAGCGCGCCGGCGCAGAGCATCAGAAACGCGGTCAGCGCGGCATCGATCGTTCCCTGCACACGGTTCTCCGCCTTCAGGAAGATGTCGAAGATCGACATCCACCCGGCGGTCAGCGTCGTCGCACCGACAAAAATCATTGGCAGCAGGGTAAAAAGGACGTAGTGTCGCCGCCCTTTGGCTGCCCCCGGCGCCGTGACCTGCCCCCAGATGTAGGCGCTGCCCACCGCCAGCGCGGTGGTGGCCAGAAGCTGGTTTGCAATGCCCAGAAGCGGCCAGAGCGTCTGGATGGTGCCGCTGTACAGGAACGTCCCCCACGCCGCCACTACCAGGGTCGAGGCGATGAACACCCCAGGCGCCCAGTCATGGCGCAGAAAGCGAGGGTCCGCCCGGCCCAGCAGATCCTGCATCAGGAAGCGCGCCACCCGGGTGCCGGCGTCCACCGTGGTCAGGATGAAGACCGCCTCGAACATCACCACGAAGTGATAGAAGTAGTCGAGGAGCGCCCGGAACGCCGGGAACTGGGCAAAAATCTGCGCCATCCCCGCGGCCAGCGATACCGACCCTCCGGTGCGTCCGCGCAGGTCCTCCCCCAGGAGCCGGGAAAGCTGGTCGATCTGCACCGGGGAGATTCCCAGCTTGGCAAAAATCGCCGGCGAGACATTGATGGCGAAGTAATCCGCCGGGAACAGACACGAGGCCGCCACCAGCGAGGTCACCCCGACCAGCCCCTCCATCAGCATGGCCCCGTAGCCGATCAGGCGGCAGTCGGTCTCACGATCGATCATCTTGGGGGTGGTGCCCGAGGCAATCAGCGAATGGAAGCCGCTGATGGCCCCGCAGGCCACGGTGATGAAGACAAAGGGAAAGACCTTGCCCTTGATGATCGGGCCGCCGCCGTGGACGTATTGCGTCACCGCCTCCATGCGCAGCTCGGGGTTGATGATCATGATCCCGACGACCAGAAAGAAGATCGTCCCGATCTTCATGTACGAGGACAGGTAGTCCCGCGGCACCAGCAAAAGCCACACCGGTAGCACGGACGCGCAGAAGCCGTAGGCGGCGATCAGGTACACCAGGGTGTGAAAGTGCAGCGTCAGGGCGTGCCCCAGCAACGAGGCCGCCACCGTATGGCCGAAGATCACCGCCATCACCAGCAGCAGCACCCCCAGGGCCGAAATCTGGGCCAGCCGGGCCCCTCCGCGCATGAGCACGCCCATCAAGAGGGCGATGGGGATGGTCATGCCGATGGTGAAGGTGGCCCACGGGCTGCCTTCCAGGATCTTGATCACCGAGAAGCCCATGGCCGCGATGGCGATGGTGACGGTGAAGAAGATGGCGATGGAGGCGATGATCCCGGCCAGCGGCCCCAGCTCCAAGCGGGCGATCTCGGCCAGGGACCGGCCGCCCCGGCGCACGCTGGCCGACAGAATGACAAAATCGTGGACTGCCCCGCCCAGGGTCACTCCGACGAGGATCCACAGAAGGCCCGGCAAGAAGCCGAACTGCGCGGCCAGCACCGGCCCGATCAAGGGCCCGGCGCCAGTGATGGCGGCGAAGTGGTGGCCGAAGAGCACGTAGCGGTGGGTCGGCAGGTAGTCCTTGCCGTCGCGAAACTGATGGGCCGGGGTCGGCCTATCGGGGTCCAGGGACAGCACCTTGGCGGCCAGAAAGGCCGAGTAAAAACGATAGGCCACCGTCAAAACGCAAAGGGTGCCGACGAAGAGCGGCAAGGCATGCACGCGCATCGGGCGGATAGTCTCGCCCCCGGCCTATTATTTCCAGCCCTTACTGTCAGGGGGGGACGTTCCCGTCCCCCTCCCCACGCCCCGGCATTCGCCGGGGCGCGTGGGCCCACATCGAGCAAGCTCGATGAGCCTCCCCCCACCGCGCGTTACTCGCGCGAGTTTATCTAGACTTCCGCCGCCCCCCTCGATCTGCTAGCTTCCGCCCGATGATTTGCACGGTGCGGGTGCTTTACGCGGATACCGACCAGATGGGCGTGGCCAACCACGCGGTCGCTCTGCGCTGGTTTGAGCAGGCCCGCGCCGAGTGGCTGCGCCAGCGCGGCCGGGCCTATACCGAGATCGAGGCGGGCGGCGTGATGATGCCGGTCTACGAGACCCACGTGCGCTACCTGCGTCCCGCCCGCTACGATGACTTGCTGGAACTCCACGCCCGCATCGACCCCCCGCGCCCGGCACGGGTATTTTTCCACTACGAGGTCCGCCGCCAACCCGACCAGGCCCTGCTGGTCACCGGCACCACCCGCCACGCCTGCGTCGGGCGCGACGGCAAGGTGCGGCGCGTCCCCGCGGACCTGCTGGCGCTTCTGACCGCGCACGCAACCCCCTTGCACGAACCGAACCCGTAGAAGAAAGAAGGATCCGCACATGGACAGGAACCTGGCACTGGAGATGGTCCGCGTCACCGAGGCGGCGGCCCTGGCCGCGGGGCGCACCATGGGGCGTGGCGATCGCAAGGGGGCCGACCAGGCGGCGGTGGACGCCATGCGCCGTGCCTTCGACTCGGTCCAGGTCCGCGGCACGGTGGTCATCGGCGAGGGCGAGCGCGACGAGGCGCCCATGCTCTTCATCGGCGAACAGGTGGGTGCCGGCTGGGCCCAAAGCGCCGAGGCCGCCCCCCGGGTAGACATCGCCGTGGACCCGCTGGAAGGCACCAACCTGTGCGCCACCGGTTCCCCCGACTCCATCGCCGTCATCGCCATCGCCGAGGACGGCAAGTTCCTCAACGCCCCCGACACCTATATGAAGAAGATCGCCGTGGGCCCCGTCGCCCGGGGGGCCATCGATCTGAGGAAAAGCCCCACCTGGAACCTCTCCGCCATCGCCGAGGCCAAGCGCTGCCGGGTAGATGACCTGACCGCCATCATCCTGGACCGCGACCGCCACCAGGAACTGATCGACGAGGTGCGCCGCGCCGGGGCGCGCATCCGCCTGATCACCGATGGCGACGTGGCCGCGGCCATCGCCACCACCAAGGCCACCACCGGCATCGATGTCCTTCTGGGCACCGGCGGCGCCCCCGAGGGGGTGCTGGCCGCCGCGGCGATCCGCTGCGTCGGCGGCGACATGCTGGGCCTGCTCCAGTACAGAAACGACGACGAGCGCCGCCGGGCCGAGGCGATGGGCATCCGCGATCACGACCACGTGTACCGCCTGGATGAGCTGGCCTCGGGGCAGGTGATGTTCGCCGCCACCGGGGTCACCGATGGCAGTCTGCTCAAGGGCGTGCACTTCTTCGGCGGCGGCGCCACCACCCAGTCAGTGGTGATGCGCTCCAAGTCGGGCACGGTGCGTTTCATCGACGCCGAGCACCACTTCGACCGCAAGCCGGATTACTCCTGGATGACCGCGACATCGCCGTCCAGCGCCACCCCAAAGCCTTGACGCCGACGGCCCACTTTCACGGGTGCGGGCCCGACCTCTATGCTACCCTCGAAGAGCAACCGGAGGCCCCCTGATGCGTGTTCGGTCCTTGTTCCTGCTCCTTGCGGTCTGCGCCTGGTTCGCCCTTCCGGCGACGGCACTGGCGCAATATCCCGATGATCCCGGCGCTCCCCCCGTCGAGCAGCCCCCGGCCTACCAGCCGGGTGACGACCCCGGCGCCTACGCCCCGGGCCCGGGCAACGTGCCCCCGCCCGCGCCGGTCTACAACGCCCAGTACAACTACGGCGGTCCGCACCCCATCCCCTATGAATACGGCTCGGGCTTCGACTACACCCAGGGCCCCCACTCGCACCCCTATCCGCCCTTCGACGCCTATCTGTTCCGCCAGGTGAACGGCCTGTATTACTTTATCGGCGACCCGGCCGACTTCGGGTACCACCAGGCGCTCTACTGGTATCGCGGCGAGCACCCCATCTCCTTCTCGTTCGGCGGCGGCTTCTGCTACATGAGCTGGCCCCACCGCCACTACTACCCGCCGGCAGAAGAGTACGCCCCCTACTACACCTCGTCGGGAGGCTATTACGTCTATACCGGCGGCTGGCCGCAGGAATACTACCAGCACCGCAACTGGTACTACGGCTACTTCCACAACTACTACCGCAGCAACTACGTCGGGTTCCGCTACTACCGCACCCGCCCCGAGCCCATCTACCGCGGCACGGTGCCTCCGGTGGCGACCTCCCGGCCCTACTTCTACGGCGGTCGCAGCTACGTCCCCCCGCCGGCCCCGGCCTACCGCGGCAACATCCCGGCCCCGGTCTACCGCGGCGTGCCCGCCCCGGCGCCCATCTACCGCGGCGTGCCCGCCCCGGCGCCCATCTACCGCGGCGTGCCCGCCCCGGCGCCTATCTACCGCGGCGGCGGCGCTCCTCCGCCCGCCCCGATCTACAATGGCGGTGGCGCTCCGCCTCCTCGCTGGGGCGGTGGCGCTCCCCCGCCGGCCCCTCCCCCGCGCCAAGGCGGCGGCGCCCCTCCCCCGCGCCAGGGCGGCACGCCTCCCCCGGCGGCGGGCGGCACCCCCGGGGCCCCTCCAGGGTTCCATGGCGCTGGCGCCGGGCACCCCGTCGCACCACCTCCCCATCGTCCCTGAGTGAAGGGTCGCCCATCCCCCTTCCCCCCGCCGGCTTTGTCGCAGTGGCCTGTCCCAGCGATGAGGGAGAAGACGTGGCACGTAGGAAGAAGCCCGGCACGCCGGGCAAGACAACGATTCCGTCCAACGTCGTGTCGTCGGTGACGAAGCGCCTCCTCGCGGCCTTTGTCGAGATGGAATTCAACCAAGACTTCACCCTTTTCATCGTGGCCCAGCAGAGCTACCTCTACATTGAGGTAGTGCGGCACCCGCTTGGATGCGGGCCAGGCTGCGCACCGACCTCTCCGCCTTCGCCGTCGAATCACACGCCGCTCGGCAGACTCCGCCACGTATCAGGCGACGAGTGGGAACACCACCCATATCGATGGGCCGATGAGGATTGGGACCCGCGGGACCCGGATCATGGAACGCCGGAGGAGCTGCTTGCGAGGATCATGGTCGGGTATGTAGGGAGGTAGCCCGGCTCTCCTGGCGGGAGGTGCTGGGCTTCAAGGTGAGCCTGCGCCAGCAGCTCCCGCTGCCCGGCGGGGCCTCGCTCGGCATCGTGTACCTCGACCTGGGCGGCACCGGGATCGAGCTCTTGACGTACAGCGGCATGCCGGTCGAGGCGGCGCCGCAGAAGCTGCAGCTCGGCTACCGCATGATGGCGCTGGAAGTGGAGGACATGGGCAAGGCGTTTGAGCACCTGAAGACCAGGGGCATCGAGCCCTCCTGGGGCCCAGTCCGGATCGAGCAGTACACCCGAGCGGAGATCCGCGACCCCGACGGCAAGCCCATCGAACTTCGGCAGTGGCATCTGCCCAGGGCCTGAGCGACCGGACAGGGCGCAACGCCTTCGCCGCGCTCAGTCGAGGACCTTGGTCCTGCTGACGATGCGATCTCCCTAACCTCGACAGGTCGGCGAGGCTGCGCTGTGGTAGGCTCTGGTTCTTGATGGACCCTTCGACGAAGAGCGCGACCCTGCTCGAGACCTATCGGCGCTGCCTGGCACGGCTGAACGTCGCCATGGCGCCCGGCACGGTCATCGACAAGGGGCTCTACGTCCCCCGGCCCCACTCGTTGGCTGACGAACTCGCCGCGGCCCTGGAGTTGGAGCCCAGCTCGGCGCACCTCCTGGTCGGCGGGATCGGCTCTGGGAAGACCACCGAGTTGCTCATCGCCCAGCAGAAGCTCGGCAAGAGCCCGGATGTGCGGGCTTTCTATATAGATGTGGCCAATGAGCAGGAGTTAGAGCGGCTGCGGCCAGGTGTCCTGATCAGCCTGATCGGGGTAAGGTTGGTCATGCTGCTCACCGAGGCCCAACAGGCGGAGTTGCGCCCCTCGGTGGACACAATTACCGACCTGGCGCATGGGGAATGGGTCGAAAAAGACCCCTACCGGGATCCGGACGACCGCATACGGTGGAAAAAGGGCATTCTGAAGGGACCTGGACCCAATGACTGGCAGGTTCTCAAGGCTGGCCAGTCGATCACGCACATTCTGGCTACGCTGAACCAGCAGGTCGTTGTGCTTTTCGACTCCCTCGATCGAGTGCAGGACCTGAAGGTGCTTACCAGCCTCTTCCAGGAAGACATCGCCGCCCTACAGAGGGTCGGAGTCGGCGTGGTGGCAGTCGCACCGCTCAGCGCCCTGTATGGCGCGGAGCGCAGGATCGTGCGGTATTTCCACGATCAGTATTCGTTCCTGTGGGACATCGACGTCGCGGGCAGCCCCGGCGGCAGAGCGTTTTTGCACGAGGTCTTGCACGCGCGCATCCCAGCCGACTTGCTCGCAGACTCCGCGATGGACCGCCTCATCGACCTGTCGGGCGGGGTGCTCCGCGATCTGATCGGGCTGGCGCATGGGGCGGCGCGCCAAGCCTATTATAAGGAATCGCCCACCATCACGGCGGAGCATGTGGACTTGGCCGCGGTGCAGGCAGGGCAAAAGCTGCTCTTTGGGGTCGATGAGGGCGGTAAACGTAAGCTCATCAGAATGGCCTATGACGTGCCCTTCCTGTTGGCGACCGACGACGATCTCGTGCTGCTGGAGACCCGGCGCGTGCTCCAGTACCGCGACGAGAAGGGACAGCCGCGCTACATGCTGAACCCGCTGCTCCTGCCGATCCTGCGGCCCGAGAACAAGAAGGGCCAAGAGCCATG